>JBHJGU010000046.1:0-5642 GCA_050331475.1 Maricaulaceae bacterium | reverse complement strand
GCTCCGGCTCGGGCTCGGGCTCCGGCTCGGGTTCCGGCTCGGGCTCCGGCTCGGGTTCCGGCTCCGGCTCGGGCTCAGGTTCCGGCTCCGGGACCGGCGCCGCTGCGCCGGTGAGCACGAGGCTGTCGCTCAGGTCTGAGGGGTTAACACCCGCCACGGTCACAACGCCCGCGGCCCCGGTCGCATCGGTGAAGCGGATCTCCGCGTCCCCAGCCACGCTCGCCAAGGCGATGTCGGAGGCGCCGCGCAGATCGATGGTGTCTTCGCCCGGGGTAAAGCCGGTGATCCGCGCCGCCCCGCTTGAGGCGGTGAACACATCCACATCCGCGCTCGCCGCCACATCGCCCGCCAGGGTGATCAGGTTTGGCGCGCCCCCGCCGAGAAAGACATCGTCGACGCCAAACTGTTCCCCGCCCTTAATGGATTGGGCGATGAACCGCACAATGATGAAGTCATAGCCGGCGTCAAAGTCGACCGGCCCCAGGTCAAACCGCGTCCAGTCAAAGCTCTGGGCGTTCCCGCCAATATCGTCGAGTTCAGCGAGCACCGTGACCGCGCCATCGGCTTCATCGTTGAACAAGTCCGGCAAACGGTTGAGCTTGTCCCAGGGCTTGAGCGTGAAAAAGCCGTTCACGCCCAACACCTGGACCGACAACGCGCCGCTGTCCCCGGTGCGGAAGGCGTCAAAGGCGAAGTCCTGTATCCCGCGGGTTTCGCCCTCGTCATAAAGGATTTGCACCAGATTGGTTTGACCGCCCGAACCGGACGAGACCGCTGCGTCGCCCGACAGTTGCCAGCGCCCCACGGCTGTCCAGCCCTGTTCGGCTTGTTCGGCGTTGAGCCGGAATCGCGCGCCGGTGGTCTCCGCGTCGGTGAACCCCCCATCCACCAGCAGATTGTGGACCGCCCCATCTCCGACCGTGACGGATTGGGTTAACTCAGTGGCGGCCCCTTGTTCGTCCACGACCGTGAGGCTGACGTCATAGGTCCCCGGCGCGCCGAACACATGGGAGGCGTGCTGGCCAAAATCGTCATAAACCCCGTCATTGTCGTAGTCCCACAGGAAACCGATAAGGTCGTTGTCCCCACTGCTGAGCGGGTTTTCGCCGCCGCGCGTGCGTACGATTAATCCGGTGTCGGAATCGTCGGAGGCCGAGGCGTCGAACGCCACGCGCAGGCCGCCGGTGTCTTCGGCCTCGAACGCGGCGATGGGCGCTTGGTTGGGGCCGTTGGGCTCAGCGTCGGGCAGCTCAAGGATCTCCAGATAGGGCGAGAACGGCGCAGTTTCGCTCAGATCCCGCAAATCGGGATGAATGAACGGGTCCTGCGGCGTACCGCCCTCGCGGGAGTCGGAGCGGAAGAAATTCACCAAATTGTTGCGGAACTCGCCGCCGATCAGCTGGCTGTTGGCCCCGGCTTCGCTTTCGTCCGCAATGCTTTGGCCTGCGGTTGAGGGCAGGCGAACCCCCACCTCAAAGCCTTCCACATGCAGGTCTTCCAGCGTGAAATGGCGTCCGTTCTTGGCGGCCTTAAAGCCGGCGCTCACCTTGCCGCTATAGAGCCGATTATTATCGATCGCCTCAGGCGCGCCAAAAATCAACGCGCCGTCGAGATGGATGTGAGAGGCGTAATCGATCTCCACCCCGAAATCGCGAATACCCCAGAGCGTGGTGTCTTCGAGCACGCTTTGGGTGGTGTGCTCGATTTGGAAGGAGTCAAAGCCGGTATCGTCACGGGTTTGACCGCGCAGCTCGATGCCGTTGGCGCTGTTATAGACCGTGTTGTCGACAAAATCCGAGATCGGCACTTTCCAGACCGCAATCGGCCCGTCAGCGGGATCAAACAAGTCCTGATGCTCAGGCTTGAGCGTGTGGTGGGCCACTTCGAACGGGGTCAGCACGCCCCGATTGGCGCTGTCATGGGTGCCATAGACCACAATGCCCGCGTCGGCCGCGGAGACCGCGATGTTGCCGTCGAATTCCCGAATGCTATAGCCCGACTGCAACCAGAACCCGGTTCCGCCCGCGCCGGTGTCCTCCAAGACCCCGCGGTCGGTGCGGCTGGTGTCGTGGGGAATGAGCGGGTTGAACAGCGGCTCGCTTTCCGCCCCCGGCGCCTTAATCGCGATATTGTCGAGGAAGCGGGCCTGTTCGTCGCCGTCCTCGGTGACAAAGTGGGCGCCCAGCACGTCGAACGACACGTTGTCTTCGAAGAGCGTGCGCGCGCCGTGGCTTACATAGCCCCAACCGGGCCCGCCAGAGACCACGCTGCCGGTGATCAGCCCCTCGAGGCCTGGCGTGACAGGACCGCCTTCACCGCCATGGCCGTGACCGTGACCGCCGCCATGGCCGTGACCGCCGCCGGCTTCGTTATCGAGCGGACGGTGGAAATGCACCGGATAGCGGCCGGGAATGTTCGTGCCGCCGCCGCCGAAGGTTTCCCCGCCAAACGTCACCGGGTTAAGCGGATCGGCGAGCAAGTCCTTGTTCGTCCGACCCAGATCGTAAAATCCCGCGCCATCGATCACCACGTCATGGCCGTGGAACATCACATGGCCGCGCTCGCCAATCGCGGCGTCTTCGCCCGCTTCGGTGCGGAACTGCACATTGCGGGTCAAATTGGCGACGTAGATCTCGGTTTTGTCGGCCGCGCCTGCGGGCCGCTCATGGTCGAACCGCAACGCGTCGCCGCCGACGTCTTGGTGTTCGAAAAACACCGTGTTCCCGGAGATGCCGGTGATCTTAAGGACTTCGTCCTGAAACTTGCTGTTGTCTGTGTGCGAACCGGACTTGTCATAGGTCGTGCCCGTGAGCACCAGCGTGTCGCCGATCCGCCAATCCGTGGGGACGTCACTCAGCGTGAGGCTTTGATCGCCGGCTTGCGCGTCCCCCGCCAGGGTGACGAAGGCGGTTTTCTCCGCGCCATAGATCTCCACCGTCGAGCCTGGCGCGGTGAGGAAGCCGCGGCTGAACTGGTTGGGGTCCCAATTGGTGTCGATGCCCCGGTCATTAGGGTCGACGGGGGCGAAGACGATGTCGGTGACCACGCCCGCATCCACCCCATCGTCCGCAGAGCCGATGCGGAAGGTTCCGCTGTCGCTGACCACGATGGTGTCGACCACCAGCGCGGTGTCCACGTCGCCGGCGATCTCTAGGGTTCCGTCCGCGCGGATCGTGCGCAGCCGGGCCGCACTCTCCCCGTCATAGAGCACGGAGAGGCCGTGGGGGATGAGGACGTCGGCGCCGGTGGGGGGGACTTCGCCGTTCGCCCAGGTTTCTGGGTCGAACCAGTCACCGGATTTCACCGCCACATGGCTGGCTTGGTCGGGCGGGGCTAGAGCGAGAAAGTTGTGCATGACGAACCTCACGAGTGCGTTATCCACTCGTGATATCGAAGCAATCGTCAGCGTGGTCAATCGCTAGGGCGTAAATGTCGCAGAATTGGGCGGTTTTGGGGCAAATAAAGATGATAGTATTTTAAGCAAATATTTTATTTTGTGAGTCGACACTCACATTCAAAGAGTCTAGGCGAAATATTTGAGTAAAAATTTAATCAATTGCTTTTAAAAATTGCCAAAATCATTTGGTTTTCGTTCTCAAGGCCGCGCCCGCCGCTCAAAGATTTGGATTACCTAGCGATCGTCATCCGGCTTACGCGGATTGGCGCGGCGTCCTAAGTCTTGGGCGCGTCTCGTTCCGGGCACGCCGCCTTCAATGCGCGCCATTGGGCGTGTGTCAAAGCGTCCGGTCGGTCGGGCGCGGCGCGTCGCCGGGCGCGTTCGGCCCGGATTTCGCGGTCGGGGTGGCTGGCGAGCAAGCGGCCGATCACCGGGGCTGCGTCGCTCCGATCGAGCGCCTCCAGCCGGTCGAAGAAGTCCGCCAACCCGCCGGGATCCAGCCCGGCTGCGTCCAGGTAATCCAGCGCTAAGGCGTCCGCCCGGCGCTCGGCGCCTCGGGAGTATGACGCTGCGGTCAATTGGGCGGCCGCCGCAGTGGCGATGTCGCTCGAGCCGCCGCCGAACACTGCGCTGAGCACGCCTAAGCCCATGCGTTTGATGACGCCCGCCATGGCGTGGCGATCCGCGATATGGGCGATCTCATGGGCTAAGAAGCCGGCCAACTCGTCGGGGCTCTCCATCAGCGCCAAAAGCTCTGCGGAGACCACCAGCCCGCCGCCGGGCACGGCGAACGCGTTCGCCGTCTTAAGCCATGCAATGCGCGCGTCAAGCGGGAAGGGCGGCTCAGCGGCGGTGGCCAGGCGCGCCACCAGTCCGTCAAACGCCGCTCGGGCCGGGCCGCTGAGCTGGCATGTGCGCGTCAGCGGCGCGAGGTCGCGCAAAGCGCGCTCGCCCAGCGCGGTTTCCCACGCGGGTGGGGTTGTCCGCGCGAGAGGTCCCGCAAGCGCAGACAGGCCCCAAATCACCCAGCCGGCCGCAAAGATGACCGCCAGGCCCAGGCCCAACGCGGTGCGAAGGTCTTTTTTCGGCGCAGGGGGCTGGAAGATCGCTGCGGACCAAAACGCGAGCGCCTGGGCGGCGTCGCCAGTGACACATAGGCGGGTCTGGGCCGTGGCGTCGGGGGCGAGCCAGACCTCGCGTTTGGGGCCTGGCGTCCGGCGGATGGACGCTTTGGGCCAGGCGTCGGCGTTTGATCCATCCAGAATAACCAGGGCGTCCGCCTCCAACCGAATGCGAACCGAGCGGGCGCGCGCGGCGTCGGCAGGGTAATAGCGGGCGGGATGGTCGGTCGCCATGGAGCAAGATTAGCGCGTCTTTCCGCCCGGCGCGACCGAGACGACGCCAAGGCGTACGGGGAAAACGCGGGTCAAATACGTCTGTCGCGGGTGACGGGGGACGATCCCCGCGCGTGCGGGGGAAACAGGCCTAAGCGCCGCTTGGGCTACCCGTAGGCTTCGGTGGGGGCGCGCTCGACGGCTGGGACCAAGGCAACGGCGTTTCCGCCAGCCTGTGCCACAGTGCGATGCAGGCATAGGCAATGACAGGCTTAAGCGGTTCGGCGCGGGCCTCCAGGTTTTGATAGCCCGCACGCCCATAGCCTAAGAGCGCGGCAGCCTCGATTTGATCTAGGCCCATAGCTTTGCGCCACTTGCGCAGGTCGGCGCCAGTCACGCTGCGGCGGGCCTTTTTGCGCGAACGAAGGGCGCGCCGATCATGGCGAGCGTTCCGCCATCAAGGTCGATGTCTTGGGCCGGCGTCGGCGCGGGGAAGGCGTCATCGTCTTCGACCATAGACGCGAGCAATTCGGCAAGGATCAGGGCCGCGTCGCGCAAGGCGTCGTCCGGAGACGCGCCGGAAGCGGCGATTTTCAAGTCCGGCACGAAGCAGCCTGAGAGGCCGTCTTCATCGGGTGGGTAGAGGATACCAGGGTAAAACATCGTGTTCATAGGAGTTTGACTCCGGTTTGCTTTTCGATCACCCGAACGATGGGCTTTGCGATTTCTTTTTGGCGAGACACCGCGGAAACGCGGACACCATCCCGATAGACTAGGTCATGGATCTGTAATTTGCATTGCTTTGGCGGCGGTCTGTCGAGGGTTTCACGGATCTGTTCGCACTCATCTGCCGACCCGATAGGGGGGCAGCGGTGCTTTGTTGGGTCTCACAAGGCCGAACGGTGCAATGA
>JBHJGU010000045.1:0-3114 GCA_050331475.1 Maricaulaceae bacterium | reverse complement strand
CCCCGTAGCGGCACATGATCAAATAAATGTCCGCCGCCCCCCCGCCGGAGATAAACGCCTTCGCGCCATTGAGGACGTAGTGGTCGCCCTCGCGTATCGCTTTGGTCTTTAACGCGGCTGCGTCCGAGCCCGAGCCCGGCTCGGTCAGACAATAGGCGCCGATGGTCTCCATGCTCACCAAGCGCGGAATGAAGCGTTCGCGCTGGGCGTCCTCGCCAAAGCTGTCGATCATCCACGAAACCATATTATGGATCGACAGGAAGGCGGCGGTGGACACACACCCCTTCGAGAGCTCTTCGAACACCAAGGCGGCTTCGGTGCGCCCCAGCCCCGAGCCGCCGAAATCCTCGCGCGTATAAATTCCCGCCAAGCCGAGTTCCGCCGCCGCTCTCAGCGTATCGACGGGGAACACTTTCTCGTCGTCCCATCGCGCGGCGTGGGGGCGCAATTGATCGTCGGCGAACTGACGCGCGGTGTCGCGGATCAGGGTTTGTTCTTCACTCAGTTCGAAGGTCATGGATAAACTCCGATCCGGCATGGGGCTTTGGCCTAGCCCGGCCCGCAGGGCTCTGACAAGCGCCCTCGACCGCATCGTGAAGACCACGTTTAAAGGAGACACGCCATGGGGGGCTTTCCGCACATTCGACCTCGGCGGCTGCGCCAAGCGCCTTGGATTCGGGCTTTAGTGCGCGAAACTCAACTTGCGCCTAGCGATCTGATCTTAGCCTGCGTGGTCTCCGACACCGCCCAAGACCGCGAGCCCGTGGCCGCTTTGCCCGGGGTGGACCGGCTCTCGCTCAACGCGTTGGCGGAAACCGCCCGGCGCGCCCAAGACCTCGGCGAACCGGCCTTGGCGGTTTTCCCCCACATTGACCCCAAGCTGAAAGACGCCGAGGGCTCCGAAGCGCTCAACCCCAATGGGCTGGTCTGCCAAGCGATCAGAACCGTCAAGGACGCCGCCCCGGGGGTGGGCGTCATCACCGATGTGGCGCTCGATCCCTACACCACCCACGGCCATGACGGGGTGCTCCACGACGGCCGCGTGCTCAATGACGAGACCGTCGAGCGTCTGGTGGAGTGCGCGCTCGTGCAGGCCCAGGCGGGCGCGGATATGGTTGCGCCCTCGGACATGATGGACGGCCGCATCGGCGCGATCCGCGAAGCGCTCGAAGGCGCGGGCCATGCGGACACGCTGATCTTGTCCTATGCGGCGAAGTACGCGTCGGGCTTTTACGGCCCCTATCGGGAGGCGATCGGTTCCGCGACAGCGCTTCAGGGCGACAAACAAACCTATCAAATGGACCCGGCCAATCGCGGCGAAGCGCTCAGCGAGGTGAGCCTGGATATCGCCGAGGGCGCCGACGTGGTGATGGTCAAGCCGGGCCTACCCTATCTCGATATCATCGCCCGGCTGAGCGACAGCTTTGAGACCCCGGTCTTCGCCTTCCAAGTGTCCGGCGAGTACGCCATGATCAAAGCGGCCGATCGAAACGGCTGGATCGACGGGGACCGGGTGATGATGGAGGCTCTGTTGGCGTTTAAACGCGCGGGCGCCCACGCGGTGGTCACATATGCGGCCTTAGACGCGGCGGACGCCCTTCAGCGCGGGTGATTGCGCCCGGTCTGGCCCTTGTGCATAGTCGCGCGCAAATCACAGGTCACCCTGGGGGAGCAGCATGCGGATTGTGTCGACCGCGATTGGATTGATCGCATTGGGTCTAACGGCGGGCGCGGCGTCGGCCGATCCCTTCGCGATTCATCAGACCAAAGGCGATTTTGTCGACAAAT
Organism: Maricaulaceae bacterium; assembly: GCA_050331475.1. Lineage (GTDB taxonomy): Bacteria > Pseudomonadota > Alphaproteobacteria > Caulobacterales > Maricaulaceae > JBHJGU01. The sequence continues at coordinate 1,326 of JBHJGU010000045.1, read as the reverse complement.
TTCGCCAACTCGATGAGATCCTGCCCACCGCAAATGTCTACCGCACCGCATCCGGCGCGCCGGGCCACGCCTATTGGCAGCAGCAGGCGGACTACAAGATCGACGTACGGCTGGACGAAGACGCCCGTGCGCTCACCGGTTCGGAAACGATCACCTACACGAACAATTCGCCCGACACGCTGAAATATCTCTGGCTTCAGCTCGACCAGAACATTTTTCGCCGCGACAGCCTGAAAGAGCGCGCAACCGATTTCGGCGGGCGCGGCCGTCGAGGTCCGGCCACCGCCGCGCCCGGTAGCTCAAGCCCCGCGCGGCTGTCCATGGGCGAGCTGCGCCGCCAACAATCCATGACCGACAATGACTACGGCCACGAAATCACTCGGGTTGAGACCGCCGAGGGCGTGGCGCTGGACCACACGATTGTCGGCACGCTGATGCGTATCGATCTCGCCGAGCCCTTGGCGCCAGGCGAGCAAGTGGTGTTCGCCGTGGATTGGCGGTTCAATATTGTTGAAGAAAACGCGGTCGTCGCGCGCGCCGGCTATGAGCATTTCCCCGACGACGAACGCGAAGGCGGCAATGATATCTTCCTGCTCGCCCAGTGGTTCCCACGCATGGTGGTTTATTCGGACTATGAGGGCTGGCACAACAAAGAATTCCTGGGCCGCGGCGAGTTCACGTTAGAGTTCGGCGACTACGAAGTCGCGATCACCGTGCCCGATGACCATATCGTGTCCTCGACGGGGGTCTTGCAAAACCCCGACGATGTCTTGAACGAGACCCACAAAGCGCGGCTAGAAGAAGCGAAAACCGCGGACAAGCCGGTGTATATCGTCACCCCCGAAGAAGCACTGGAGAATGAGCGCGAGGGCGCGGACGGCGAAAAAACCTGGGTGTTCAAGGCGGACAATGTTCGCGATTTCGCCTGGGCGTCATCCCGGAAATTCATTTGGGACGCCCAAGGCTATGAACAGCCGGGCGCTGAGAATGACTTGGTCATGGCCATGTCCTTCTTTCCCAAAGAAGGCGATCCGCTGTGGTCGAAATACTCCACCGCCGCGGTGATCCACACCATGAAGGTCTATTCGCGGTTCTCCTTCGACTATCCTTATCCGACCGCGCAATCGGTCAACGGGCCGGTCGGCGGGATGGAATACCCGATGATCACGTTTAACGGGCCGCGCACCACGCTTCAGGATGATGGCGAGCGCACCTACACCCAGGCGGAGAAAATCTTCCTCCTCGGCGTCGTGATCCACGAGATCGGCCTTATTTACTTCCCCATGACGGTCTATTCCGATGAGCGTCAATGGACCTGGATGGATG
>JBHJGU010000044.1:0-24786 GCA_050331475.1 Maricaulaceae bacterium | reverse complement strand
CCGCCCCTCACCTGAACTCTATACTCGTCGTCGTGTCCGGCGGTGCGGAGGACATCGCCGCAGTGAGCCACGCCGCGGGCTTGGCGGCCCGGGCGGACGCGCGGCTGACCCTGCTCAGCGTGGTGGAACCGCCGCGCGACCTTGCGCGGATGGCGCGCGCCGCAGGCGTGGCCGCGGAGACCATCGCCGCCGACCTGGTCCAAGCCCGACGCGCCAAGCTTGGCGACCTGGTCACCGACGCTGAGCTAGCCCAGCCCCCGGCCTTAGATGTGCGAACGGGCAAGACCTTTATCGAGGTCATCAGGGCGGTGCGCGAAACCGGCTATGACCTGGTGGTGAAATCTGCGGAAAAGCTCTCCGGCTTGCAGACCTTCATCTTCGCGAGCACCGATCAGCATCTTTTGCGAAAATGCCCCGCGCCGGTTTGGTTGCGCCGGCCCGATGCGCGGGCGCAGACGCGCACAATCGTCGCCGCGGTGGATGTGGACACCTGGGACGCCGCCGAGCCGGAGACCCAAAACGCGCTCAACCGCTCTATCCTGCACACTGCGGCGGCTTTGGCCGCCCTGGACGAAGCCGCGATCGAGGTCGTCCACGTGTGGGATGCGCCGGGCGAAGAATTGGTCGCGCGCTGGACCTCCGACACCGCAGAGCCCGCGCGCTATCGCGACGACCTGGAGGCGGAGTGTCGCAATGCGCTCAACACGTTAATCCATGACGCCTTTGTGGACGGGTCCGGCCCGACACGCCTGACCCCGCGACTGTTGCGCGGTGTTGCGCGCGACGCCATCCCCGAGCATGCGCGCCGCGTCGGCGCCGACCTTCTGGTGATGGGCACAATCGCACGCACCGGCGTGCCCGGTCTGTTGATCGGCAACACCGCAGAGGATGTGTTGCACCGGGCGGACTGCTCCGTGCTGACCGTCAAACCACCCGGCTATGTTTCTCCGATTAGCTAGGTGTGACTTCTCATGAGGTTGTTCAGGGCTGCGTTGGGCGGCTTTTCAATCCACGGCGGATCGTTGCCAGGTTCGGCCGGCTGCATCGACCTGACGACGGCGATCGCCGACTCTGCCAACCGATTCCGCCGGTGCGGTCGGGATATATTCCTGATCGTGGAGTACCAATGAGCGCAGCCTACATAGTTCTTGCAGTCCGGGTAACGACCGGGGCCTTTATCCTTGCTGTGCTCGTATTTAGCTACGTCGTGTACGACGTCTCTGCACACCCGGAAACCTACACCTTTGGGACCGAAATCGGCGGGTGGGCTTATGCCTCCCAGAACAACTATATCACGGCTGGCATGATCTCATTAATACTGGCATTAACTGGTCTGGTTGCTGGGGTTATACAGCTGCGTGTCTGACTGGCGTTCCGTTTGGCTGTACAAACGGTGCTATTCGGCAGTCTGGTCGCGCTTAATATTCTGACATGAAACGCCGCAGACCGAGCACTAGGTTGAGCTTGCGGTTGCCCGCTCGGTCACGTCGGTGAGTTCCCAATCAACAGAGAAGCATAAAGCAGACTCTGAGGCGGCTTTAGCGAATGCCACTTCGTTCGAAGAGCAGCCTGCGAACTTTCGTAACGAAACGTCGCACAAACAGCGGCGAACGGCGTTCGCACTTTTGTTCCAGAATGGCGGGTGAGGAGGGATTCGAACCCCCGAGACGCGTTAACGCCTAACGGTTTTCAAGACCGCCGCCTTCAACCACTCGGCCACTCACCCTGCATCGCGCCAACCGTGACGGACCTGGGGCTTAACCATGCCAGGCGTTTGACGCAAGTCGCCGTCGCGCTGGGCGGTTCCGGGCGCGGTAGCTGGTTGATGACGGGTGCTGGGAGATGACATGCAGGAAGACGGGTCTGCAGCGGTTGGGGGGCGACAGCCGCCTTCCCGCATGTCGAAAGGGCTCCTCGTGGGTGGGGCGCAAGGAGCCATGCGAGGCGTCGTTGGCGGATCGACAACTCGCAAAATCATGATAAGCAAAAATCCTTTAAGGCAGACGTGCGTTTTTTGGCTTATTCGCAGGATGGACGCCAACATGCATCGCACCGACTGTATCACGACCATCAGTTCCGATCGAGAACCCGCAGAAACACCCAAATTCGGCGCAAGACAGAACCACTGAACTTGGCAGCGGTATAGAGGAATTTACGAAAGGTCCGCGACACCGCGTCGCTGTCGGCGCCGCTTCACAGTAACCTGCGGCCTTTTGCACCCGCGCCCAGAAACCGATCTCAGCCCCACCCACCACGGATCAGACGCGGTCCGAGAACAGGCCGGTGTTATGCCGGTCATAAGACTTTGATCGCCCGAGAGCGCGGGGCGAAGCAGCTTTGGGTTTTTTGCCCAGGCTGAGGCGCCCACATGGGCGCAAGCGGCAGGCTTGGGCCGCGATTTAGTCAAGGTGGCCCATGGCGAACAATACCGCGCTGGCGCAGGCCCTTGAGGCCGCGCCTCCACCCCGACCGGGGTTAACCGCCAATCAAACGGCGCCGTCTGCGAATCGCTCAAACGGCGCCCGGGAAGACGCGCTGGTCGCCCGGCTGCAAGCCGGTGATGAGGCGGCGTTCCGAACCTTGGTGGAGACCTATGCGGGCCCGATGCTGAGCGCCGCCCGACGCGTGCTCGCGGATACGGGCCTGGCGGAGGATTGCGTACAGGAGGCGTTTCTCAACGCGTTCAACGCGCTAGACCGGTTTGAATCGCGCGGCAGTCTGGGCGCTTGGCTCAAGCGGCTGGCGATTAACGCGGCGATCTCCAAACTGCGCCGCACCTGGATGCGCGAACCCGCGATCGATCCCCTCCTGCCGCAGTTCGATGACAATGGCTGCCGGTTCGAAGACCCCTGGCGTGAGCCTGACGCCGCGGTGGATGTTCAGATGGAACGCACTGAGTTACGCGAAGCGGTGCTCGATAAGATCGACCAGTTGCCGCCGTCCTATCGCACCGTGCTGATGCTGCGCGATATTGAAGACTACAGCACTCAAGAGACCGCACACCTACTGGAACTCTCCGAAGGCGCGGTGAAAGTGCGCCTGCACCGGGCGCGTGCGGCGTTGAAAACCCTGCTCGCGCCGGTCTGGGCGGAGACGATATCATGAGCGTTGTGCGCCAAATCCGGCGAGCTTTGCGGTTGTCGCTGCAGAAAGCGGGGGTCTTGCTCACTTGCGAGGAGTTCGAAGCCTTCGTGGCGGACTTCCACGAAGGCCGGCTCGACCCGACAACCCGCGCGAAGTTCGAGCTGCACCTCGCGTTTTGCCCCGATTGCACCGATTACCTGGCGGCCTATCAACGCTCTGTGGCTGCTGCGAAATCCGCCCTGACCCCTCAGCCCAACGACCCCCCGCCCCAAGCGCCGCAAGCCTTGATCGAGGCGGTGCTGGCGGCGCGGGAGGCCGGTTCGGTGGCCGATTAAGGCTTTGGCCGGGGTGCGGGGTAACCGCTCCCCTACCCCTACACTAAAGCCGCTTGGGTTTTGGCTTTCACCTCGTCTGCGGTGACGCCGGGCGCCAATTCGACGAGCTTGAGCCCGCCCGCGACCACGTCGAACACGCCGAGATCGGTGACGATGCGGTCCACCACCCCTTGGCCGGTCAAGGGCAAGGTGCAGGATTTCAAGAGCTTTGGGTCACCGGCTTTGTTGGTGTGATCCATCACCACCACCACCCGTTTCACGCCGGCGACAAGATCCATCGCCCCGCCCATGCCTTTGACCATCTTGCCCGGGATCATCCAATTGGCCAGGTCTCCGGTCTCCGCCACCTCCATCGCGCCGAGGATGGAGAGATCGATATGCCCGCCCCGGATCATGGCGAAGCTGTCGGATGAGCTGAAATAGCTCGTCTTATCGAGCTCGGTAATGGTCTGCTTGCCCGCATTGATCAGGTCTGCGTCCACTTCGTCCTCGGTTGGGAACGGTCCCATGCCCAACATGCCGTTCTCCGACTGCAGGGTTACTTCGATCCCATCGGGGATGTAGTTCGCCACCAATGTCGGGATCCCAATGCCGAGATTAACGTAAAAGCCGTCTTCGAGTTCTTGCGCGGCCCGTTCGGCCATCTGATCGCGGGTCCAGGGCATAAGGGCTCCTTTATCTAGCCTTCGCGAACCGTGCGCCGCTCGATGCGCTTCTCGTGCGCGCCCTGGATTAGGCGTTGCACGTAAATCCCCGGGGTGTGGATGTGATCGGGATCGAGTGCGCCCGTGGGCACGATTTCCTCCACCTCCACCACAGTCGTTTTCGCCGCAGTGGCCATCATGGGATTGAAGTTCCGCGCTGTCTTGCGAAACACCAGATTTCCCTCTTCATCGGCCTTCCAGGCTTTGACGATAGCGAGATCGGCGAACAAGCCCGTCTCAAGAATATAGGTTTGACCGTTGAAGTCTTTATGTTCTTTTCCCTCGGCGATTAGCGTGCCGACCCCGGTCTTGGTGTAGAACCCCGGAATGCCGGCCCCGCCCGCGCGCACCCGCTCGGCCAAAGTCCCTTGGGGATTGAATTCCAACTCCAGCTCGCCATTGAGGTATTGCCGCTCAAACTCTTTATTCTCGCCCACATAGGAGGAGATCATTTTCTTAATTTGGCGGGTTTGCAGTAAGAGCCCCAGACCAAAATCGTCCACCCCGCAATTGTTCGACACAACGGTGATGTCCTTCACACCGGTATCGCGCAGTGCGGTGATCAGGTTTTCGGGAATGCCGCACAGCCCAAAGCCACCCGCCATCACCATCATGCCGTCATGGGTGAGCCCGTCGAGCGCGCTCGACGCGTCGGCGTAGATTTTTCGCATTCCCAAGTCCCGCTTCGCAACCGCACACCGCGCGCATTGTTCACACTCGTCGGCGCGCGGCAAGCGGTAGGCGGCGTATCGACGGGCGGTGTGGACAGCGGAAAGCGCCGACCTCGTGTCTCCACAAGGCCGGCGCCCTTCGGTCGCTGTCCGAGACGAGCTCTGGTTAGCGGGCGAGGGACGGGATTACCGCTCCCCAGCGCTCGGATATTAGAATGGCTCCAAACCGCTGAACCCCGCCTGAACGCCACGTACAGATTCCGCGTCCAATTGCCGTCGATTTTGGTCACGCCTCTTGACGACGACGTGACATTTGGCGCGAAACCTGCGTGTACACGTCAGCGCGCCTAGGCGGGAGGGCTTAGCGTTGATAAGCCGTTCACCTTCCCCGTTTAAATGCGAAACGTTGGGTCAGATTGGAACGCATACGACGTGATCGGATTTAGCGCGCGCATTTTGGTGGTCGCCGAACGGGCGTCGGCGGCGGGAGACGCCGCGGCTCGGTTAGACGCCGCCGGTTTTCCCACAGTCTCCGCGACGGGGCTACGCGCGGCTTTGGCCGCCGCGGAGGACTTCGCCGTAGACGGGGCGCTGATTGACGGCGCGGGCCGGACGCTTGCAGAGGTGCGCGAGCTCGGCGAAGCGCTCAAACGCCAGGCGGCGCCGCGTGCGCTCCCTGTCATTGGCGTGGTGGAGGCGGGCGAAGCCGGCGCGGGCGGGGCGGGCTTGGACGCGGTGTTGCGTCCGCCGATCCACCCCGCTCAGCTATCCCAACGCATCCAAAGCGCCCTTCGTCTGGCCATTATGGAGGAGGAAGTCGCGCTGCGTCTGGAGACGCTGCAGGCGCAAGGCAAAACCCTCAAGCCGGCGGCCGCGGACGACCGTCCGGTCAAAGTGTTGTTCGTCGGCGAGGCTGCGCCGTTTTTCCTGCGTTTACGCAATGCCTTGGAAGCTGTGGGCGCCAACATCACGGCCGCTTTCACCTCCTACACCGCGTTTGATTATCTCCATGAGGCAGATTTCGACGCCGCGGTGCTTAACGGGGTCAGCGGGTTGGAGACCATGTTCGCGATTTGCGGGGCGATGCGTCGGAACTCCAGGCTAATCCATGTGCCCGCCGCGATCATCGCCGGTCCGTCGGGTTTTGAGCGCGCCGAGGAGGCTTTCGCCCGCGGTGCGAGCGAGATGATGAATAAGGACGCCGAAGCCGGCGAAATCCGCCAACGGATTCTAGAACTCGCCCGCGAGCGCCGCCGTCGTCTGGAGTTACGGGCGCGCGTTGACCATGCCCGGGGCTCCGGCTTGGCCGATCGTGATAGCGGCCTCTACAACGCAGAATTCTTCACCGCCCATCTCGGCCGGATGGCGAAACGCGCCCGCCAACATGATCGACCGTTGACCTTGGCCGCGGTCCGCGCGGTGGCCGAGCGTGAGGTGTCGCCTGAACGGCTCGCGGCGGCACGTAACCAGTTCGGCGCCATGTTGCGTCACTTGGTGCGTGGGGAGGACCTCGCCGCACGGCTGGGCCCAGGCGTCTTCGCGATCGCCATGCCGGCCACCCCCCTGCCCGCCGCTCAAGCGGCGTTAGCGCGCCTGGCGGGTGTGGTGGAGTGCACCGCCTTTGAGGATGATGCGCCAAAAAAACCCTTCCAACTGCATCTGGAAACGCGGATTTTGGACCTCCAACCCCTTGAAGGCGCAAGCCATTTGATCGAGCGTGCGACGGAAGTTCTCTCCGCGCGCTGAGCCCGCCCGCCGCTCAAGCCGCTTTCGCCGCGTCGACGATTAGCGCCATAGCGCGCTCGACTCCCGTGATCCGCGCCTCCGCGCTCGCCCAGCCCCCGCGCACCACGAGCGTTTGATCGGGTCTGAGCTTGAAGTCCGCCGCGCGTCGGGCGACGAGTTGCACCAGCCCGGTGGGATCCTCAAAGGCGTTGGGCCGGAACGTGACCACCGCGCCTTTTGGCCCGGCGTCGATCTTGGCCGCGCCGCAACGCTTGCATTGCGCTTTGATCCCCACAACACGCAGTAATTGCTCGGCTTCCTCGGGCAAGGGTCCGAACCGGTCAATCAATTCGGCGGCGAACGCCTCCCGGTCCGCTTTCGTGTCGAGATCCGAGAGCCGGCGGTAGAGCGATAACCGAACGTCGAGGTCCTCCACATAGGTGTCCGGGATCAGAACGGCGGCGCCAATATTGATCTGCGGCGACCAATCCCGGCTTTCATCCACGTCCTCGCCTTTGAGCGAGGCCACCGCCTCTTCGAGCATGGATTGGTAAAGCTCCACGCCGACGTCTTTGATGTGACCCGATTGTTCCTCGCCGAGCAGATTGCCGCCCCCGCGCAGATCGAGATCGTGGCGCGCCAGGGTGAAGCCGGCCCCCAACGTGTCCAGCGAGGAGAGCACTTTGAGCCGTCGCTCCGCCCCCGGGGTGAGCTTTTTGTCGTTCGGCGTTGTGAGATAGGCGTAAGCGCGGGTTTTCGACCGCCCCACCCGTCCGCGAATTTGATAAAGCTGAGCGAGGCCGAACATATCCGCGCGGTGCACCACGAGCGTGTTCGCGGTCGGGATGTCGAGGCCAGACTCCACGATGGTGGTCGCCAGCAGCACGTCATAGCGGCCTTCGTAAAACGCCGTCATCACCTCTTCGAGCCGCGTGGAGGCCATTTGGCCATGGGCGCTGATAAAGCTCACCTCTGGCACGCGCTCGCGTAAGAAGGTCTCCACATCGGGGATGTCTTTCACCCGGGGAACGACAAAAAAGCTCTGCCCGGCGCGATATTTCTCCCGCAACAGAGCTTCGCGCACCGTCACCGGATCAAACGGCGTGACGTAGGTGCGCACCGCGAGCCGATCCACCGGCGGAGTGGCGATCAGCGACAACTCGCGAATGCCCGACATGGCCAGTTGCAGCGTCCGCGGGATCGGCGTCGCGGTCAGCGTCAGCACGTGCACGTCAGCTTTCAGTTCCTTAAGCCGCTCTTTGTGCTTCACCCCAAAGCGTTGTTCCTCGTCGATGATCAGTAAGCCCAGATGCTTGAACTTAACCGTCTTGGCCAGCAGAGCATGGGTGCCCACCACGATCTCGACCGTACCATTGGCGAGCCCTTCGCGCGTCAACGCCGCCTCCTTGGGCGACACCAATCGCGAGAGCGGGCGCACCGTAATGGGCCAGCCGCGGAAACGTTCGGAGAAGGTTTTGTGGTGTTGGCGCGCAAGCAGCGTGGTGGGCGCCACCACCGCGACCTGACGCCCGCTCATGGCCGCCACGAAAGCTGCGCGTAACGCCACTTCGGTTTTGCCGAAGCCCACATCCCCGCACACGAGCCGATCCATGGGCTGGCCCTTAGCGAGATCGCCAATGACGTCTTCGATCGCGGAAAGCTGGTCGTCGGTCTCCACATAGGGAAACCGCGCGCAGAACTCGTCGAACAAGCCTGAGGGCGGATCGATGTCCTCCCCGGATTTGGCCGCCCGCGCCGCCGCGATCTTGATAAGCTGATCGGCCATATCGCGCAGGCGTTTCTTCGCCGCCGCCTTGCGCGCCTGCCAGCCCGCCCCGCCTAAGCGGTCGAGCTGCACCGTTTCGGCGTCCTGGCCGTAACGGGACAGAAGCTCAATATTCTCAACGGGCAGATAAAGCTTTGACGCGCCCGCATACTCGATTTCCAGACAATCATGGGGCGCGTCTTGGACCGCCAAGGTCTTCAGCCCCAGATACCGGCCAATGCCGTGATCCACATGGACCACCAAATCGTCGGGCCGCAGGGCGGCGGCCTCCGCGATGAAGTTCGCCGCACGGCGCTTTTTCCGGGGCCGGGAGAGCCGATCCCCGAGCACATCTTGCTCGGAAATCACCGCCACATCAGGGGTTTCGAACCCGCGCTCCAGCGGCAAAACGATGCGCGCGGGCGCGGTTTTCGCCTTGCCCACCGCGTCGTCCCAATCTGAGCCCAGCCGCGCCTCGCCAAGCTTATGGTCGCTTAACACCCCCGCAAGCCGGTCCGAGGAGCCTTGGGTCCATGACGCGATCAGAACCCGTTTGCCCTGGGCGTAAAGTCCGTCCACATGGGCCTTGAGCGCATCGAACACATTGGCGCCCTCTTTCGCCCGTTCAGCCGCGAACCCACGGCCTTGGCGGCCACCAATGTCCAAAACGTCAAGCGCTTCGGGCTCGGGGAACGGACTGAACCGGCGCACCGGGCGATCTTCAAGCGCTTGGTCCCACCCCTCGGCCGTCAGATAAAGCGCGTCCGGTTCAAGCGCGCGATAAGCCGGCGCAGACAGCCCTTTGGCGGTCTTGGCGCTGTCCGCGGAGTCGATCCGCGCGGTGTGATAGTCATCGATCAGCGCAAGGCGCTCGTCGCGCGCGTCTAAGGCTTGGTGGTCGAGCGCGATCAGAGCGTCCGGGCCCACATAGTCAAAGACGGTGTCCGTGCGCTCATAGAACAAGGGCAGCCAATGCTCCACGCCCTGGGGCCGGGCGCCCGCGCTTACGGCGCTGTAAATCGGATCATCCATAGCCGCACCGAACCGGGCGACAAAACCGCGCCGAAATCGGGAGATCGCGGCGTCGTCGAGCTGAACCTCACTCACCGGCGCCAAAGTTACCGCATCTAATTGTTTGACCGATCGCTGGGTGTCCGCATCAAACGCGCGGACGCTTTCCAACTGATCGCCAAAAAAGTCCAACCGCAGCGGATGCTCCGCGCCCGGGGGGAAAACGTCCATCACGCCCCCGCGCACCGCGCTGTCCCCCGGTTCCGCGACGGTGGCGCAGCGGGCGTAGCCGTTCACCGCAAGATAACGTTTGAGCGCCTCCAGATCGACCACTTGACCGACCCGCGCGGCGAAGCGGGCCTGGCCCAGGACACTGCGTTCAGGCGCGCGTTGAAGCATTGCCGAGACCGTGGCGATCACGAGAAGCGGTTCGGACCCCGTCTGTTCAGCCAAACGACCCAACGCAAAAGCCCGGCGCGCGGCGGTCTCCGCGCTGGGGCTTACCCGATCGTAGGGCAGACAATCCCAGGCCGGCAGGCGCAACACCGGCAGGCTGGGATCGAAAAAACCGATCGCGGCGGCGAAGCTTGCCGCTCGCGCGTCCTCACGCGCGATAAACAGCGTCACCCCGCCTCGGCGGCGCGCCGCTTGGGCCAAGCTCAGTGCGTCGAGGCCCTCAGGCGCTCCGGAAACGGTTAACGGGCCGCGGTCGCGGGCGACCCGGTCGAGAATGTCACGGCTCATGGACGACCTGTCAGTCGGCGGCGGCCCCGGTCTGCGCCGTTTCCGCCCATAACGTCCGCGCGAAATAGCGGAAACTCTTGATCAAGGCCATCACCGCATGGTCATGCTCGTCAGGAACCGGCGCCCGATCCGTCAGCCACGCGTAAAGGTCTTGGTCAGGCGCGCCTAACAGCGCCTCATACCGGTCGAGATCCTCAGGGCCGAGCTTGTCGAGGTGTTGGTCCGCGAAATGGCCGAGAATCAAGTCCATCTCGCGAAAGCCCCGCCGCCAGCTGCGAAACCGCAAGCGCTTAAGGCGGGGGTTCTGCGGCGCTGAAGCCGGGTTGGTCACATTCATCATCGGCTCCCCGATCTTGTCCAATCCGCGATATAGACGTCCCGTCAGCTTGAGACCAGACAGAGCGATCCCCTAAACCCGCATGCGCCCGGCCATCCTGTTCCCCCTGTTCGCCGAATTGAGCGCGTTGAAAGGCGTCGGCCCGAAGACCGCCAGCCTGATGGCCAAGTTGACCGGTCCGTTGGTGCGCGATCTGCTGTTCCATGCGCCCTCAGGGCTGATCGACCGCAGCGCGCGGCCTGGCGTCGCTCAAGCGCGCGACGGCGAGATCGCCAGTTTTTTGGTGCAGGTGGAGCGGCATTTTCCGCCCGAACAACCCCGCCGCCCCTATCGGGTGCGGTGCCGCGAGGCGAACGGGTTTCTGACGCTCGCCTGGTTCCACGCCAAACGGGATTACCTTCAACGGCTTTTGCCGGTGGACGCAGTGAGGCTGGTCTCCGGCAAGGTGGAGCGGTTTAGCGGCGAAATCCAAATCCTGCATCCCGATTACGTGCTGGACCCGGACGGGCCGGAGACCCTGCCCGACCGAGAACCCGTCTATCCGCTAACCGCCGGCCTGTCGGGCAAGGTGTTAAGCAAGGCGTGCGCGGCGGCGTTAGCGCGGCTTCCCGCCTTGGAGGAGTGGCAAGACCCCAGCCTGTTGGCGGCCCGATCCTGGCCGAGCTTCGCCGATGCGGTAGCCCGGCTGCACGCGCCCGAGAGCGCGCAAGACCTCGATCTCAACGCGCCGGCGCGGGCGCGACTGGCCTATGACGAATTGCTGGCCTCTCAATTGGCGCTGGCGCTCGCCCGGGCGTTTAATAAGCGCCAATCGGGCCGACCGATGACCGGGGACGGCGCGAAGGTGGCTGCGGTGAAGCGGGCCGCCGGGTTCACCCCCACAGGCGCGCAAAGCCGCGCGTTTGCGGAAATTGAGCGTGACATGGCTCAGCCCGAACGCATGGCGCGGCTGCTCCAAGGCGACGTAGGCTCAGGTAAGACCTTCGTCGCCGCTCTCGCTTTGGCGCGCGCGGTCGAAGCGGGCCGCCAGGCCGCGTTGATGGCGCCCACGGAGATTCTCGCCCGCCAGCATGGCGAAACGCTCAAGCCGTGGCTTCAAGCAGCCGGGATCGAGGCGGTCGTCTTGACCGGTCGGGACAAGGGCAAAACGCGTGAAGCCCTGCTCGCCGCCATCGCCTCAGGGCAGACGGATGTGGTGATCGGCACCCACGCCCTGTTCCAGGAGACCGTAGATTTTGCCGATCTCGGCCTGGTCGTCATCGACGAACAGCACCGCTTCGGGGTGAGCGACCGTTTGCGGTTGGCGGGTAAAGGCGTGCGCCCGGACCTGTTGGTCATGACGGCGACGCCGATCCCGCGCACGCTGGCTTTGGCCGCCTATGGCGATTTGGACGCCTCCAAGCTCGATGAGAAGCCGCCGGGCCGCCAACCGGTGGTCACCCGCGCCCTGCCGTTGGACCGGATGGAGGAGGTTTTACTCGCGGTCGGCCGCGCCATTGATCGGGGCGAGCAAGTCTTCTGGGTCTGCCCGTTAGTGGAGAGCTCAGATGTGCTGGATCTTAGCGCGGTTGAAGACCGTTATGACGCCTTGCGCGCCGAGTTTGGCGACCAGGTGGGGCTGGTGCACGGACGGCTCTCCGCGCAAGACAAGGACGCCATGGCGCGCGCGTTTGCGGGGGGCGACTATAAAATCCTGGTCGCAACCACGGTGATCGAAGTCGGCGTCAATGTGCCCGCCGCCTCGATCATGATTATCGAGCACGCCGACCGGTTTGGCCTCGCTCAATTGCACCAATTGCGCGGACGGGTGGGTCGCGGAGATCGAAAAGCGGCGTGCCTGTTGCTTTACAAAGCCCCACTTGGCGAAGCGGCGCGCGCCCGGCTCGACATTCTGCGGCGCACCGAAGACGGCTTTCTGATCGCGGAGGAGGATTGGCGGCTGCGCGGGGCTGGCGATCTCTTGGGCCGGCGTCAGAGCGGTATCGCCGACCATCGGTTCGCCGATTTGGAGGCGCACGCTGACTTGCTCGAGATCGCGGACACCGACGCCCGGGCGGTCCTCAGCCGCGACCCGACCCTGCAATCGGCTCGGGGGGCGGCGCTTCGCGTGCTGCTTTACCTTTTCGACCGCGATCAGGCCGTGAAGCTTTTGAAAGCCGGTTAAACTCGGCCACCGCATCGGCCTCGTTTGGATAGACGAGCCCCGCGGAGATGATCAGTTTCGCGCCATGCTCCACACTCATATCGAGGATTTTGAGCTTTGAGCGCCGCTCATAGAGCAAAAATCCAGAGGTCGGGTTCGGCGTGGTTGGCAGGAACACGCCCACGAAATCATCCCCCTCCTCGGTCAATTGCCGCTTGAGCTCGTCCTTGGCGTCCGCGGTGACAAAGCCCAACGCCCATATGCCCGGTCGCGGATACTGGATCAGCGCCACTTCCTGGAAGGAGCGTTCGCGCTGTTGGAGCACCGTTTCAAGCACTTGCTTAAGCCCACTATAGATGGTGCGCACAAGCGGTAAGCCATTGAGAACCCTCTCGCCCATCCCGATTAAGGTGCGGCCGAAAAAGTTCGCCGCGAACGCGCCGAGCACGGTGAGCGCCATGACCGCGAACACCAAACCCAGGCCCGGAATGGCGATATTCAGATAGGCTTCGGGGTTCCACCGCGTTGGGATCAAGGGTTTAACCCGCGCGTCGACGAAATTCACAAAGGCGACGATCAGCCAGATTGTTACGCCCACCGGCGTGGCGACCACGACACCGGTCAAAAAGCTGTTGCGCACCCAGCGCCCAAGCCGCTGGTCGCGTTGGGGCGGCTCTAGTCCGCCCAAGTCAGGATCTCCGGTCATGCCGGCGTCCTCCGCCAAATCGCCCCGCCAAACCCGGTCATACGCGCTCCCAGCCTCCAGGCCAACGCCTCGACGCGGGGCGCGGCTCTGCTTATCGTCCGCCGCCATCGGGTCAGACGGGCGCGGACAGGGATACAAGGAACGGTCATGGGGCGGGCTTTAAGCTTGGGGTTAGCGGCGATGTTGCTCGTCCTCGCGGGGGCGGCTTTTGAGGCGCGTGATGAACTTTATCGGCTAAGCCTTTACCCAGACATTCCGTTTGAGATTGAACCCTCCCCGCCTCCGCCGGATTTCGCCCAAGCCCAGGCCTGGCTCGCGCGACCGGACACGCCCGCGGATCTCACCCTGAAAACCCCGCCCGCGGAGGTGTTTCTGCTGGCGCCCACTAGCGGCTATGCATTGAAGACCTGGAACATCGCCTACGACGCGCCCCAAGCCGTCTCGCGCCTGCGCGACATCTTTCTGGCGGAGTATGGGCCAGCCTTTCCCGAAACCTGGCGGATCTCCGCGCCGCTTTATCGTCAAGCGGGGCTTTACGCCATGCACAGCCATCGCGAAGACGCCCGCGAGGCTCGACGGCGAGCTTACACCGATGTGGCTCGCGCTTTCGCCGCCTTCCTCGACGCCGCGCCGGACAAAGCGCCTTTGGTGATGGTCGGGGTCGAACAGGGTGGATTGCACCTGTCGCGGCTGCTGCAGTCTGAGTTCGACGACCCGCGACTGGCGGAACGGCTCGCCGCCGCTTATGTCATTGACATCGCTTACCCCGACAACGCGTATCAGGCTGGTGAAAGCCCTTTCCCCTTATGCCAAGCGCCAGACGCAGCGCGGTGCGTGCTCGCTTGGTCAGCCTTCGAGCGTGGACGGCGGGCGGACATCGCTCGGCATCGCGAACGCGCCCTCTTCTGGGCGGCAAATGGCCGGCTCGCGCCCCGCGGCGGTCGCGATTTGGCCTGCGCGCCCCCCGCCGGGGTCATCGACGCGAAAGCTTACTCGGCGCAATGCGCTGACGGCGTTTTGGTGGTCGTAGGGACCCCGACCCTTAAGGCGCCCCAGCGGGACTGGCTCGGCGGCGGTTTAAAACCCAAGCCACAGATCTGGTTCGCTGAGGCGATCGCGCAGGACGTCCAGGTGCGGGGCGACGCGTTAGAGACCCTCTTCCGCGAGCAGGGTCGGCTCGCGCCACCGCTGGAGGCGGAGGTTGTGTTACGCGAAGCGCCGGTGGAGAAAGTCCCTGAATAGCTGCGCCGACCGGGACGAGCGGGGCTCAGTCCGCCTCGCGAATTTTGGCGACCAAGGCGCTGGTGGACAGCCCCTCCATTAGAGGGGTGAACACGACCGCGCCGCCATAGGCCGCCACCGCACGCGCCTCCGCGTAATCGCGACCCTGGTAATCGGCGCCCTTCGCATAGACGTCGGGCTGCAACTGGGCGATCACGGCTGTGGCGTCCAGCTCATCAAACGCAGTCACCGCATCGACACAGCCCAGCGCTGCGATAAGCGCGGCGCGGTCCCGAAGCGGCGACAAGGGGCGTTGGGGCCCCTTCAACGCGCGCACGGAGCGGTCGGTGTTCAGCGCGACGACCAACCGCTCGCACTCCCCTTTAGCCGCTTCCAGCGCTGCGGCGTGACCGGCGTGGAGAATGTCGAAACAACCGTTTGTCAGCGCAATGCGCTCGCCGGCCGCCCGCCAAGCACGGACCTGCGCCACTGCCGCCTCTAAGCTTAGCGCCTCGGATAGCAACTGTGACCGCCTCCCAGTCCGCCCCAGCATCTCACCGGCGGTGACGGTGGCGGTGCCCGCCTTCTCCACCACCAGACCGGAGGCGAGGGTGGCGAATTCCGCAGCCAAGGTTGGCGATGCGCCCGCGGCCAAAGCTAGGGCGAAGGCGGTGATGGAGGTGTCGCCCGCGCCGGAGACGTCATAGACATCGCGCGCCCGGGCCGCGATGAACGCCGGCGCCGCGTCGCGCATCAGAAGCGCCATGCCCGCAGCCGACCGCGTCGCTAATACGCCGCCCACCTGGGGACATGTCTCCAAGACCGCACGCATGGCGACGTGCATGGCGGCGTCGTCGGTCAGCGCCAACCCGGTTTCCTCAGCCAATTCCTGAGCGTTAGGCTTGATGAGGGTCGCCCCGTCATACCTGCGAAAGTCTGGCCCGCGGGGGTCGACGAGGACCCGCACGCCGGCCGATCGCGCGGCCTCGATCACGGCGCGCAAAACCGACGGCGTCATGGCGCCGCGGCCATAGTCGGAGATCACCACAACGTCCGCGTCCTTAATTCCGGTGCGGACGGCCGCGGCGATGCGGGCCTCCGTGTGCGCATCGATCCCCTCAGGCGGATCGCGATCCACGCACAGGACTTGCTGGCCCGAGGCGCCGTACCGCGTCTTACACGGCGTCAAACGATCCGGCGTGTCGATCGCGTCCACACTCATCCCGGCCACCCCCTCGGCGAGGTCGCGAAACGCGCGCCCTTCCGCGTCCAGGCCGATGGGCGCAATCAGGCGCGCGCGGGCGCCGAGCGCGATGGCGTTGCGCGCCACATTGCCGGCCGCGCCGAGCATGAGCCGCCGCCCCTGCTCTTTCAGCGCAACGACCGGGGCTTCGCGCGACACCCGCGCCGCTCGCCCGTCCACAAACGCGTCCAGGATCACATCGCCCACGCAAAGCAAGCGCACCTTAGCGATCCGCTCGACCAGTTCCCGAAGGTCAGCGCCGATCATCACCCCGCGCGGCCCTTGGCCAGAGCGTCGAACGCCATCAACTCCGCTATCAGCGTTTCAAACGCAGCCAAGGGCACCATGTTCGGGCCATCCGACGGCGCGGTGTCAGGATCGGGATGGGTCTCGATAAACACCCCGGCGACGCCCACCGCCACGGCCGCGCGGGCTAAGGGGGCGACGAATTCACGTTGCCCGCCGCTGCGTCCGCCCAAGCCCCCGGGCTGTTGCACCGAATGGGTGGCGTCAAAAATCACGGGCGAGCCGAACGCCGCCATGATGGGCAGCGCGCGCAAGTCCGAGACCAGGGTGTTATAGCCGAAGCTGGCGCCGCGTTCGCACAGCAGGACCCCCGCCGCGCCCGCCTGAACGAGCTTGTCGCGCACATGTTCCATGTCCCAGGGCGCAAGGAACTGGCCTTTTTTAACATTGACCGGACGGCCCGACTGGGCTGCGGCGACGAGCAGGTCGGTTTGTCGACATAAAAACGCAGGGATTTGCAGGACATCGACCACCGGGGCGAGCGCGGCGCAGTGCTCAGGCAAATGCACATCGGTGAGCACCGGCAGGCCTGTCTGAGCGCGAATGTCGTCAAACACCGCCAAAGCGGCGTCCAGCCCCACCCCGCGTGGGGACGCTAAACATGTTCGATTGGCCTTGTCGAAGCTGGTCTTATAAACCAAGCCGACCCCAAGTTTATCGGCAATCGCCTTAAGAGCTTGCGCACATTCCAGGGCGTGGGCGCGGCTTTCAAGCGCGCACGGCCCCGCAATCAGCGCCAGGGGCTCAGATTGGCCAAAAACAATGGCCGCCTCGCCAGGGCGAGGAGCAGAGATGGTGACGGCGTTGGCGCTCATGGGGACCAAGCTTTCCGCGAGATTTCAGACCGACGCCTTTTTTTGTCGGCGTTTCGGTTCAGATAGGGCTAAGGCGCGGGGGCGCGCAACGGTTTGTATGCGAATTAAGGTTTGAGGGACGGGGAATGGCGGGACGATTACGGGACATGGAGCCCCTACCGTGAGCGAGCGTGTTCAGCCGGCTCCGGTCATCCTGTGGTTCCGCTCGGATTTGCGCCTGGCGGACAACCCAGCCCTGTGCGCAGCCCTCGCCCAGGCCGCCCCCTTGGTTGCCCTATTCATACTCGATGACGCGGACCGCGACGATCGGAGGCTCGGCGGCGCCGCGCGTTGGTGGCTGCACCAGAGCCTGGAACGCCTGGGCGATGCGATCGCCACGCGCGGCGGGCGGCTCATTCTCCGACGCGGATCGGCGCGGACGATCGTCCCAGAGCTGGCCGAGCAAATCGGCGCGGAAGCGGTGTTTTGGAACCGCTGTTACGAACCCTTCGCGATAGACCGCGACGCCGCTATCAAAACTGCGCTGAAGCAGTCTGGCCGACGCGCGGAGAGTTTCAACGGCGCGCTCTTGTTCGAGCCTTGGGACATCAAAACCAATTCCGGCGGCCCCTACCGAGTGTTCACCCCGTTTTGGCGCGCGTGTCGCGCCGCGGGCTTGCCCCAAGACGTTGTCTCGGCGCCTGACCCACTGCCGCCCTGCCCTGAGGAACTCGCCTCGGACACGCTCACCGACTGGGCGTTGGAACCGCGCAAACCGGATTGGGCGGGCGGGCTGCGCGACACCTGGACGCCAGGCGAAGCGGGCGCGAACGCGCGGCTGGAGACCTTCCTCAGCGAGCGATTGAGCGGATACCCCAAGGGGCGAGACTTTCCGGGCCGGTCCGCCACCTCCGGGCTCTCACCGCATTTGCGGTTTGGCGAAATCAGCCCGCGACGCGTCGTCGCGCATGCCCAAGCGGCGGCGGAGGACGCCGGCTCAGAGACAGCGGCGGAAAAATTCCTCTCAGAAATCGGCTGGCGAGAATTCTCTTACTCCCTGCTCTACTATAACGCGGATTTACCGGAGCAAAATCTGCAAAAGAAATTCGACGCGTTTCCTTGGCGCGAGGATGCTGAGGACTTGAAAGCCTGGCGACGCGGTCGAACCGGTTATCCGATCGTCGATGCGGCCATGGCGGAGCTTTGGCGAACCGGATGGATGCACAATCGGGCCCGGATGATTGTGGGATCGTTTCTGGTCAAACACTTGCTTCTGCATTGGCGCCATGGCGAGGCGTGGTTCTGGGACACGTTGGTGGACGCGGACCTTGCCAACAACGCCGCCGGCTGGCAGTGGATCGCGGGCTGCGGCGCCGACGCGGCCCCCTATTTCCGCGTGTTCAACCCGATCACCCAGGGTGAAAAATTCGACCCCGAGGGGGACTATGTGCGACGCTGGGTTCCCGAACTCGCCAAATTGCCGAAAAAATGGATTCACAAGCCCTGGGAGGCAGATCACGACACGCTCGCCCGCGCAGGCGTGGTGTTAGGTCGCGATTACCCCTCCCCCGTCATCGCGCACAAAGAGGGCCGTGACCGTGCGCTCCGCGCATTTGAGAGTTTGAAGGACGCTGCATGATCGGCTCAGCCGAAGTTTCTCCCATCTCACCCCTCCCCTCCAACCCGAAACCGAAAATCGCCGTCGTCGGCTCCGGCGCAGCCGGATTGGGCGCGGCTTGGGCTTTGCGCGACGCCGCCCGCGTAACCCTGTTCGAGCAAGAGGGCCGCTTAGGCGGGCACGCCAATACGGTGCGGGTCGATTACGACGGCGCGGACATTCCCGTGGACACCGGCTTCATTGTGTTTAACACGGGCAATTATCCGAACTTCTCCGCCTGGCTTGAGCATTTGGGCGTGAAAAGCCGGTCGACCGACATGAGCTTCGGCTTCTCGATCGAGGGCGGGGTGGAATGGTGCTCGAACGGCGCGCGCGGGGTGTTCGCGCGCAAGCGCAACGCGCTGACGCCGTCATTCTTGGGCATGTTGCGTGATGTCATGCGGTTTAACGCCCGTGCGCCGCGCGATCTACGAAAAGGCCGGTTAGAGAATTTGTCGCTGGGCGATTATCTCGACCGACTGCGCGCCTCGACCGTGTTCCGCCGCAATTATTTGCTGCCCATGGGGGCGGCGATTTGGTCGGCCGCGGAGCGGGATATGCTGGACTACCCCGCCGCCGCCTTCATCCGGTTTTTCAAAAATCACCGGCTGACTCATTTCGTGAAACCGCAATGGCGCACTGTGCTGGGGGGGTCGATCCAATATGTTGAGCGGGTCGCCCAGGACCTGGGCCCGGAGCGCATCCGGTTAAACGCCGGGGTCGATGAAGTGATCCGCCGCGCGGATGGCGTGGATTTGGTTGGGCGGGACGGACAGGCTGAGCGCTTTGACGAGGTCGTTCTGGCGTGTCATCCCGATGTCTCGCTCAAGCTGTTGGCGGACCCGGACCCGCACGAAACCGAAGCGCTCGGCGCGTTTCGTTATGCGGACAACCAGGCGGTTCTGCATCGGGATCTGAGCTTCGTGCCCCAACGGACCGCGGCGCGGGCGGCGTGGAATTACATGCGCGCGCGCAATTCCGACGCAGCGCATGTCACCTATGACATGAACCGGCTTCAAGGCATTGATCCGTCTAAACCCCTGTTTGTCACCTTAAACCCGCGCGTCGACCCCGACCCAGCGCTCACCTTTGCGCGGTTTACCTACCGCCATCCTCAGTACGATCTTCGCGCGATCGCCATGCAGCGCCGGTTCAACGCTGTCCAAGGGGTCCGTCGGACTTGGTTTGCAGGCGCCTGGCTTGGGTATGGCTTCCACGAGGACGCCCTGCGGGCGGGCCTGCGCGTAGCGTTGCGGTTGGGCGGCTCGGCGCCGTGGCCGTTCGTGGAGGGCGATATGCCCGGCGGCGCGTTCGGCGCTCGCGGGGGGATCGCTGCGGCCGCAGCGGCGGCGGAGTGAGCGGACCCGGCCCCCAAACGGCGGTCTATTTCGGCGCGACCACGCACGCGCGTCTCACCCCGTTTCATCACGCGTTTACGTACGACTTAGCCGCGCTTTGGCTCGATCCGGACGCGCCTAAAGCGGACGCGCGCACCCGCGCCTTCGCGGTGGACCGGCCGGGGCTGCTCAGCTACCGCTCCAAAGACCATGGCCGGCGGCGAACCGGCGAAGTTGGCGCTTGGGCGCGCGAGACGTTCGCCGCAGCTGGGGTGCCGCTCGAAGGCGGCCCGGTGCGGCTGTTATGCCTGCCCCGGCTTTTCGGTTTTGGCTTTAAGCCTTTGTCTGTTCTGTTTGGTTACGGCCCCCAGGGCGATTGGCGCGGCGTCATTTATGAAGTGCGGAACACTTTCGGCGATCGGCATAGCTATGTCGCGCCCGCCGAGGACACAGGAGCGCCGACGCGCCAATCGGTGGACAAGATCTTCCACGTTTCGCCATTTTTCGATCGCGGTGGGCGCTATGTCTTCGATTTAAAGGCGCCCGACGAGCGATTGGCCTTGAAGATCCGGTGGGAGCGGGGGGACGGTCTCGCCTTTACCGCGGCCTGGACTGGCGACCGCGCGCCGCTCGACGACGCGGCGGCCGCCCGGCTTCTGATCGGGCGTCCGTTTCAAGCGCTCGGGGTGAGCGCCGCGATCCATTGGGAGGCGCTGAAACTGTGGATCAAGGGGGCGCGCTACCATGATCGGCCGCCCCCGCCCGACCCGGGTCACAGCGTGGGTCGGTTGGAGCGTCCCTCTGTTGGCCCGCGATAAACCCTGCGCTATAACGTTGAAAACACGCATAAAGGGGAGTGGGCGACATGACTGGTCTTGTAAATCGCGACGACGACGCCGTCGTGATCACGCCCGACACTCTGAGCCGGCTGACCGACATGCCGGCGAGCGCACGTCAGGTGCTGAGCTCCGCCGCCCGGTTGCGCTCAGGGCAGATGCGCATGCGTGTCCCTGACGGTCGGGTGCTGTTGTTTTGCGGCGCCGAGATGGGCCCGGAAGCCGAGATCGAGCTGAAGGACTGGCGCGGGCTGTCTCGCGTCGCCGCGGGCGGGGATTGCGGCTTCGCCGAAGGCTTCATGGCGGGGGAATGGGACAGCCCCGATGTGGCGAAGGTGTTGGAGCTGTTTTCAGAAAACCTTGATCACATGACCGAATTGGTGGAGGGCCATAGCCGGTTGAAGCTCTTTCTACTGCGCGCTTACCACTGGCTGCACCAGAACACCCGTCGCGGGGCGAAGAAAAACATCCACGCCCATTACGATCTGGGCAATGAGTTTTATTCCCAATGGCTCGACCCGAGCATGACTTATTCGGCCGCCCGCTACGCCCATCGCGGCCAAAAGCTCGAAGACGCCCAGCGCAATAAATATCACCGGCTCGCGCGCGAGCTCGACCTCAAGCCCGGCGACCATGTACTGGAAATCGGATCGGGTTGGGGCGGCTTTGCGGAGTTTGCCGCCAAGGACATTGGCGCGCGGATCACGGGGCTGACGCTGTCCACCGAACAACTCGCCTTCGCCCAAGCGCGCGCGCAAAACGCCGGCTTATCCGAGCGTATGCAGTTCAAACTGGTGGATTACCGCGACGTGGACGGAGAATTCGACGCCGTCGTCTCAATTGAAATGTTTGAAGCGGTGGGCGAACGCTATTGGCCCGCCTACTTCAATAAAATCCGCTCAGTCTTAAAGCCTTCAGGGCGGGCCGGTTTGCAGATCATCACGATCCGCGACGATCTGTTTAAAAGCTATCGCAACCGCACTGATTTCATCCAGCGTTACGTTTTTCCCGGTGGCATGCTCCCTAGCGTTGACCGCTTGTCTAAAGAATTCACCCAAGCGGGACTGTCGCTCAACAATGTGGAAACGTTCGCGCGGGACTACGCCGAGACGCTGCGCGAATGGGCGCAGCGGTTCCTTAATGCGTGGGACAATATCCGCGGGCTCGGCTTTGACGAACGGTTCAAGCGGCTCTGGGCGTTTTATCTCGCCTATTGCGAAGCGGGCTTCCGCACCGGGCGCACGGACGTGGCGCAGTTCACCTTGGCGCGGCGCTAGAACCGCTTCCATTTAGTCCGAGTCGAGACGCTACTCTAAGTCATTGGTTTAGAGCGTTTTCGAACCGCAAAACCGATGACGCTTTTGCTGAAAACGCTCTAATCGGTCAGCGGCTGGTCCCAACCGGTTTGCTTGCGCACCAGCGGCAGCCAGAGGCTGCGCGGCAACCCGTAAAAACCTTTCAAGGTCCAGGTAAACCGCCTCGGAAATGAGATCTCGAAGGCGGATTTGTCCATGCCCTGGGCGAGCCTGTCTGCGGCGGTTTCCGGGGACACCATGAAGGGCTTGGGAAACGCGTTGTCGTCCTGGGCCGGGGTCTCCACAAACCCCGGCGTGGACAGTTGGACCAACACGCCCCAGCGATCCAATTCGATCCGCAAGCATTCGGCCATATTGATCAACGCCGCCTTGGACGCGCCATAGGCTGAGGCCGTCGGCATGCCGCCAAACCCTGTCGCCGAAGACACGATCAGGATTTGCCCGGATTGGCGCTCCGCGAAGATCGGATTAACCGCCGCAAGGCCAGCCGCGACCCCCAACACATTCACCTCAAACGTGGTTTTAAACTTTTTAAAGTCCGGCTTCTCCGCCTCGACGGGTAGATAAACGCCCGCGTTAAAAATCACCCGCGCCAGCGGCCCGAAATCGCGATCGATCTTGCGAGCCGTATCGGCCACGGCGGTTGGATCACTCACGTCGAGCGGGAATGCGCGGAAACGCTCCGGATCGGTCTCCGCTAAACGGTTGAGCTTCTCCTCCGAACGCGCGCTTAACGCGACGCGCCAGCCGTCCTTGGCTAAACGTTTCGCCAGCGCTTGGCCAATGCCCGAACTGGCGCCGGTGATCCAGGCGACGCCGTCTTTCGGCCTCTGGGGTCGCGGTTTCGGCGTGCTCATGCGGCTTTGTCCTGATTGTCTATGCCGATCGATTTTAAAAACGCCGCCGCATCGGTCGTGATGGCTTGGCGTTTATCGGCGCTCATCTTCGCTAAATTTCTGTAGGGCATGCCCAAGCGCGGATTGTTGCTCAGCGCGTCTTCATTCTCGATCAGAAAGTTCCAATAGAGATAGTTGAACGGGCAAGCCCCCTCGCCCGTCTTGGTTTTCACGTCATAGGCGCAGTCGCGGCAATAATCCGACATCCGGTCGATGTAAGCGCCGCTCGCCGCGTAGGGTTTCGACGCCATGATCCCGCCATCGGCGTAAATCGCCATGCCGTGGGTGTTCGGCAGCTCCACCCATTCAAACGCGTCCGCATAAACGCTGAGATACCAGTCATTGACCGCATCGGGAGAGATCCCCGCGAGCAAGGCGAAATTGCCGGTCACCATAAGCCGCTGAATGTGGTGGGCGTAGGCGTGCCGGCGGGTCACCGCGACGACGTCGGCCACGCACCGCATGTCCGTCTCGCCCGACCAGTAAAAATCCGGCAAGGGTCGCTGTGCATCGAGCGCGTTAAGCGCCTTATAGTCCGGCATTTTCAGCCAATAAAGCCCGCGTACATATTCCCGCCAGCCCAAGATCTGGCGAATAAAGCCCTCCACCGCATTGAGCGGTGCGTGGTCATCGTGATAGGCGGCTTCGGCCGCTTTGCAGACCTCAAGGGGATCGAGCAGGCCGATATTCAAATAGGCTGAAACCAGCCCGTGCATCAGGAACGCCTGATCTTTGGCCATGGCGTCTTGGTAATCGCCGAATTGGGGCAGCGCGTCGGCGATAAAATGCTCCAACGCGGCTTGGGCGCCCTCCGCGTCCACGGCCCAATCAAAGCCGTCCAGATCGCCGAAATGGTTGGAAAACCGCTCAGCGACCAAGTCGATGACCGCTTGCGTGTCCGCATCGGGTTCGAACCGTCGCCGCTTGGGCGGGATGAAATCCTTAGGCAGACGTTTGCGGTTATCGGCGTCGTAATTCCATTGTCCGCCAACGGGGTCGTCGCCCTCCATCAACAGCCCGGTCTTGCGTCGCATCTCGCGGTAGAAATACTCCATGCGCAGGGCCTTGCGCCCCTTCGCCCAGTCGGCGAATTCCTCGCGCGTGCAGACAAAACGGTCGTCGGTTCGGACCTCCACCGGGCAGCCGAACCGATCGGACCAGCCGTCCATGATCTCCGCCAACCGCCATTCGCCGGGCTCGGTCACCACCACCCGATCAAACTCGCCCGCGGATTCTAACGCGCGCGCGACTTCGCCTTCCAGGCTGTGGCTATTGTCGGGGTCGTCCAGGCGAGTGTAACGGACCTGCGCGCCTTGGCCCTCCAACCCAGCCGCGAACTTCCGCATAGCCGCGAAGATCAGGGCAATTTTTTGCTTATGGTGGCGCACATAGCCCGCCTCCTCGCCCACTTCCGCCATCAGCACCAGATCGGTGTCGGCGTTCAGGTCCGAGAGGCTAGATAAATTGGCGCTCAGCTGGTCGCCAAGCGCCAGGCGTAGGGTCGGTTTGCTCACGCCGCGCCCGCATCCTCCGGCGCCGCGAGCACGTAGGTCACAGACTGCCCTCGCGCGTCGAAGGCGCATTTCACCCAGCGATCCTGGGCGTCATACCAAAGGTCCACCGTCAAATTGCTTTTGAGCCGATACCGGTGCGCCTCAATCTGTGCGCCCGCGGCGGTGATGGTCTCCACGCCTAAATCCTCGACCTCGACCTCTAAGGGCGCGCCGGTCTCCGACGACAAGATGACCTCCGGATCACCCATCACTTCCGCAATATTCCAATGGGTTGAGGGTATGATGTCGAGCGGGAACCGATAGGTATTGTCGCCTTCGGTGGAGACTTAGGTATCGTCTTCGCGTTCCACCTCGACGATGCGTTCGTCGCCGTCCTTGCGTGTGCGCGCTGCGGGACTAGACAATTGGCCCTCGCGCCGAGGCGCCGTCGCAGCGTGCTCT
>JBHJGU010000043.1:0-25249 GCA_050331475.1 Maricaulaceae bacterium | reverse complement strand
TTCGGCCATGACGCAAAGTCTCCGTCGAAAACGTCTTGGGTCGTTTTGAGCCAACAAGGTTAACGAGCCCTGAGTCCGACCCCGATTTTCGCCACTAAAGCGCCGGGCGAAAAAGTGGAAAGCGGTTTTTCGCGTTGTCCGGCGCGGTCTCTCAAAAACGTCGCGCGCCGGGCGATATTCATTGATCGCCCGCTACGCTAGCGGCGCGCAAACCCGTCCGAAGTCGATCGAAACCTTATGCCCGCGTTAACCGTGACCGGTCCGCGACTTAACCCGGCATTAGAGCGCGTGCGGCGATAACCCGGCAAAGCTCGGAAAAGGCGGGCGTGCGGAAGGGTTAAGATCGTGGCCATTGGCGGTTTTACGCCTCCCCCGGTTATCGGGATCGGCGCCAATCTGATCATCGATTCGTTCAACGCGAATCTGGCCGCGCAAGTGGCGCGCCTGCAGCCCTCCGCGGCCGCTTTGCCCAATGGTGGGCAAGCGGTGTCTCCCGCTGTGGAGGGCGTCATCGCGCCGTTTGACCCCGGCGGCCCCACCGAGAACGCCGACGATCAGGTCCGCGGCTTGTTGGCCGGTGATAGCGCGCTCGATTTCGACGACAGTCTATTCGCCGCCGCGCCGCAGGATCAGCAGACCTTGTTTCAGGTGTTCCGGGCGTTTGATCGGCTCGGCGCGTTGGCGGCCGCGGCCGCGGACGAAGATCAATCCCCCGACGTGCTGATCCCGCGCTTTGAGACCGTGTTCCAAGAACAGCTCAGCGCCGTGCGCAGCTTCGTGGACAATCTCGATCTGAACGCCTTCGACATTATTTCCGGCGAGGTGGACGACACGGTGCAATCCGAAGGCACCATCACCCGAGCCTCGAACACGTTTGAGACCCGCACCCTGCAAAACGCCACCCGGTCGACGCCGCTCTCTGGGGTGCAGGGCGATGAACAACTCACCATCACGGTTGGCCGGCCAAGTGGTCCGGTGGATGTGAACATCGATTTCGCCAATCTCAGCGGGCCGCCGACCATCGGCAATATCGCCGCGTTGTTTAACCAGGAGCTGGAGGCCGCGGGCGTTCTGACCCGGTTCGCCGTGACCCGGACGGATGGCGAAGAAGCGATCCTAACCGCGCCCACCGAGGCCGCGCCCTTTGGTCTTCAGATCAATGGCTCAACCATCGAAACCCTTAGCTTCTCCGCGCCTGATCAAGAGCAAGCGGTGTTCCTGGCCACCACGGTGGGGGAAAACTCGGGCGAGTTTGGCCGCTTTACCGAGATCAACGGCTTCGCCGCGGGCGCCCCGCAGACCACCTTCTCCACCGACGTTAAGCTTGACCGCCAAATCACCGACGCGGCGGACGCCGACCAAGCGGTCCAGGATTTGTTCCACGAGGACGGCAATTTTATCGCCCCACCCAGCGCCGGGGATGAGGAAGAACTCGTCGACGACACCGACCGCGGGCTCGCCTTCGGCCAAGTAGCGGCGAACGCACAGGGCGACGTCTTCGTGGTCGGTCGGGCGGCGGGCGATCTGAACGGCCGCTTGGTCCCGGCGGCGGACGGCGAGGGCGCGGGCGACGCGGTGCTCACCCGGTTCGACAGTGCGGGCAATGTGGTGTTCACCCGAACCTTGGGCGACCGGGTTAACGCCGAAGGTCTGGCCGTGGCGGCCACGCCGGATGGCGGGGTGGTGATCGCGGGCTTCGCCGAGGGCGAGGTCGGCGAAAACCTGCTCGGCGGCGGACAAGACGGCTTTGTGACCCGGTTCAACGCCGCCGGCGAGGAAGTGTTCACCGCCCGCCTTGGCGGCGGACAAAACGACCAAATCACCGATCTCGCGGTGGCCGCGGACGGCACGATTTTCGCCGCTGGGACCACGACGGGCCCCGTGACCCCGGGGGCGTCCGCCCAGGGCGGCGAGGACGCTTTTGTGGTCGCGATCAACGGCCAAACCGGGGCGGTGACCCAAACCAACCAATTCGGCGCGACCGGGGACGATCCCGCCCCGGTGATCGCGGTGGGCGAAGGCGGCGAATTATTGCTCGCGACCCAAGACAATGGCGATGCGGTGGTGCGCGCGTTGGACCCCGCGGATCTGATCGCCGCGCCGGTGTTTGAAACCAATCTCGGCCCGTTGGCCAATGGCTCCATCGTCGATATCGCCGCCCAAGACGGGACCATCGCGGTTCTGGGCGAGACGACCGACCCGGGCTTCCAAGGCGGGGTGGGCTTTAACGGCTCACGCGACGCGTTCGTCGCCGAGTTGGAGACCGATGGGAGCTTCCGGCGGAACACCTTTGTGGGCACAGCCGGTTCGGACACCCCGGTGCAAGTCGCCATCGCGGGGCCGGCGATCTTCGTGGCGGGTTCAGAGCGTGGGCCGGACCCGGATGGCGGGGTAACGAATTTTTCGAGCTTCGTCTCGCGCCTCGAAAACGGCGCGGAGACCGCGCGTTTCGCCCAATCCGGCCAAGCCGCCCCGATCCAAGCCGGCGGACTGGCGGTCTCCGACACCGGGTCGAGCTTTATTCTGGATCGGTTGGGCCTGCCCTCGGGCGCGCTGATCCAAGACACCGCCAATGAGGTGACCAACGCTTCCTCGGTACGGCCGGGCGACAGCTTCTTTGTTTCCGTCAATGGCGGGGCTCAGCAAGCGATTACGGTGGAAGAGGGGGACACGCTCACCCAGTTGGCGTTGCGCATCAACGCGGAATTAGGCAGTGCAGGCGCGTCGCGTGCGGCGCGCACCAGCGAGGGCGACCGGCTGGAGATCGCGGCCTCGGAAGGCAACACGGTGGAGTTATTCGCCGGGCCCGGCCAGCAAGACGCGCTCGCGGCTTTGGGGCTGACCCCCGGCGCGGTGGTGGGCGACACTCCTGAGGGGGAGAGCGAACGGCCGATCTTAGGCCTGGAAATCCCCACGGATCTGAGCTTGACCACGCGGGCGGGGGCGCAAAACGCCGCCGACGCGCTCAATCAAATCCAAACCGATCTGATTAATTTCTTCCGCGACGTCACCGAGCCGCCGACGCCGGATAACCCGCTGCTCGGCGCCGGTCCGCCCCCCCAAGCAATCCAAAACCAAATCGCGAATTTCCAAGCCGCGCTCACCAACCTCTCGCAACCCGCGCCGGGCGCGTTTGGTTTTGGCGGTCTGTTTTAGGGTGACCGACCCCGCTAGAGCCAAACCGCCCTCGCAGCGTCTTAAATCCCCACCTCCGGGTCGTTGAGCAAAGCGGGCAGGTCCAAGCTGGAACGCTGGCCGATGTCGTCATAATGGCGGTCGATCCACGTATGCGCAGACGCTCGGCCCAACTCGAACAGTTTTTGGAAGAACGCCCACTCGCCGATCAATTTGGAGGACGCGCCGAAACGCGCCAGTTCCGCCCCGCCGTCGATCCTGTGCACGCGGACCTTTTTATAGCTGTCCTCGCTTAGCTTGCCTTGGTCGATGAGGCGGCTGACGAATTCGATAGCGCGAAACTCCCGCAACAGGCTGGAGTTAAACGTGATCTCGTTAATCCGCTCCATAATGTCACGCGCGGTTTTCGGCGCGCCTTTACGCTCCACCGGATTGATTTGCACAATCAACACGTCGGAGCACGCGGTCTGACGAAAAAAGGGAAAGAGCGGCGGGTTACCCACATAACCGCCGTCCCAATAGGGTCGCCCGTCAATCTCCACAGCTTGGAACAGATAAGGCAGGCAGGCCGAGGCCATGACGTGATCCGCCGTCAGCTCGGTGCGTTTGAAAATCCGTGTACGGCCGCTTTCTACATTGGTGGCCGCGATAAAGACTTTGAGCTTGTCGCACGCCCGCACGGCGTCAAAGTCCACCAACTCGTCGAGCAAGTCACGCAAGGGGTTTACATTGAGCGGATTGAGATCGTAGGGGCTGACCATGCGGCTCATAATGTCGAACCACAGATAAAGCGGGGAATTATCCAGCGACCAATCCCCGAAAAACATCGCCACCGGGCTGCGTTTAAGCGGGCTGCCTTCGGCGGCCTTGGCCACCCCGCGCCAAAACCGCGCAAGCGCCGCCCGCGCGCCTTCGTAATCGCCCTTCATCACGCCCTCGGCGACGACGGCGGCGTTCATCGCCCCTGCTGACGTGCCGGAAATCGCTTCGATCTCCAGCCGGCCGTCCTCGAGCACGCGATCCAGCACGCCCCAGGTGAACGCACCGTGAGACCCTCCGCCCTGCAGTGCGAGGTCGATGAGTTTTCGGTTCATGCGTTTGGCCCGTTCGATGGGATGTTCGCCGCTCTCGCTCATGGTTTAGCGGCCCTTGGGCTGATAGTCGTGCAAAACCCGGCCGTAGGGCAGGGTCAGATCTGCAATGATATGCCGGCCCTCCACCACCCGGCGCACCGGCAAATCCGCCACCGGCGCATTAACATGGGGGACTAAATGCAGACGCGCCGGGCCCTTCCACGCGCCCTTTACGGTGACGGCCTCAAGATTATAGCCGACAAGCTCCGCGACAAGCGGATTGCCGGTGACACACGGCAAAAGCTTTAGATTGACTTGGGTTTTGCCCATGGCGCGGGCGATTTCGGTGGGATCGTCGGCGAGCTTATCGTGCTTATAGCCCATGGTGCCCATGGCCACTCGCTCGCCCGAATAGACCAGCGTGCCGGTCAGCGTGTCCCGGTCCACCCGCAGCTGTGGCTCCCCCCAACGTTTTGGGAAGCCCCAGATTTCCCGACCCGCGGTGATCGGCGGCTCGTCATTGAGAAACATCATCCAGGTGAAGTTCACCGCTTCGCCGTTAAAGGTGCACGGAATCACCACGCCGGACTCTTGATAGGATCCAAACCCGGCGCTGTCGGGCATGTTGATCCATTCGTAAAGCACGGTGTTGGAGCCATCGGGCGCGAGCGGTTCGGGGACCGCGCGCCGGATCGCGTCCGGATCGCTTTCATAGACGACAATGAAGTACTCGCGATCGACGAACCGGTAGGGTCCGCCAGGATAGCTGGGATTGCCCGGCGGCATGGAGGGCAGAGCCAGAATTTCGTCCCGGGTCATGGGTGGGGTCCTTCGCACGTGCGAACACTGGGTGTTCCTTAGCCGACCCGTGCAATCGGGTATCCGGGGTCTTGTGACGCGGGGCCGGAGCTTTATGGTGCGCGCGGGCATCGGGGGAAAGGGCCATCGTTATGGGCGCAGCATGGCAGTCATTCGCCGCTGGATTTCCAGTACTGCTCACCCATTTGGCGGTGTCGGCGGCTTTGCTCGCGGCCTTCATGTTTCTCTATGTGAAAATGACGCCTTACAAAGAGCTCGGCCTTGTGCGGGAGGGGAATACGGCCGCCGCGGTCTCCTTCGGGGCGATCATTGTCGGCTTAAGCGTGCCTATGGCGTTCTGCCTGGCTGCTAGCGTCAGCCTCGCGGATATCGCCATTTGGGGCGCGGCGACGCTGTTTCTGCAAATGCTCACCTTTCGCTTGGTCGATCTGATCATCCGCGATCTGCCCCGGCGGATCGAAGCGGGCGAAATGGCGGCGGCCGTGTTACTCGCGGCGTTCAAGCTGGCGGCGGCGGCGCTGATCTCCGCCGCTGTGGCGGGCTAAGCCGTGCGGGTTCCCGATTGGGCGATTTACCTGGCCGCCTTCGGCTTAATCGGTTGGGCGGTGTTCACATCCGAGCTGACGCCGGGGGATACGGCGCACGGTGGCCTCCGCTCGCCGCGGCGGCCGATCGTGGTCACCCCGCCACGCGATGTGTCCCCCCTGCCGGAGCGCAGCGAAGGCCGGGTGATCGTCCAACTCGACCGGGAGGTTCGGCCTGGCTCCGGGACCGCCTTCGCCATCGATCAGGGGCTGTGGCTGACCGCGCGCCATGTGGTGGACGGTTGCGCCCAAGTTGCTGTCGTCAACACGCGCAATCAAGGCATTCGTGCGCGTCGTGTTCAAGTGGACCGTCGAACCGATCTGGCGTTGGTCAGCCTCCCCGCCGGCCGGACGCCGCCGCTGGCTCTGGACCTCGATCGGTCGCTGAACCGGAACCAGCGCGCCTATATGATCGGCTACCCCCAAGGCCGACCGGGAGAAGTCGTCGCCCGGCTGATCGGGCGAGAAACCCTTGTGGTGCGCGGGCGTTACCGCACCGAAGAACCGGTCTTGGCCTGGGCTGAGGAGCGCCGCACCCGGGGCTTGCGCGGATCGCTGGGCGGGCTGTCCGGCGGGCCGGCGTTTGACGCGTCGGGCGCCGTCATCGGGGTGACCGTGGCGGAATCCCCGCGCCGCGGCCGGGTCTACACGGCGGCGCCGGAAAGCTTGCGCCGTTTTCTCAACGCGCCCCCGCCGGGGGAGGGGTTTGGCGCGGTTGATCCAAACAGCGTCGTTGACCAGGCCCGCGCCCTGCGCCGGTCGGGTCGGGTGGCCCGGGTGGCGTGCTTGACCTAGAACCGCCCCCTCGCGCCGACGCGAGCGCTCGGGGCACGCCACGCCAGAAGCCGGTTCAGCGGTCGGTGATGTCGATCAAAACGCCGTCGTCGAGTTTTAAGACGCGGTCGGCGTAGGAAATCGCTGCGGGCCGGTGGGCGATAATGATCTGGGTGCAGGCCAGCTCAGACAGCGACTGGACGATGCGCGCCTCGGTTTCGGGGTCGAGGTTCGCCGTCCCCTCGTCGAGAAACAGAATGTCTGGGTTTCGGTAAAGCGCGCGCGCCAGCATTAAGCGCTGGATTTGCCCCGCTGACAGGCTAGCGCCCAAATCCCCGATCAAGGTTTGATAGCCCATGGGCAGGCCGCGAATATCCTTATGCACGGCGGCGCGTCGGGCGGCGTTCTCCACTTTCGCTTGGTCCAAATCGGGGGCGAAAAACGCGATGTTTTCGGCCACCGAGCCGGTCAGCAATTGATCATCCTGCATCACAACGCCGAACCGGGCTCGCAGCGCGCGCCAACCCGCGTCCCCCGCCGGCTGGCCGTCGAACCGGATTTCACCGACAGTCAGCGGATGCAAACCAATCAGGGTTTTCAGCAGGGTGGTTTTGCCGCCCCCCGAGGCTCCGGTGATCGCCACCCGTTCGCCGGCGGCGACTTCGAGATCGAGGTTTTGAAAAATCCATGGCGCGGTTTCGCCGTACCGAAACGCCCCCGCGCGGATTTGGATCGCGCCCTTGAGCGGGGCGGGCTCGGCGCCGTCGCTGTCCAGGTTCACTTCCGGATCCGCATGGATCAAATCCGCAATTCGGTCGAGATAGACGCTGGTCAGGCGAAAGGTGAGCAATTGATCCACCAGTCCGCGCGCTCGATCGGCGAACTGCCCGCGATACGCTTGGAAGGCGAACAACATGCCTAGCGTCATATCCCCGGCCACCACCGCTTTGGCGCCGAAATACAAAACACCGATCAATTCCGCCGCGCGCAACAATTCCTCGCCCGCCGCACCGGTGACGGTCAGCCGCTGCAGTCGAACCCGGACATTGGTGGAGTCCGCAAACGCGGTCTGCCACACCGCGTGGCGTTCTTGTTCCCGGCCGAACGTCTTAATCGATCGGGCTGAGCGCAGAATTTCCAAAAAGATGGAATTGAGCTCCGCGTCTTTGCTGATTTGCTGGTCCGTCAAACGGCGAATGTGGAAATAGGTGAACATCCGAATGCTAAGATACAGCGCCAAGACCGCGACTACGACGAGGGTCAGGCTCGGCGCATAGATCAGCATGAAGATCAACAGCGCCACGCTCATCAGTCCATCCAGCGCGATGGTGATCACTCCGCTGGTGAAGAGCTCCTGGATCGGACGCAAAGCCTCAAACCGGTTCATCAATTCGCCGACCGACCGCCGTTCGGCGAAGTCCGCGGGCAGGCGCAAAAAGTGGCGCAGCAGGTTTGACCGCATCTGGAAACTGAACAGCGTGCCCAGATACAAAGCGACGAAGCCGCGCAAATAGGTGAGACCCGCTTGAACCGTCAAAAGCACGCCAAAGCCGAACAGCATGGCGCCCAATATGCCTAAATCGCCCTTGGTGATGGCCTCGTCCACGACGACTTGGTTGACCAGCGGGGTGACGATGGCCGCGATCTGCAACAAGGCTGCGAGCAGGAACAATTGCGCCAGGCTGCCGCCCAGACCATAGGCGCGCGTCCAAAGATCGGTGAGCCGAACGCGTTCGCGCGCGTCGCGGGTTTCAAACGCTTCTGTGGGAACCAGCTCCAACGCCACGCCGGTCAAATGCGGCGAGGCTTCTGCGAGGCTCATCTCGCGGCGGCCCGTGGCCGGGTCGTGAATAACGATTTTGCGCCGGGTCGCGGACTTCAACACGACGAAATGGTTCATGTCCCAGTGCAGGATTGCGGGCTTGCGCAAGTGCGCCAAGGTTTCCAGCTCGACCTTCACCGCGCGCGTCGACAAATCTAACGCGTCCGCGACGCGCATCAGATCGCGCAGCGACGCCCCATGACGCGAGATCTGAAACCGCCGCCGTAGGCCCGCCAAGCTTTCGTGCCGACCGAAAAACGCCGCCGCCATGGCCAGGCAGGCCAGCCCGCACTCCGCCGCCTCCGCCTGGAGCACGACGGGCAATCGACGCGCGGCGGATAAGCGCTCGCGCAGGCTGCGCGCACGGTCTCGGGGGCTAGTGGAGTCGGCGGTTTCGGCGACGGCCATAAGGGGGCGGGCTCCGCGATGCGAGGTCCGGCCGCAGGGTGCCGCGTTTGCACCTCAGGCGCTAGTGCGGGACACAGCGTGGCGTTACACTGAGACCTTATGGCCGCTCTTGATCCGCCTCCGCGCCAGTCCCTGTTTCGGAGTGAAGCCGTCTCCGGTCGCCGTCGCCGGCTAGAGGGAGAGGTGTTTCTCGCTCAGCCCGCCGCCATTGGCGTCGCCACGGCGTTGGCGTTGATCGCCGCCTTGGCGGGGGCGTTGTTTGCCACCTTCGGCGCGGTGGCGCGAACCCAAACCGTGGTCGGCTTCCTCGCGCCATCTGGCGGGGTCGCCCAGGTGTTCGCCAATCGCGGCGGCGTCATTGACCAGGTTTATGTGACCAATGGCGATCGCGTGGCGCGGGGGTCCCCGCTCTTAAAGGTCAATCTCGACGTCGCGGGGGACGGCGGCAATCTGGTAGAGCGCCAGCTGGCCCAGCTCGATCAACGCGCCGCGGATATTGAGCGTCGCCGCCAGGCGCTGGATCGGCGGTTCGCGGCGGAAGCGACCCGCGCCGACGCACGGCTTGCGGCGATAGATCAAGACATCGCCGCGATTGGAGAGCGGATCGCGTTACAAACCGACATCACCGACTTAGCCCAAGCGGATCTCGACGCGATGCAAACGCTGCGGACCCGCGGGGTCGCTGCGGACGCCACCGTGGCGGAGCGCGCCCGCGCCGCCCTGCGCGAGCAGGCCGCGCTCCAGGATTTGGAGCGCACCCGACAGGACCTGATTAACAGCCGTAGCGAAGCCGCCTTTGAGCGCGCCGAAATTCCTGGCCGGAAAGCCGAAGCCGTGGAGGCCTTGCGCGCGGAGGCGCTAGATCTCGATGATCGGCGCGTAGAACTCGAGGTGTCCGGCGCCTATTTGGTGACGGCCCCCGTAGACGGCGTGGTGGCGGGCCTTCAAGCGCGAACCGGGCAAACCGCGCGGGACGGCTTGCCCTTGCTTGCGGTTTTGCCCGACACGAGCACGCTGCAGGCGGTCTTGCTCGCGCCCTCGCGCGCCGCCGGATTTATTGCGCCGGGGCAGCAGGTCCGCATCGCCTATGACGCGTTTCCCAAGGCGCAATTCGGCGTGTTCACCGCTCACGTCACGGAAGTCTCCCAGACCGCTTTCGCGCCAGGCGAACTGGCTGCGCCCGTCGGTTATGAGGAGCCGGTCTATCGGATTATCGCCGCGCTCGATCGCCAGTCCGTGACCGCCTATGGCGACGCGATTGCGCTGCAACCGGGCATGACGCTGAGCGGTGACATGGTGATCGACAACCGGCCGATTTGGCGTTGGGCGTTCGACCCGATCCTTACCCGCGGCGGCTAAACCTCTGCGCCGACCGCGAACAATTCGCCCGCATGGGCGCGCAGCCACGCGCGCGCCGCCAAGGGATTCTCCACCAATTGCGCGGTGATGGCGTGGAA
Organism: Maricaulaceae bacterium; assembly: GCA_050331475.1. Taxonomy (GTDB): domain Bacteria; phylum Pseudomonadota; class Alphaproteobacteria; order Caulobacterales; family Maricaulaceae; genus JBHJGU01. The sequence goes on along the minus strand of JBHJGU010000043.1, from coordinate 15,177 downwards.
GGCCGGGCTATGGTTCGCCTCGATCCGGTGGGCGACCTCGTGGGCGCAGACATAGTCGAGCACAGCGACGGGCGCGCACACCAAACGCCAAGACAGCGCGATGCGCCCCGAGCTTGAGCACGATCCCCAGCGTGATTTGCCGTCTCGTATGGATAGGGCGCTCGGGCTGAGGCTTAAGGCCGCCTCATGCCGGCGCACCGCATCCGCGAAGGCGGCGCCCGCGAGGGCTTTGAGCCCGGCCAAAGTTCGGGTTTTGAAGGCCTCTGGCGTCGACGCGATCACCAATCGGGCGGGATCACCCGCAATTTGCGGAACCCCACGGCCGGCTCGACGGACCAAATGAAAGCTTTGGCCGCGAAACAGGATCGGACCCCCGTCCACGAAGGGCATAGCGGGGGGCAAGCGCGCAATCTGTGTCGCCAGCCAACCCGCGCGGTCGCGTACAAACCGTTCGCCTTGGGCGCGGGCGCGGGGGGTGGGAAGGGGCAGGACGGCGCGGCGATCCGCGGGGTCGAGCTTGAGCGACACGCGCCGGGCGCGGGGATTGATCCGCACCTCAACCCAATGTCCGTCAACCTGGATCGGCCGTGGCGTCGGCGGGCGGACCGATGCCGGCATCGCCGTGCGACACTACTCCGCGGCGTGCGCGAGGGGCGCACGACCGCCCCGTCGGGCGTCCCGGTCGGCTTCGATGTCCCAATGATCGCGGATAAAGCCACGCATACGCGGCGCGATCTCGGTGCGGAACCGTCGGCCGTTGAAGACGCCGTAATGGCCCACGCCGGGTTGGATATAATCGAGCTGTTTGGCCGCGGGAATATTCACGCACAGATCGTGGGCGGCCTGGGTCTGCCCGATGCCGGAGATATCGTCCTTCTCGCCCTCCACCGTCATGAGTGCGGTGTTGCGGATCGCGTCGGGCCGGACCAACTGGCCGCGATGGTGCAGCAAACCGCGCGGCAGTTTAAAGGTTTGGAAGACGTCCGAAATCGTCTGTAGATAAAATTCTTCAGATAAGTCCATTACTGAGAGATATTCGTCGTAAAAGTCACGGTGCTTGTCGACGCCGTCCCCGTCGCCTTCCACCAGCTTTTCATAAAACGTCCAATGGGCGTCCACATGACGATCCCAATTCATATTCATGAAGCCGATCAATTGCAGAAAACCCGGATAAACCCGCCGCAGCGCGCCCGGATGCGGCCCGGGAACCGTGTGGATCAATTGCTTGGAAAACCACCGCAGCGGACGGGACACCGCCAATTCATTGGGCACGGTTGGCGATTTTCGCGGATCGATCGGGCTGCCCATAAACGTCATGGACGCGGGCGCGGCGGGGTCTTCGTCCTCCGCCATTAGCGAGATCGCCGAAAGCACCGGCGGGCCGGGCTGGCAGACCGCGACCACATGGGCGTGCGGACCAATATGCCGGATCATATCGCGGACGTAATCGATGTAATCGTTAAGGTCGAAGCGGCCCTCGACCACCGGCACCATGCGCGCGTCCGACCAGTCGGTGATGTAAACCTCGTGGTCGGGCAAAAACGCTTCGACCGTACCGCGCAGGAGTGTGGCGTAATGGCCCGACATTGGCGCCACGATCAGCAGTTTCGGATCAATCGCGTCGGGCCCGCGGGCGGCGGCTAATTGATCCGGATTGCGTTCGAAATGGAGGAGCCGGCACCACGGCCCCGACCAGACCGGTTTCGGCGTGATCGTCACGGGTTGGTCATTGATGGTGACCGCGTCGATTTGCCATTCCGGTTTTCCGTAGCGACGGGTCACCGCCTCGAAAAAATCCATGGCCGCGGCGATCGACCGGCCGGCTAAAGTAGAGCTCGCCGGGTTAAACGGGCTGCGGTACATGCGCCGGGTGGCGTTCGCGGCCGCGCGCCAGGGTGTCACAGCGGCGCGACTGAGCTCATAAAAAGCGTAAAGCATCAAAGGGCTCCAAATCTTCGTGAATAACCGTTCAGGCGTCCGCTTCGCTCAGCCAGTCCCGAACGCCTTGGGCGAGCGTCTCCGGGGCGGTGTCATGAGAAAATACGCGAACAAAGTCTCCCGCATCATCCATTAAGAATATGATGCTGGAGTGGTCGACGAGGTAGTCTGCGGCGCTCTCGGGCGTTTCAACCTTTTGGTAGTAGACCCGATACGCTTTGACGACTTGGTCAATCGCCGCGGGCGCGCCGGTCAGACCAATGAGCGTGTCGGGGAAACCGTTTGAGCGTACATAGTGCGCCATCGCCTCGGGGGTGTCGCGCTCGGGATCCAGTGAGATGAACAGCGGTTGGACGCGCGCGCGCTCCGGCGCGGTCAATTGGTCAAGACCTGCGCCCATGACTTGCAAACTGATCGGGCAGACATCCGGGCAGAACTTGAAGCCAAAATAAATCAACATGCCGCGGCCGCGAAAGTCTGCATCCGTCACCCGTTCGCCCGTGTGCGCGGTCAAGGCGAAGGGCCCGCCGACGACGGCCTCACTCGGGCCGTCAGGTAGCACAGGCCCCCCGGACCGGGTGACATACCAGCCGCCACCCGCGATCACCGCAAAAGCCAGCGCCGCAGGCGCCCAGCGTCGCCAACGCGTGTTCGACGTTGAATTAACCGTCATGGTCGATGATTTAGCCCGAACTCGTGACGCCGCAAACGCACTGGACAAACCCAATCGCGCGGCATGCTGCAGTGCACCATATTTCGGATCAGTATGTCAAAACCGCAGGCAGGCTTTGCGCTTGTTCGATCCAGCGCGCCACTTCGCTCTCGCTCGGGGGACGGCGGACCAAGCCTTTCTCCTCGGCGACCTCGGCCATTTTAGCGGTCAGATTGGCGGCGTTGCGATGTTTGAGCTCCTTAACGGTGTCCACGCCCGCGACTTCCAGCAGTTCAGAGTATTCTTCCCCCACGCCCTTAATGCGCATCAAATCCGCCATGTTGGCCCATTTCAGCACCAGCTTCGGCGAGATGTCGCAGGCTTCGGCTAGGGTTTGGCGGCCTTTCGGCGTGGCGCACGCCTCTAACAGCGCGTCGGTGGTGGTGATGTCTTGGCTTTCCAGTTTGACTTGGTAGGCCGGGCCAATGCCCTCGATTTCGGTGATCTTGTACGCCATGGGCTCCCCCTCCGTGATGCCGGCGCATCATGGCGCTGTGCGGCCGCCCCGCCAAGGGCAACTGTTCCGCCCGCTATTCGCCGACCTGTAATAAACCGCCGCGCTCCCGCGTAGCGGCCAGCAGCGCGTAAAATCCCGCCAATCCGGCCCCGATCCAGATCAGGTTCAGCCCGAACGCGGCGCTGAGCGCGCCGGCGTCGAACCGATCCTCAAGGATAACGGCGCGAAGGCCCTCAAACACATGGGCCGGGGGCACAATGGCGGCGATCCATCGCACCGCGTCGGGAAGGACGGAGACCGGGTAATAGATCGCCGCGAACGGCGCCACGCCAAACATCAACGCCCAGGGCATGTCCTGCGCGCCCTGGCCGTATCGCAGCACCAATCCTGCGGCCACCAGGCTGATCGACCAAGCGAACAGCACCAAATTGACCACAAACAGCGCGAGCGCGGGTCCCAAAGACCAAATGTCGAAACCAAACAGCCAGGACGCCAAGGCGGCGGCGGGCAGCACGGCGATCGCGGTCTTCAAAAGGCTGATCGCCATGGCCGCAAGGATCAATTCGTGGGCGCGTAACGGAGAGGCGAGCAGATGCCCTAAATTGCGCGACCAGATTTCTTCATAAAGCGCCAGCGCGAGACCAAGCTGACTGCGCCAACACAGATCCCACAACATCACCGCGCCGAGCAACGCGGACACCGCGACCGCGGCCGCGGTGCTCATCTCCAGCACATGAAGCTGTAAGAAGCCCCAGATCGCGACATTAACCGTGGGCCAATAGAGAATGTCGACCACGCGCGGCCAAGACCCCGACATCAATCGCCATTGCCGCAGGATCAACGCCATAATCCGCCCCCACGCCCCGGTGTGCGGGATCGCTGACGCGCTCAAATTGGTCATGACGTCGCCTCCGCGGCGACGCCTTCGCGGGCGATGTGCAAGAACACCTCCTCCATATTGGCGCGACCGTATTTGGCGATCAGCGCTTGCGGCGCGCCCTCGTCTACAATGCGTCCAGCGCGCATCATCAAGACCCGGTGGGCCAAGCGTTCGACTTCGGCCATATTGTGGCTCGCCAACAAGACCGCCGCGCCCGTCTCCGCGCAATACCGCTCCAGCCGGGAGCGGATCCAATCCGCGGTATCGGGGTCGAGCGAGGCGGTGGGTTCGTCAAGCAGCAACAGCGCCGGGGCGTTGATCAAGGCCTTCGCCAGGCCTGCGCGGGTGGATTGTCCCGCTGAGAGCGACCCCGTCGGTCGGTTTAAAAAGCCGGTCAGATCCAGCGCCTCGGCCAGCTCCGCGATCCGCGTTTTCGGATCCGCCACCCCGTAAAGCCGCGCATAAACGTCGAGGTTTTGCGCAACTGTCAGCCGTTTCGGCAGGTCCACATAGGGGCTTTGAAAATTCATTCGGGCGCGAACCGCGCCGCCCATGCGCGTCGCCGACGCGCCGAAGAGCGTGACCCGGCCCGCCGAGGGGCGCACTAGGCCTAAGATCATGGCGATGGTGGTCGTCTTGCCCGCGCCATTGCCGCCTAACAAAGCGACGGTCTCGCCCGCGCGAACCTGAAAATCGACGCCCGCAACCGCACACGTCGCTCCATAGCGCTTTTCTAACGCTTGGACATCCAAGGGTGTCATGGCGCATGGTCTCCTGGGGCGGTGCGGCGCGGTGGATGTAAAGGACGGGGCGGTGTTTGCAAACGCAGAAGAGCGAGAGGACGAGCCGGAAGTGGACCTTCTGGCGCCAGCGTTCGGCCGACTGAGGTTGCGGTCATTGATCGTGTCGCGATGGCTCGCGGTGGCGGGCCAGGTCACGACGATTTTGGTGGTTCGGTTTGGCCTCGGGTTTGAGTTGCCCTTGGATTATTGCCTCGCGGCGGTGGCCGCTAGCGCGTGGCTCAATATTTTTCTCTCGGTCGCGTTTCCCACCCAGCGCTTGGTTTCGGATTGGGAGGCGACAAGCCATCTGGCCTACGACATTCTCCAGCTGACGGTTCTGTTGATGCTGACCGGCGGGTTGGAGAACCCCTTCATTTTGCTGTTTATTTCACCGGTTTCGATCGCCTTTACCGCATTGCGGCCGAAATATGCCATCGCCTTAGCCGCGCTTGTGGGGATGTGCACGCTCGCCATGACCAGGTGGAGCTTGGATCTGCCCTGGATCCCGGGGGTCAGCTTATCCTTGCCGCCGACTTATGTGGCGGGGCTCTATCTCGCTTTGATCATCGGTATCGCGTTCACGGGGCTTTACGCGTGGCGGGTCTCACGGGAGGCGTTTCGCATGGCCTCCGCGCTGGCGGCGTCACAAGCCGTGTTGGCCCGCGAGCAAAAGCTTTCCGCGCTCGGGGGGCTGGCGGCGGCGGCCGCGCACGAATTGGGCACGCCGTTGGCGACCATCCAGCTAACCGCCAAGGAGATGGCCCACGCGCTCGACCACGACGTTCTCCTCCAGGAGGATGCGCAATTGCTGGTCTCCCAAGCCCGCCGATGCCGCGACATTTTACGCACCTTGTCTCGCCGCGGGATGGAGGACGATTTGGTCCACGCTCAACAGACCTTGCAAAGCCTGCTGGAGGACGCCGCGGAGGCCGCCCGCGAGATAGGGCCGAAAGTCGATGTCAGCCTCAGCCCGCGGTCCGGGGCGAGCGCCAAAGCGCCTGTGCTGCGCCGCCGCCCGGAGGTGGCTTATGCGGTGGGCAATTTCGTTGAAAACGCCTGCGATTACGCCCGATCGCGGGTGCGGATTGCGGCGACCTGGTCGGATCGGGACATCGAAATTCTCATTGAAGACGACGGCCCAGGCTTCTCTCCGGACGTGCTGGGCAAGCTCGGCGAGCCTTACATCACCACGCGCCCCGGCGCCGCGGACGGCGCCCATGGCGGGTTGGGTTTGGGGTTTTTTATCGCTAAGACCTTGATCGAGCGAACCGGCGGCGCGGTGGCTTTCGGCAATGCGGGGGCGCCGCGCACTGGGGCCACCGTACGGCTATATTGGCCGCGCCGCGCCCTTGAGACGCCACAAAAGACTGCCGATAGCGCAGAATTGAGCGAAAAGCCTATGTACGATCAAGTGGACACAGGGTAGAGTCATACCGCGATGTCCATAGAGCGACGGGCGGGGTTAGGTGATGAGCGATCTGCAAATGCATGAACGGACGGATGTGACGGACAAGACCCTCATGGTTTTGGACGACGATCCCGCGTTCCGCAGCCGTCTGGCGCGCGCCATGATTCAACGCGGCTTCACCGTAAGCGCGGTGGCGAGCCTGGCTGAAGCCTTGGACGTGGCGCGGTTAAACCCGCCCGCATTCGCCGTTTTGGACATGCGTTTGGAAGACGGCAACGGCTTGGACGTCGTTGAAGAACTGCATAAGCGCCGGCCGGAATGCCGCGTCGTCATGCTGACGGGCTACGGCAATATTGCGACCGCGGTGGCCGCTGTGAAAGCGGGGGCGGTAGATTATTTGGCTAAGCCGGCGGATGCGGACGATGTGGTCAAGGCCCTGCTGGCCCAGCCAGGCGAAATGCCCTCCCCGCCGGAAAACCCCATGGCGGCGGACCGGGTGCGGTGGGAGCATATCCAGCGGGTCTATGAACTCTGCGGGCACAATGTTTCAGAGACTGCGCGCCGGCTGAACATGCACCGGCGCACGCTGCAGCGGATCTTGGCTAAGCGCGCGCCACGCTAGTCGCGCTTGAACTTTCCTCATTGCGGACCCCAAAAAGACGCCGCCGGACCAGGTCCAGCGGCGCTAAGGGGCGTGCTGCAGACGAAAACGACGGGCTTGGGGTTCCTCAAGCGGTGACGCGTGCGCGCTTTATCGCTGTGCGTCTGGGGTCAGGGCTGTCGCCCGAGCCAATCGCTCCGCCGCGGCGCGGGCGAACCGCCGGGTCAAAGCGGTGCGCCGGGCGGGGGCGAGAGCGAACCGCGTCGCCTCGCGCACAATGGCGCCGTCAAAGCCGTCCGCGACAATGATCCCCGCTTCGGCCGGCAGAGCGTTGAGCGGAAACCGTTCGCTGACCGCAAAATAAAACAAATCGGCATAATCGAGATAGCCGCGCCATTTTTGATCCGCGCGCAAATCCGCCAGACCTGACTTAACCTCCACGATCATGACGTCGCCGCCCGGCGCGAGCCCCGCTAGGTCGGCGCGCTGTTGATTGGGCAAAGCGAATTCCTGAATCGGTGAGAAGCCATGGTGGAGCATCACCCGCGCGGCCCCGCGCGCGATCTGACGCGCGTCATCCAAGCGCGGGTTGCGTGGAAACAGAGGTAGAACGGCGGCACCCATAACAATGCTCCTCGAACACGAGTTGCGTCCAACAGCGAACAAACCCAGAATGTTCGAATTTTGTTCCACCGTCAAGACCCCTTTTAACCTTAACGCCGCCCGCGCTCGACGGGGGCGCGAGGGCGGGCTAGCAGTGCCTATGACTGAGACCTTCGCCCCATCGCTCGACGACATCGCCGGCATCGCGCAGGCGGCGTTCGCACGTTTGCCCGAACCGTTTCAGAGCCTGTGCGCGCAGATCGTCATCCGCGTGGACGAGTTCGCCGAGGACGCGGTGCTCGCTGAGCTGGGCATAGAGAGCCCGTTTGACCTGTCGGGCCTCTACCAAGGCGTCGACCTGTCGCAAATGTCTGTGCAGCATTCCGGCCTGCCGCCCAATCAAATCCGGCTCTACCGCCGGTCCCTGTTAGATGAATGGTGCGAGCGTGGCGACATCGCGCTCGAACGGTTAGTGGCCCACGTGCTGATCCACGAGATCGGCCATCATTTCGGGCTCAGCGATGCGGACATGGAGCGGATCGAACGGGCCGCGGGCTAGGTTGACAGCCCGTCAACCCAGTCTGGCACGATCTGGCTGGCCGGACCATAGCGGCCCTCGTCAAACGCATCGGCGTTGTCCGACGGCTCCAAATTCAGCTCCACCGTCCGCGCGGCGGCTTGTTTCGCAAGCGCAACGAAGCCTGCGGCTGGGTAGACCGAGCCAGAGGTTCCAATGGCGACGAACAGATCGGCCCGGGCCAGGGCCTGGCCAATTTGGTCCATAAAGAGCGGGACTTCACCGAACCAGACCACGTGGGGCCGAAGGGTCCCGATATTGGCGCAGAGCGGGCAAGCCGTCGCCGTATCCAGGTCGTGAGCCTGGTCGATAATCCCGCCACAGGCCTCACAGCGGGCTTTGAGGATTTCCCCATGCATGGGGGTCACCGCGCGCGAGCCCGCGCGTTGGTGCAGATCGTCGATATTTTGCGTCACCAACAGAAAGTCGCCGCGCCGGGCCGCCCAATCCGCCTCCAACCGCGCAAGCGCTTGGTGCGCCGGGTTAGGCTGTGCGGCTCGGGTGGCGCGCCGGCGCACATTGTAAAATTCGTGGACGAGAGCGGGGTCGCGGGCGAAGCCTTCGGGGGTGGCGAGTTGGTAGGGGTCGAATCTCGCCCACAGCCCCCCGGCGTCGCGAAACGTGCCCAGTCCGGACCCCGCAGACACCCCAGCCCCGGTTAAAACCACCAAATTCGTCATTGATCGGCGCCTTTTCGCTGAAGCTTGCACACGAAGGCTGTGAACGCCATCAACACTCAGTCACGGAGGGCGGTTTCACCGCGCTGTGATGGTTCGGGTTTCGCAGAGGATGGTAACCCGCCGACGATGCGGCGCGTTCCTTACCCGAGCGCGTTATCGCGTCTCACCTGGTTTGGCCGTTTCGGCGCCTTTAAATCGCCGAACCGAGCTTTCATCTGTGCTTCGTTTGGCGGTCCGCACCCTGCGACCGCCACGCCCAATCTAGCCTTAAGGAGTTCCCCCATGCGCGTGATCAAAGCCGCTTTTCTCGCCGCCGCCGCCCTTGGCTTCGCCGATCTGGCGTTCGCGGGCCCGCAATTCGTTAATAAAGACAACCAAGCCCTGAACGGCTATGACGCGGTGGCCTACCACACGGCCGGCGCGCCAACCAAAGGCTCCGCCGAATTCACCTATGACTATAACGGCGCCACCTGGCTGTTCGCCTCCGCGGAGAACCGCGATCTATTCGTCACCGACCCGGCGAAATACGCCCCTGCCTATGACGGGCACTGCGCCTATGGCGTCGCCGCGGGCGGCCGCAAATTCAGTGGCGACCCGGAAGTTTGGACGATCGAAGACGGCGTGCTGTACGTCAATGTCAATCAATCAATCGGCGAGCGCTTCCTGAAGGACACCGCGGGCTACATCGAAACCGCGGATCAGAAATGGACGGGCATCGAAGGCGAGCCGGCGGCCAAGCCGTAAGCTCACCGCGACTCGATGCGAAAAGGGCCGGGCGGCGACGCCTGGCCCTTTTTTATTCAGGCTCCGACCGCGCTTTACGCCAAAGGGTATTCCGCTTCGAGCACATAGCGGCTGGGCCCTTTGCCCATCCAGCTCGAATAAAGCCCAAACCGATCCGCCCAAAAACGGGGGCTTTCAAACAGCGAATTGTTACGCGCGAACGCCTCCACCCGGCTGATCTCCGCATGGTGCAGATAAGCTAGGGTCACGTGCGGCTTAAAGGGCCGCTTCTCCGCAGGCAGGCCGATCCGGCGCGCCGCGCGCTCACAGCGCCCCGATAAGGTCTCCAGCGCTTGCGGTGCGGCAACGCCCACCCATAACGCGCCGGGTTCTTTCCGGCCAAACCAGCCCGCGCTTTTCAGCCGAAGCTCGAAGGGGTGGGAGCGGACTGCGGCCAGTTCGTGGTCGAGATCTTCGGCCAAGCGCTCATCGATCTCGCCAAAAAACCGCAGCGTGATGTGAAAATTCTCCCGCGGTCGCCAGGACGCTCCGCCCACGCCCTTTTGCAGTGGGACCAGGCGGTCGGCGATCTCCGGCGGCACGGGCAGGGCGGCGAACAGGCGCAAGCTCATAACCCTTCCCTCTTAGGCGGATTTGCCGGGGCGGGGAAACCGCGGCCTCGCGCAGGGCCTTGATGCCGCGCCCGCACCCGGCTACCCCACACCCATGTCCGACCGCTCTCCCAACGCTTTGCCTGCGCCCATCGCCCGTCTGGTCAAGCTGTGGCCGTTCGGCATTATCGTGATCCTGGTCCTGACCTTAGTGCTACAAGCCGGTGAACCCTCTACAGGGATCAGCCCCGAGGCGGAAAGCGCCGCCGCCGCGAGCGCGGTGCGCGCCCTGGCGCCCGACGGCGTGCGGCTGGTCGCCCAAGGTCAAAATGTCTGGGTATTGGTGGACGGTGAACCCGCCCGGCTCGCCCGGTTTGACGTCCGGACGCTGTGCGGCCCCGCCTTTGACGCCGCCGCCATGGCGCGCTTCGCCGCCGAAGGCTGGGTCTGGATGGAGGCGGGGTTGTGCGCGTTCTGGGGGCCTCAGCCCCAAGCCCCGCCTTAAGGGCCCGCCTTAAGGGCAAGGGTTGGGGCGGGCGTCGTGGCGTTCCGCGATCGCGGTTTCTAACGCCTCCGACCAGGCTAGATCGAACGCGTCAATATCGGTCTTAAGCTGATCCAGGGTCGTGGCGCCGATAATCGTCGCGGTTACGAACGGTCGAGTGTCGCAGAACCGGATCGCCAATTGAGCCGGATCAATGCGCATTGACTCCGCGAGCTGGAGATAGCTCTCAATCGCTTCCGTGCCGCCGGGGGTTTCATAGCGGCCCAACCGGTCAAACATCGCCTTGCGCGAGCCCTTAGGCGTCACCCCGCCGCGATACTTGCCCGAGAGATAGCCCTGGGCCAGCGGCGAATACGCGAGCAGGCCCACATCCTCGCGCAAGCTGACCTCGGCCAACCCATGCTCGAACAGCCGGCTAACGAGGTTATAAACGTTCTGGATCGATGCGATGCGCGGCAGGCTTTGGGTGTCCGCGGCGCGCAGGAACCGCATCACCCCCCAAGCGGTTTCGTTGGAGACCCCGATATGGCGGATATTGCCTTTATCCACATGGGTTTGCAGGGCGGCGAGGGTTTCCTCGAAGCCGACATAATCAGCGTCATAATCGCGATAGGCTTGACCGCCGAACACTTGCAGTTTCCGGTCCGGCCAATGGAGTTGGTAGAGATCAATGTAATCGGTTTGAAGATTGCGCAGCGAGCGTTCGACGGCGAAATCGATCTGCTCCGGGGTAAGCCGGGTCTCCGCCCCGCCCTCGCGGAACCAATCCATGGGTGAGCGGCCAGTGATTTTCGTGGCCAAGATCACCTTGTCCCGGCTTCGGCGTGCTTTGAACCACGTCCCGATGATCCGCTCCGTCGACCCTTGGGTCTCCGGCTTGGGTGGGATGGAATAAAGCTCGGCGGTGTCGAAGAAATTCACCCCGCGATCGAGCGCGTAATCCATCTGGGCGTGGCCCTCGGCTTCGGTGTTTTGCTCGCCCCAGGTCATGGTGCCCAAGCAGCAGCGTGAGACCTTCAGCCCCGTCCGGCCCAATTCGGAATACTTCATGCGTCGCCCTCCGCACGCGGCAGATTGTTGGCCAGCCAGGCGCTTAACCGGTCGGCGACGATGGTAACGCCTTCGGTGGTGGGGTGAATGCCGTCGCGCAGGAACAGATCGTCCTCGCGCGCGCCGGTCTCACCATCGATCAGCCCGTCGAAATAGAAGGGATAGAGCGGGACGTCGTACTCGACACTCAGCTCCGGATAGAGCCCGTCAAACGCCGTGCGATACTCTGGGCCCGCATTGCGTGGCGCGCGCATGCCCACCAGTCCAACCCACAGCCCGCGGTCCCGGGCGGCCTCGATCATAGCAGCGAGGTCGGCTTTCACGGCTGCGGGGTCTCGGCCGGCGAACATGTCGTTCGCGCCCAGCTCGATGAGCACGCCGTCCGCGTCGGGGCCGACCGACCAGTTAAACCGCGCCCGGCCTTGGGCTGCGGTGTCGCCCGACACCCCGGCGTTGATCGCGTCGATCGCTAAGCCCGCCTCGGCCAAGCCGGCCTCGATCCTCTCGACCAAAGTGTCCGGGTTCTCAAGGCCGAAGCCGGCGCTCAGGCTGTCGCCCAACACGATCAGGGTGAAGTCTTCCGCTCGCGGACAGCCGGGCAAGCTCAACCCGATAGTGAGAGCAATCGCAGCGATGAGGCGGGGGAGGGCGTGAAGCAGTGTCATGGCGGACCACATGGCGGGCAAATAGGGCGGTTCCAAGATTGCGCCCGCACAGGGCTGACCCAAAACTCCGCGACTGAACACATCACAAACTCGTGACCGGCCTGACGGAAGCGGCACGCCTGAACCCGGTTCGCGGTTCTATCTGTGTCAAAGTCCGTCCTCGTTTGAAAGGTCGCGCCTGTGCCCGACGCCTCCTCCCCTACGCCACGATCCGTCCAAGTCCCGGATCAGACGGTTGAACCGGTTCTGAAGCTCGACCGGGTCACCCTCAATCTGCCCGCGGATTCCGGGCCAGTGGAGATCCTCAAGGGCGTGGACATGGCCGCTTATCCTGGGGAGAGCGTGGCGATTGTCGGCCCCTCGGGCTCGGGCAAATCCTCGCTAATGTCCGTGGCGGCCGGGCTTGAGCAGGCCACAGGTGGGACCATCACCCTTCTGGGCGAGGTTGTGCGCGCCTTGAACGAGGACGGGCTAGCGCGCTTGCGCCGAGGCCGGGTCGGCTTCGTATTCCAGTCTTTCCATTTGGTGCCGACCATGAATGCAGTGGAGAATGTGCTCGCGCCGCTAGAAATCGCGCGGCTGCCTGACCCGGGGCCTCGCGCGCGGGCGGCGCTGGAAGCCGTGGGCCTGGGCCACCGGCTCGACCATTACCCCAGCCAGTTGTCCGGCGGGGAGCGTCAGCGGGTGGCGGTGGCGCGCGCTTTGGCGCCCGAACCGGAGATCGTCTTTGCCGACGAGCCCACGGGTAATCTCGACGGCGCAGCCGGCGCGATCGTTGCCGAGATGTTGTTCTTCGTCGCCGCCGAGCGCAACGCGACGCTCGTGCTGGTGACCCATGATCTGGAGGTCGCGGCCCGCGCGGATCGGCAAATCCGCATGCGCGACGGACAAATCGTCGAATGACCGACCTGGGCGTTGCTGCCAAATTCGCCGCCCGCGAGCTGCGCGGCGGCGCGCGCGGGTTTCGCATCTTTCTCGCCTGTATAGCGCTCGGCGTCGGCGCGATTGCGGCTTCGGGTTCTGTGGCGGCGGCGTTCCAACAGGGCATTGACAGCCAATCGCGCGAGATCCTGGGCGGCGATCTGGAGGCGCGGCTCACCCAAGCCCGCGCGGACGAGGCCGCGTTAGCGACCCTGGCGTCGTTCGGCGCAGTCTCAGAAATCCTGGAATTGCGCGCCATGGCCCGGACCGAGGGCGCGCGCCGATTGGTCGAAGCGCGCGGGGTGGATGACGCGTTCCCGCTTGTTGGTGAAATGGGCTTACGCGGGGAAACCGATCTGGCGCGGGCGCTGGTGCTTGAAAACGACCATTGGGGCGTCGCGGTGGCGCCGGAGTTTCTGGTCCAATTCGACGCCCAGCTCGGCGACCGGGTGCAGATCGGTGAGCTCAGCCTGGATATCCGCGCGGTCGTGGAAGATGAACCCGATCGGCTGGCGCTGGGCTTCGCGCTTGGCCCGCGGGTGATGATGGCGCGCGACGCGCTGCTCGCGGCGGGGGTCACTGGGGACGGCGCGTTGTTCCGCGCCGGCTATCGGGTGGCTTTGGCGGACCCGGACCAAGTGGACGAGGCCGAGACAGCACTGAGCGAGGCGCTCAAAGCGCTCGACGACTCCTGGCGGGTGCGGGGGCGGGAAGACGCCGCGGACGGGTTGCGCCAAGTGATCGACTCGCTGTCGATCTTCCTCGCGGTGGTTGGCCTGTCCGCACTGATCGCGGGCGGGGTCGGCGTCTCCCAAGCGGTTAACGCTTATGTGGAGGCGCGCACCGGCTCCATCGCAGCGCTTAAGGCGCTGGGCGCGGATGCGGGCCTGATCCGCGCGACCTACGCGCTGCAAATCGCCGGGCTAGCGTTAGCCGGGTGCCTCATCGGCGTCGCATTCGGCGCCGGCGCGCCGTTTCTGGTGGCCGCCTTCGCCGGGGATGCCTTACCCGTGCCGGTGCTGCTGCGCCTTTATCCCGCGCCGCTGGTCCTGGCGGCCGGGCAAGGCGTATTGGCGGCGGCGGCGTTTGCGCTGCCCGCGATCGGTCGGGCGCGCAACACCCCGCCGGCGGCGTTATTCCGCGGCCAATCCGAACGCAAGCGCGTTCCGGCGCCCCAGCTTGAGCGGGTTTGGGCGCTGGGCGCAGGCCTGGCGTTGGGCGGGCTGGCGATCCTGACGAGCCCGGACAAGCCTCTGACCGCCATGATGATCGGCGGGGCGCTCGTGACCTTCTTGCTGCTCACCGGCGCGGCCCTGTTGGTCATGCGCGTGGCCAAACGACTCTCCCATTCCGCGCGCGGCTTTCGCCGGCTCGCGCTCGCCAATCTCGGCGGTCCGGGCTCTGTTGCCCCCATCGCCGCCCCGGCCCTGGGCCTCGGCCTCGCTTTAGCCGCACTCGTGACGCTGGTGGAGGTCAATCTGGTGCGTCAGGTCCGCGACACCGCCCCGCAAAACTTACCGGCGTTACTGTTCGTGCGCATCCCCGGCGCGGAGGCCGAAGCCTTCGACGCCAAGGTGGCGGCCGAGCTGGGTCCGCAAACCCCGGACAGCTATTTGCGCCTGCCGGTGCTGACCGGGCGGATCACCACGCTGAAGGGCGAAGACCTGGTGCGCGAGAAAGTGGCCGAGTCCGAGCGGTGGATTTTAGGCGAGACACAAATCACCATTCTCGACGCCCTGCCCGAGAACTCCGAAATCGAAGCCGGCGAATGGTGGCCGCGCGACTACGCCGGCCCGCCCTTGATCGCGCTGGAGGGCGAAGCCGCGCGTGGCCTCGGCGTCGGTGTGGGCGACCGCATGGGCTTGCGCATTCTGGGCCGACAGGTTGAAGCGGAAATCGCCGTGCTGCGCACGATCGATTGGGGCGGTTTCGGCGCCGCCGTGGCGATCGCGTTTGCCCCGGGCACGCTGGAGGCGGCGAATCCCACCCACAATGCGGTCCTGCGCGTGGCGCGCGAGGACGAAGACCGGGTGGCGGACGCATTGGGCCGGGCGTTCCCTGACG
>JBHJGU010000042.1:0-7563 GCA_050331475.1 Maricaulaceae bacterium | reverse complement strand
GGGCCGGGCGGGGGGCTATTCCGCGGGCAAAGGAGGCTCCATGCACATGTTCAGCCGCGAGAAGGATTTCTACGGCGGCCATGGCAGTGTCTGCGCGCAAGTGCCCATCGGCGCGGGGCTCGCCTTTTCGAACCAATATCGTGGCTCGGACCGGGTCAGCTTGACCTATTTCGGCGACGGCGCGGCCAATCAAGGCCAAGTCTACGAAGCCTTCAATATGGCGCAGCTTTGGAAGCTGCCGGTGATTTTCGTCATTGAAAACAACCAGTACGCCCTGGGCACCTCGGTGGCGCGAGCCTCTTCTGAAACTCATCTTTATAAACGCGGCGCCTCGTTCGGCATTCCGGGCGAAGAGGTGGACGGCATGGATGTGACGGCGGTGCAAGCGGCCGGGGACATGGCGGTCGCCCGCGCGCGCGCCGGTGAGGGGCCCTATATTCTGGAGATGAAGACCTATCGCTATCGCGGTCACTCCATGTCCGATCCCGCCAAATACCGGACCCGCGAAGAAGTGCAAAACATGCGCGAGCATTCCGATCCGATCGAGAATTGCAAAGCCAAAATGATCAAGCTCGGCGCTGCAGAAGATCAGTTCAAAACCATCGACAAAGAGATCAAAGCCATCGCCAATGACGCGGCGGAATTCGCCAAATCGAGCCCTGAGCCCGATCCGGCGGAGCTTTGGACGGATGTGTTGGTGGACGCTTAAGGCGCACGCATCGCGCCGCATTTGTCAGTGAAATCAGGGTTGGGGAGAACGGACCATGCCGGTGGAAGCGTTAATGGTGTTGGCGAGCTTAGCTTTGTGGTTCATCCAAGTGGTGATCCTGGCGGTGCCTGGCGTTCTGAAAAACGGGGTGATGGCGGCGTTCGGCAGTCGGGACAACTTCGCAGCTCCGATTGGCCCGTTGGTTGGGCGCGCGGAACGCTCCAAAGCCAATTTGCTCGAAAACCTCGTCTTGTTCATTCCGATCGCACTCTTGGTGCTCGCCTTGGACGCGTCAAACGCAACAACGGCCTTGGGCGCGCAAGTGTTCGTCATCGCCCGGGTCGTTCACATGCTCTGCTATCTCGCGGGCGTCCCCTTTGTGCGCTCGCTCGCTTGGATCGCTTCGCTTGTGGGCGTGGGCATGATGATCGCGGGTCTTTTGGGATAAACGACCGGCTAGGACTCTTGGACACCGGCGCTGCGGCCCGAGGAGATCGACATGGCGACTGAAATTCTGATGCCCGCGCTGTCGCCCACTATGGAGGAGGGCACCCTCGCGAAATGGCTGGTTAAAGAGGGCGACGCCATCGCCTCGGGCGACGTTATTGCGGAGATCGAAACCGATAAAGCCACGATGGAGGTGGAAGCGGTCGACGAAGGCCGGCTCGCCAAAATCGTTGTCCCCGCCGGCGCCGAAGGGGTGAAAGTGAACGCGGTGATCGCCGTGCTTGCGGAAGACGGAGAAGAGGTCTCCGACACCCCGGCCGCGAACGGCGCTGGTCATACCGCGGCCTCCGCCGATGCGCCGCCGGCGCCGACCAAGGCCGCGCCCGCGCCCAAGCCCCACACGGCGGAAGAGCTTGTTGACCCTGACATCCCCGCGGGCACGGATATGGTGTCCACAGCGGTGCGCGACGCACTCCGCGACGCTATGGCCGAGGAAATGCGCCGAGACGAGACCGTCTTCGTCATGGGCGAGGAGGTGGCCGAGTACCAAGGCGCCTACAAAGTCACCCGCGGCCTGCTTCAAGAGTTTGGCGCGCGGCGGGTGGTGGACACGCCCATTACCGAGCACGGCTTTGCAGGGCTAGGCGTGGGCGCGGCCTTTGGCGGGCTCAAGCCGATTGTGGAGTTCATGACGTTTAACTTCGCCATGCAAGCCATTGATCATCTAATCAATTCCGCGGCGAAGACGCTTTATATGTCGGGTGGTCAGATGGGCTGTCCCATCGTGTTCCGGGGTCCCAATGGCGCCGCCGCCCGAGTGGGGGCGCAACACTCCCAAGACTATTCGAGCTGGTACGCCCATGTGCCCGGGCTCAAAGTCATCGCGCCCTATGACGCCGCGGACGCCAAAGGCCTCTTGAAAGCCGCGATCCGGGACCCGAACCCGGTGATCTTCCTCGAACACGAAATCCTTTACGGCGAGAGCTTTGAGGTGCCCGCCATTGAGGATTGGGTGCTCCCCATTGGCAAAGCCAAAGTGCGCCGTGAGGGCTCGGACGTGACCATCACCGCGCACTCACGCATGGTGGGCCACGCGCTCAAAGCGGCTGAACAGCTCGCGGGCGAAGGGATTGAGGCCGAAGTCATCGACCTGCGCACCTTGCGTCCGCTCGACACCGCGACCGTGGTGGCGAGCGTGAAGAAGACCAACCGGCTGGTCACGGTCGAGGAAGGCTGGCGGTTTATGGGCGTAGGCGCGGAGATCGCGGCCGCCGTCACCGATGAGGCGTTCGACGATTTGGATGCGCCGCCCGCGCGCGTGCATCAAAAGGACGTGCCGTTACCTTACGCGGCCAACCTCGAAGCCCTGTCCTTGCCCCAGATCAAGGACGTGGTCGAAGCGGTGAAGCGGGTGTGTTACGTCCGCTAACGTGCTGTCCGTCTCGATTTGGACATTTCTGTTCTCACCCAGCGGTCGGGTGTCTCGCGCGGCGTTTATCGTCTTTTCGCTCGTCGAGTTTGCGGCCAGTGCGATGGCGATCCTAATTGACCGGTTATCCGGTTTGACCAACACGGTTTGGGACACCGGGCCGGCGGAGGGACTCGTTCTCCTCGGCTCCGCGTGGCCAAGCGTCGCGGTGAGTATCAAGCGCTTTCACGATCTCGGCCAGTCCGGGCTGTGGCTTCTCTTCTGCGCTGCGTTGGTGGTTGCGGGAAGCGTGATTGCGATGGCCGATGAGAGCGCAGACGATTTCACCGAGGACCTTATTTTTTGGTCTGGCATCGGATGTTTCGCTCTGTTTTTGGGCCTTTTTCTATGGCTCTTACTCAAACGCGGGAACCCAGGCCCGAACCGGTTTGGCGAGGACCCTCTGGCGCGCGTTCGGACACGGATCGATAACGACGTGATGGGCGACGGGACTTCCGCATGATCGTCGCAGGCTCTTGCCACTGCCGCGCGGTCCGGTTTGAGATCGACCTGCCGGACAATCCGGTCGCGCACGCGTGTAATTGTTCGGTGTGCGAAAAGTCGGGGTTTATCGGTCTGATCCTGCCCAAATCGCGGTTTCGGCTGATCGCGGGCGAGGACACGCTATCGACCTACCGCTTTAACACCGGCGTCGCCCAGCATACCTTTTGTTCGATTTGCGGAGTGAAGCCCTTTTACATCCCCCGCTCGAACCCCGACGGGGTGTCGATCAATCTTAAATGCCTTGATAATTGGCGGGACTTAGGCGTTCGCGTCGAGGGTTTTGACGGC
The DNA here is from genome assembly GCA_050331475.1 of Maricaulaceae bacterium. Classification (GTDB taxonomy): domain Bacteria; phylum Pseudomonadota; class Alphaproteobacteria; order Caulobacterales; family Maricaulaceae; genus JBHJGU01. The sequence continues at coordinate 4,147 of JBHJGU010000042.1, read as the reverse complement.
CAAAACTGGGAAGCCCACGCCGCCAGCCTCAAGTCTTTGTCAAAAGCCTAATCGGGTCCGGTCACCGGCGTTTTAGCGCCGCCACGAAATCACCTCGATGTCGTCACGCCCGCGCATTGTATTGTATTCGATACCGACGGCGATGTTTTCACTGGCGGCCCATGCGTCGCCTTGGGAGGGTATCTATGCTGAACAGCCTGGTTATCGCCGCCGCAGGGTCCATCCTGGCCGCTTTAGGATCGGTCACCGCCGTACAAACAGCGCTCGACACCGCGCGCGCCAACCAAATAGCAGCCAACTGGCCGACTTTGGAGCAAGTGCCGCCCAGCTCGGTTCGCTTGACCGGGCCGAAGCTGGTGGTGCGCGTGGAGCAGGGGAGTTGGACCTTGCTCGATGACGGCCGGCTGCCTTGGATGATCCGGGCGACGTGTCAGGGCCTGGTGGAGGGCGGTTTGCTCGACCAGGTGCGCACCGTCAGCTTCCGCACCAGCGCGACCAGCCAGGTGGAGTTCACCGACATCGCTAATTGCCCCGCCATCGCTCTCGCCGATGACGACCAAGTGCGCGAAGCCCTCGGCGGTCGCTAAACCGCGCGCTTGACCCCGGGGCAAGAACCGCGTTTCTCGGGTCCTCAGGGGGGCTCGCCATGTTCGATTTGTTCGTTTCCGTGTTCGTCACCCTATTTGTGGTGATCGACCCGCCCGGCGTAGCGCCAGTGTTTGCGGCCATGACCGAGACCGGCTCCATGGCGTGGCGTCGACGCATGGCGGTGCGGGCCAATCTCATCGCTTTATTAATCCTGCTCGGCTTCGCTTATGGCGGGGAGTGGCTGTTCTCAAGGATGGGGGTGTCGCTTGACTCCTTCCGCGCGGCGGGCGGTGTGCTGTTGTTCTTGCTCGCGCTCGACATGCTGTTCGAGAACCGCACCAAACGGCGCGAAGACCGGGTCGAGACCTTTAAAGAGGAGCACGCCGGGGAGCGCGAGCCCGAGGACGTGTCAGTGTTTCCTATGGCGATCCCGATGATCGCCGGACCCGGCGCCATCGCCTCAATCATGCTCTATATGTCCGAAGCGCGCACCGATTGGGTGGCCCAAAGCGTCGTGCTCGGCGCGCTGATCTCGAATTTGGCGATCTGCTTTGTGGTGTTTTTCTATATCGGCACGGTGATGAAGGCGATCGGCCCCACGGCCGCGGCCGCCATCACCCGGGTGTTCGGGGTGATCCTTGCCGCTTTATCCGCCCAACTCTTGCTCGACGGCTTGAAGAACACGTTTTTCAGCTAACCCGTTGGCGCGGGCGCGACCCTAACGCCGCCCACCGGCGAGCTGAACCGCCTCCGGCCGGGCGCGCAGCCGAGCCATGGCGAGCACGCCTAGGGCCGGGCCGATGGCTAAGGGGGCTAACGCCCACCGCCAGCCCACCATCTCCGCCCAAACCGGCAGCAGCCGGATCGAAACAGCGGTCAGCGCAAAGCCTAAAGCGGTTTGCAGGGTTAGAAACGCGCCCACCCGGTCCTTGGGGCTCAGCTCCGCCACAGCGGCGGAGAATTGGGCGCTGTCGGCGATCACGGTCACCCCCCAAATCGCGCCGACCAGCAGCACCCAGATCACCGGGCCGCCATAGACCAGCCCGAAGGCCAGGCACATCAGCCCGCTCACCCCCATGGCGGCCATGGTCACCGCCGTACGGCCAAACCGATCCGCCAAACCGCCCGCAGCCACACAGCCCAAAGCGCCGACGCCGATGACGCCAAAGGTGGCGAGCTTCGCCCAGAAATCTATGGCGGAATCAAAAATTTGCGCTGAGAAGCTCATGCTGAACCAAACTCCGATCCAGGCCCAGCCGGCGTAAAGCTCCCACATGTGACCGAGATAGCCGAGCGTGGCGAGCCGGGGCGCGGGCGAACGGACCAACGCTAGCGCCATGACGGGCTTGAAGCGTCCCGCTTGGGTCCAGCCCGGGCCGGGTTTGGCAAACGCGATCACCCCTGCGGCTGAGACCGCGCATAGGCTCGCCGCGCCGACGCCCAGCCGCCAATCCACCCCGCCAAACGCGGCGAAGCCGTGCGGCGCCGCCGAACCCAAGGTCAGCGCACCCACGAGCAGGCCGACGAGGAGGCCGGCATCGCCCTTGGCCCAACTCGCCGCCATCTTAATGCCCACGGGGTAAACCGCCGCCATGGCCGCGCCCACCAGCGCACGTGACGCCAACGCCGCGGCGCTCGCCGGCTCCACAACCAGGAAAACGGCGTTCGCCAGCGCACCCAGAAGCGCGCCCGCAGCGAACAGCGCCCGCGGCTCGAACCGGTCTGCAAGGCCCAGAAACGCGCTCAACAGGCTGCCGGCGACGAAGCCGAGCTGCACCGCGAGCGCCAGCCGGGACAGATCCGTGGGCTCTAAGCCCTTCTGCGCCACCAGGTCCGGCGCCACCGCCGTGGCGGCGAACCACAGCGCGAGCGCCAGAACTTGGGCGAGCGCAATCAGCGCGACCGCTTGTGGCTTGCCGGGCAGCGCGCCTGGCCTATGGCCGGGCTCCAAGCGATCGCGCATCGGCGCGCCCGACTAGGGCAGTTGGCTCATGGGCGGGGCGGATTTCACAAATGACTCCCGCTTAGCCATTTTTTCCAGGAAGGGCACGAGGTTCTTCTTCATGCCGATCATGTCCGCGCTCTCGGGGAAGCGCTGCATGTAGTAAAGCGTCGGCGTCATCAGAATGTCGGCAAAGCTCATGTCGTCGCCCGCAAACCAGCCGGTGTCTTCCAGCGCCGCATCTGCGGCGTCGATAAAGCGGGGCATTTCCGCCACGGCTGCGTCGATCACCGCGCGGTCGGGCTTGCCGTCTTCGCCCTTCGGGAACAGGTAAGCAAGGCCGTAACGGCGAATGCACACGGGCTCCAGCCCGGTGTTAAAGGCGCTGATCCAGCCGTCGCATTGCGCCGCAATGACCGGGTCTTCGGGGAACAGCTTGGGTCCGTCAAACACCTTATCCACATACCGCGCGATGGCTTCGGTTTCGAAGACCACCACGTCGCCATGCTTGAGCGCGGGGATTTTGCCGTAAGGGTGCAAACCCTTCGCGACCTCGTCGCCCGGAGGGGTCGGCTCATGGTCATAAGCGACGCCTTTTTCTTCAAGCGCCATACGAACAGCCCAAACAAAGTTGGAAATCGGCAAGCCGTAAACGGTGACATCCGCCATGGATCGCGCTCCTTCATGCGGGATTTGACCGATGAGGGCTTAGCCGAAACGGCCGCGCGACGCACGCGCCTTGTCATGCTAGGTCAGTCGCTGCGCCGCTGAGCGAACGCGGCCCGGGCGCAACGAGCTTTGTTTGTGGGGGAGGCGAAAAATGGCCGAGACCGAATTCGATGTAATCGTGGTGGGCACGGGCCCGGGGGGCTATGTGGCCGCCATCCGGGCAAGCCAATTGGGCTATAAGACCGCCGTCGTCGAGCGCGAGCATTTGGGCGGCATCTGCTTGAACTGGGGCTGCATTCCCACCAAGGCGCTGTTGCGCTCCGCGGAAGTGTTCCACCTCATGGAGCACGCCGACGCCTTCGGGCTCAGCGCGGAGAACATCAGCTTCGATGTGGCCAAGGTCGTGAACCGCTCGCGCAAAGTCGCCAAGCAGCTCTCCGACGGCGTCGGCTTCTTGATGAAGAAGAACAAGATCACTGTGCTCGACGGAACGGCGCGGCTGGAAAAAGCCGACCCCGCGCCCGCGGTCATCGTCTCCGACCCGTCGGGCTCGGAAACCCGCTACACCGCGCAACACGTCATCCTCGCCACCGGCGCCCGAGCGCGCACCATCCCGCAAGCTGGCCTGGAACCGGACGGTAAGCTGATCTGGACCTACAAAGAGGCCATGGTTCCGGACATTCACCCGAAACGCTTGTTGGTGATCGGTTCAGGCGCGATCGGGATTGAATTTGCGAGCTTTTATAAAACGCTCGGCTCCGAGGTGACCGTGGTGGAGATGCTCGACCGCATCGTGCCGGTGGAGGATGACGAGATTTCCGCCTTCGCCGAAAAAGCCTTCAAGGCCCAGGGCATGAGCATCCGTACGAGCGCTCAAGTCAAAAGTCTGCAGAAAGGCGCCGACACAGTCACCGCCACCCTGGTCAATAAGGCCGGGGACACCGAAAC
>JBHJGU010000041.1:0-13455 GCA_050331475.1 Maricaulaceae bacterium | reverse complement strand
AGAGCGGTTTGACAATGGCCTTACGCCAAAACAAAAAAACCCCCGCCCCGCCGGGTGGCGGCGCGGGCGAACGCGGGGCCGGGAGGGCGCGCCCTCCCGGCAATGAGGGTTCGTTTTAGAATCGGTAGCGAACGCCCAATTGCGCCCGCCAGATAGAGCCGACGGAAGGCTCCAACTCGTTGAAGATCAAGCCTTCGCCATTGCCGGCCCCGGTGGCGTTTTCTTGTGAGAAAATCACGATCTGCTCGTTCTCCACGTCGAACGCCGCTTCGAACACATTTTCGCGAATGGAGAAGCGTTCGATTTGGCCCCGACGCGGGTCGAGCAGATTGAGGAAGTTCCGAATGCCGCCTTCCAAGATCAACTGACCCCGAGACACCGGGATTTCCAGTTGGGCGTTGAGATCGAGTTGGTGGGAGTTCGGCGCGCGTAGGAAGTTCCGCGGGATCAGCCCGCCTTGGAACTGCGCCAATTCTGGGAGCTCTTCAAGCAGGAGCCCAAAAGTGTTCTCGAAGGTCAGGCCGTTGGTGAACACGAAGTTCGGATCGTCCGGCCCGGTTGGCAGGGGGGCGATGAACCGACCGGCTGCAGTCGTACTGACGCCGGGCACCAATTGCTCAAAGTCTTCCTCTTGGCGGCCTTCAATGAACAAGAGCCCGTCTTCGGTATTGTCTAAATCGCCCAGTGAGATGTTGAACTCATCATCAATCACCAAAGACGTCGCCCGACCCGACCGGAAATTGCCAAAGGCGTTGAATTGGAAGCGCCAGCCGTCCCAGAACCGCTTTTGCCAGGTGAAGGAGTAGTTGAAGTTGTGGGGCACAGCTTGGATCGACGGCGCCGGGGTCGGGCTGTTGATGTTGTCAAACGCGCCCGTCTCAAACACTTCTTGTAGGCTGTCGGTATCATTTGCGGGTGACACATCGATCGAGCGGGTAAACGCGTAACCCGTGTTGAAGAGGACTTCGCCGAATCGGCCAAAGTCCCAATTTTTGTTCAGGTCGAATGAAAACACCGTCGAGCTGCCCAAGCTGGTGTTGGTCGCTTGGATGTCTTGGATGATGTCGTCGCGATCCTGAACCGTGTCGATCGGGCCGATAAACCGGGTGTCGACGGCGGACGGGATTTGGTTGAACCGCACAATGCCCGCCGCGGCGCCGGGCAAGGCCGGTAAGATTTCCTGAAGTCTCAAGTCAACGAACTGAAGCGCTTGCAGGATTTCCGAGTGAACGACTTCGAGTGAAATATTCCAATCATCACCGAGATAGGGCAGATCGAAACCCTGATCGATGGCGAATTGGAAGCGAAGATTGCGCGGAATCTCGAAATCTGGGTCTAGTGACGCCGTCGATCCGTCTTCGCCCTCCACGAGACCGTCTTGCAAGGCGGCCAAGGCGTCGAGCGCTTCTTGGGGGATCACGTTGGGATCGACCGGGCCTTCAATGTCCGCACCATCGATCAGCGCCTGGCCCAAGGTGATGCCGTTGATGTTGAAGCCCGCGGACAGGAAGGTGAGCGGACCGGATCCGGCGAACACCGCCAAGCCGGTGCGGAACGTGGTGCGCGGCAAATAGCTGGGCTGGTAGTTCAAGCCGAAACGAGGGCTGAACACGTCACGACCGGCCAGGGTCGCATTGTTTTCGAAGCCGAACCGGTCGACGAAAAACGGATTGATTTCCGGGGCTTCGTCCTGGGCGAACCGCTCATAGCGCAGCCCCAAAAGCACCTGGAGTTCCGGGGTCGGCTCCCAAATATCCTGAATGTACAAGGAGTGGCGCACCGCGGTGAAGTCGGCGGCGAGATCCAAAGGATCACCCGTAATCGACGCCGAGATAAAGACGTCGTCGACAATGCCGGCCGCGAAGTTTTCAATGGCGCTGGAGCCCACACCGGTGATCGGGTCGAAGTCGTCCGATGGGGTGAAGTCAAACGATGCGCTGCCGGTGGGGACCTCCAAGTTGAACAAGGCTTGCGAGTCCCGTTCGTAACCGAAGGATATCCGATGATTAGCGAGGGTGTATTCGCCGCGGGCGAACAGCTGAAGCCGTTCGGAGTTGGCGATATTGATCAGGTTGTCCGCCGCTGGACCTAACGTGACGGTTTCCGCTAAATCGAACCCGCCCGCATCATCGAACACCGGGACGATGTCGATCAGCGACGTTTCGCCGAACGGGGTGTCCGTAATGATCGATTCGGTTTGACGGCGGGTTTCGCGATAGGAGACCCGTAGCAGCGTGTTGAAATTATCGGTCCAGTTCGACACCAATTGACCGGTCAACACGACCGGATCGTCGGCGGTGAAGTTGGCGAAGGAGGAGGGCGAGTCCAGGCCCGGCGCTTCGTTTTGGTCGATGTTCGAGGAGGTCGTGCGCTGGAAGGTCAGCGCCGCGCGATGGTTCAGATTGATGTTCCAGTCGAGCTTGAGCAGGATTTTCCGCTCATTGTCCGAGAACGTTCCCACATCCGCGAAATCGCCCGGATCGAACCCGAAATTATCGATCGAAATCTGCGCAATCTCGTTGAAAGTGTCGATCGTCAAAAAGTCGGTTTCATTAACCGCGCCGGACCCGATTGGCCCGTTGGCTAACTGATCCGTTTCGCGGAACTCTTCATAAGACGCGAAGAAGAACAGCTTATCTTTGATGATTGGCCCGCTCAAAGTGGCGCCGAAGATGTTTTCCGGTTCTTCGTTAATCGTCGTCGGGTCAGACGGGTCGTTAAAGTTAGGCTGTACGTCGCGTGTTAAAAAGCCACCGGTACGTTGGAAGAACAGCGAACCATGAACTTCATTGGTGCCGGATTTTGTGGTGATATTGATCTGACCGCCCTGAAAGTTCGAGTTCTGTACATCGAAGGGAGAGGTCTCGACCGAGAAAGACTCGATCGCGTCCAGTTAAATTGCCGAGCGACGGGTGTAGAATCCGGTAAAATTGTCGCCGAAGCTATCGGTCTGACTAGCGCCGTCGATAACCAGGTTATTGAAACGGGTGTTAAAACCGAGCACTGAAATACCTTGCTGCTCATCCCCTTGGCCCAAGTCAAGAAACACTTGCGGATCAAGGCGCGCGATCTCCTGCAGCGAACGCAGATTGACCGGCGTGCGCTCGATCCGTTCCGCGTCATAGGTGCTCACCGACCCGATGCCGATGGCTTCGGGCCGTTGGCCAAGAACGAGGATTTCCTCAAACCCCGTAGGCGTGACGGTGACGTCGATCGACAGCGGCTCACCGGGACGAGCGAAAAAGCCCTCGATAATGTTCTCGTCGATCGCCTCACCGAAAAACCGCGCCCGGTATGGACCGCCTGGGCGCAGACCGGTCGCCACAAAGGCGCCGCGATTGCCCAATGTCCGGATGGTGCGCGTGCCCGAGGGCAAGTGGGTGATCTCCACCTGAATGCCCGCCGCCGGAGCGCCGTCCGGGAACACCGCTGAACCGTCGATCGAGGCGAAGGTCTCTTGGGCATAGGCTGCAGGGGCGAGCGCCGCTGCGGGAAGCAGAGCCGTTAAGCTGGATCCCAGCAATAACCGACCGATGCGCCACGAGCGTGTCGTGACGGTAGAGAGACGCCGAACCATTATGTTGCCCCCAGGCCATTTGTTTGGACGCCTGGGGTAATGACCGGTCTCTGTGACAGGTTGATAATGAGAAGACGACGGAAATTTTACTGACCAACGCCATTAATGCCAGAATTTGTCTAAGAATGATCCAAAAATATCACACAAAAGAGTCCAGCGCAGCGACCGGAAAATCTAAGTTCTTTGAAGGTGGAAAAAATCGTGACGCCGAAGCCTCAGTCGACCGCCTATCACGGTGTCGGTGTCCAGCGCGACCGGGCCTGGCGCTGCTGAAAAAGTTTCAGCCTTAATGCAGTGAAGTGCAGCGCTTAGTTGCTTTCATGGCTTTGAACAATCTGGCGTCCCAGGCGTCTTGCTTTTAAGTTTCATACTAAGGGATGAGCGAAGGCGACAAGTTTTTATTGCTTTGCGACTATGTTGTACATCGGGCCGCCCTTTAGCGGCCCGATGCGAGGCTTATGCGGCTTTGTGAGACTTGTTCGACGACAGGGCGATGTTGTCGATCTTCTTGTCGTCCTTGGCGTATTTGCCAACCAGGTCCCGCCACTCGATGACCAACGCGCCACCGGTGGTTTTATGTTGGCGCTCCCACGCCGATAGCATGTCCAGGCAGGCGTGATCGATATGACCCAGGTGTTCAAAGTGAACATGAACCTCTGACCCTGGGGCGACGGTCTCCAACGCGGCGCCCAGCTTGGGGATTGAGAAGAAGGTGGCTGAGCCTTCAAGGAAAATATCGGTCCTCGGGCCATCTGGCGCGTGCTCCACGCGAATGCTCATTTGGGACAGCGAATAGATCAATTTCACCGTCGCCAGCGCGAAGCCCAGAATGACCCCGGTCAGGAGATCAACCGCCACGATGCCCCCTAACGTCGCGAGATAAATGCCAAGTTCAGTCTTGCCATACTCCGCGATTTTGCGAATGCGTGTGATGTTGACCAACTTATAGCCGGTGTAGACCAGGATCGCGGCCAAAGCTGAGGTGGGAATGTTGTTCAACAGCCAGGGCAAGGCGGCGACGGTGAGCAACAGCCATGCGCCGTGCAGGATCGCTGACAATCGCGTTGTGGCGCCCGCCTCCACATTGGCGGTGGACCGCACGATCACCCCGGTCATCGGCAACGCCCCGACAACGCCGCACAGAAGATTGCCGACCCCTTGGGCGCGAAGCTCTTTGCTGTACTGGGTCCGGACACCTGTGTGCATTTGGTCTACCGCGGTGGCGCACAACAAGGTCTCCGCGCTGGCCACAAAGGCGAACACAAAGCCAAGCAGCAAAATCTCCGGATCGATGATACGGGCGAGCGCGTCAACGGTGGGGATGTTCAGGGACTCGGTGATCCCGGCGGGAACGTCCACGCGCGCGACAGGCAGCTGTAAGAAGACCGCGGCAACGGAGCCAACAATGACGGCGACCAAAGGCGCGGGGATCATTTTCAAATTTTGCGGCTTGAACCGGTTCCAAGCGATTGTGGAGCCGATGGTCAAAACGCCGACCAGAGCGGCCCAATGATGGTTCATGTTGGGATCGTCGCTCGGGGTGACAGCATTCCAGATCGCCCCAGGAATGGCGATTAAGTTCTGTATTCCGCCGCCGACGGGGGCTGCGTCTAACATGACGTGAAACTGCGAGGCGAAAATCAACACCCCGATCCCGGCCAACATGCCGTGAATGACCGATGGAGAAATCGCTCGGAACCATTGCCCCAGCTTGAGGATGCCAGCGATAAGCTGCAGCCCACCCGCGATCAGGCAGACCGGTCCCAGCATTTCTAGGCCCTGTTCGTCGACCAATTGGAACACCAACACGGCGAGCCCCGCCGCCGGTCCGCTGACCTGGAGCGGCGATCCCGCCAGCGTGCCCACCACCAAGCCGCCAATGATCCCGGTGATCAGTCCCAAAGCCGGCGGCGCGCCGGACGCGATGGCGATGCCCATGCAAAGCGGCAAGGCGACCAGGAATACAACAAGCGAGGCGAGGATATCGTTGGACCGTTGGGTCAACAGGCTAAGCGGGTTGGCGGTGTCGGTGGCGGCCATGGCGGAGTATCCTCTGCGCGGGGGGCGACGATGCGGGCGACGAACGAAGGTGAGATAGCCTAGCGTGTTTTCACGCGAACGGAACGCCTTGACCGTCATTAAGCGAAACAAGACCGCGTGTTGTGTCGCCGCAGGCCGCTGATTGCTCGTTTGGCGAGCTTTGCCGGTGTTGTCGCCTCGTTCCGCACGGGCTGTGCTCTGTAAGGTCGTCAATAGCGCCGGGCGGGCCCAAAACCGCGCCACCTTTCGGACACGGGTTGTGGATTGGGCGCCTTCAGGGCGAAAGACGCTCGACACTGTGCGGGTGCGAAATATTTTGAGCCTATTGGCGAATGGAGATGTTGGCATGAGCGTGGCCGAGCGAATGAGCGCGACCGAAGACCAAGCCCCCACGGGCCGGCTGACCACTCCGCAGCGGCATGCGAAAGCGCAGCCCAAACCGCCGCCGCATATCAAGAAGACCCAAATCGTTGTCGTGGGCGGCGGCGCGGGCGGTCTCGAGCTCGTGGCGAAACTCGCCAAGCGGTACCGTAAGAAATACTATGACATCATCCTGATTGAGCGGAACTCCGCGCACATTTGGAAGCCTTTGCTCCATGAAGTGGCCGCCGGATCCTTAGACGCGAACATGGATGAGTTGGGCTACCGGGCCCATGGCCACAAATGGGGTTATCGGTTCTTCCTCGGTGAGGTGGAGGATATCGACCGGATGACCCGACACGTGGTGATCGCTCCGCTCATGGACGAGGACGGCGGCGAGGTCATGGGCCGGCACCGTATCCGCTATGATTATTTGGTGATGGCGGTGGGATCGGTGTCGAATGATTTCGGCACCCCCGGCGTCAAAGACCATTGCGTGTTTTTGGATCGCCGCAGCCAAGCGGACCGATTCCGCCAAAAGCTGCTGCACCATTGTTTGCGCGTCTCCCGGACGATGATTTTGAACACGAGGGCGGACGAATACGTGCGTGTGGCGATCGTCGGCGGCGGCGCGACCGGGGTGGAGTTGGCTGCTGAGCTGTTTAACGCGGCTGCGGCGCTGCGGTATTACGGCCTCGAAGTCTTCGACGAGAGCCGGCTTAAAGTAACCCTGATCGAGGCCGGCCCCCGCATCCTGCCCGCCCTGCCGGAAAAGCTCGCCCAAGCGGCCCATGAGGAACTAGAGGCCTTAGGCGTTAGGGTCCTAACCTCCACCCAAATTGAAAAAGTTGACGCAAACGGCCTGCACGCGAAATCCGGCGATGTGATCGGCGCGGACCTGAAAGTGTGGGCCGCCGGCGTCCGTGGCGCGGATTTCCTCAAGGATATTGGCGGGTTGGAGACCAATCGCGGTAATCAGCTTCAGGTTCTGCCGACGCTGCAAACCACGCGGGACGAGCGGATTTTTGCGATCGGGGACTGTGCGTGCTTCGTGCCTGAGGGCGCTGAGCGACCGATCCCGCCGCGCGCCCAGGCGGCCCACCAAATGGCGGAAACCGCGTTCGATAATTTGGTGGCGCTGATCGAGAAAAAACGACCGATGCGCGCCTTCGTCTACCGCGATCACGGGTCCCTGGTGTCGCTCTCGCGGTTCTCTACGGTTGGCTCGCTCATGGGCAATTTAATCGGCGGGCGCATGGCGGTGGAAGGCCGGCTCGCGCGCTTTGTCTATGTGTCGCTTTACCGGATGCATCTCATGGCGATCCATGGCTGGCTGAAGGGGTTGGTGCTCATTGTCATGGGCCATGTGAACGCGGTGATCCGGCCGAAATTGAAGCTTCACTAACCGGCCCAATCGCCGCTCGCCCCCGGCATTTGGCCTTGAATGGCCGGGTGGACGCTTCTGCGCCCCTGAAAAACTGCGCGCTTTTTATCGGACTGCCCGCATTGAGCGGCTTCCGAAAGAAGCGTTGTTAATAAATTTACAACCAAACTCTAGGCGGCGCTCGACGCCCATGGTAGAGGCTGTACTCGAAAATTCTGCAAGTGGGGATGCGCAGCACGTTTGCAGCGCAGAGCAGCACAGGGGAAAGCCATGCCGACGCCAGCGTATTTGTTAATCGAGGGGGCGAAAAAAGGTCCTGTCACCACCGGCGCGATGAGTGAGAACAGCGTCGGTCGGTTATCGAAGAACAGCCATAGGGATCGGATCCAGGTTCAGTGCATGGAGGGCCTGATCGAAATGCCGAAAGACGAGCAAACTGGACAACCGTCCGGTCGTCGCCGGCATTTAGGGTTCACAATTCATAAGATTTTCGATTCATCATCTCCAGATCTATACGATATGCTCGCTGCAGGCGAGCAGATTACGCGATTAGAGCTCGATTTTTACCGAACTAATCCGTCTGGCTTCGAGGAGCAATACTTTAAGATCTCCTGCGAGGGCGCCACGATCACAGCGATCCGCACCTATTTCCCCAATGCGTTGGATCCGGCGCAGAAGCACATGCACCACATGGAAGCGGTCAGCTTCGCTTATCGCAAGATAAAGTGGGAGCATTTGATCGCCAATACGGTCCAAACCGACAATTGGGACCACTAGGCCGGACCGTAAATGGCGTTCGCAGCCTACGATCATCAGCGTCTTGATCGGCTCAGCGCGCCGTCCCCGTTGGACGGCGACGTGCAAGAGGCGTTGAGCGACGTCAAGCGCGCCTTGAACGCCTATCGCAGTCAGGGCCCTGACGGCGTGGATTGGTCGGCCCTTGAGCCCCAAGCCGAAACTGTGCTGACGCAAGGGCGAAAGTCTTTCCACGCCATGGGGTTTCTAGTGCTGGCTTGGACCTTGAGCCGGGGGCCCCAAGGGTTCGCCGAGGGGTGCGCTTTGATCGAGGCGGTGATCGACGCCGCGCCCGAAGAGGTTCACGATCCGGATCCAATGCGCCAAGCCAAAGGCTTAAACGCTGCGCTGAAACCGCTGCCCGAATGGTGGGCTTACCAGGACGAACGCGGCGCGTTCCCTCAAGGTGAGCAAGAGCGGGCGGGGTTACGCGACGCGGTGTTCGCCCTGGAGCGCGCCCGGCTTCGGGCCGCGGCCGCGCAACGCGTCCCCCTCGCCCAAGCCTTGGCTGGTCAAGTCAATACGCTGGTCGCCGTGCTCGCCGAAGCCGGACTAAGCGTTGATCCCAAGGCGGCGCCGGGGGCCAAGGCCGCCGCGCCCGAAAAGGCGATCGAAGCAAGTCCCGCAGCGCCGCCCGCCGTGAAAGCGGGGTCGGCGCCGTCAAGACCTGACGCGGCCGGGTTAGAAGGCGCATTAGCTCAGGGTGATGACCGGGTCGCCGCGTGTTTGGCGCCAATCGGTGACACCGGCGTCGGCGCGGCTTTGGAGGATGACCCGGACGGTCCCCTTTACGCCGCCCATGGCGCGTTCCTCTTAATGCGCCAAGGGGACAGTCCGCCGGCGGCTGACATTGCGCTGCGCTTGCGGCGCGCCTTGGAGAGTGAGGCTAAAGACGTTCGACTGGCCTGGAGCTTGGTGCTGTTTTGGCTTCTGGAGGAGGGTGTCGAGGGTCTCGGCAAAGGGCTTGCTGTGTTTTTAGGCCTGGTCGAGCGCTTTGGCGAGGCCTTGCATCCCGCCGAGGAGGCGGCCCGGCGCAGCGGCGTGGGCGCAGTCATCTCGGCCATTGTCGAGCGTACGCCAAGGGCGGCGCCGCTGGACGCGGACGGAGCCCCAGACCCCTCCAAGCTGACGGATGCGCAAGCCCAGCTTTGGCGCGCCGTGGGCGACGGATTGGCTCGATTGGCGCAGATTTCAGGCTCGCTTCACCCAAAATTCGACCGGCATTGGCGAAAAATCGCCGCCGCCATCGCCCCTTTTATTGCGCAAATCCCAAAGCCTGAACCGGAGCCCGAACCTGAGCCGGAGCCTAAGCCCGAACCCGAGCCAGCGCGCGCGACCGCTCAGCCTGCGGCGTCCCCGACTGTCGACCCGGCCCCGGCGTCCGTGTCTACGCCCATTGAGCCACCGAGTTTAAGCGGCGCAGATGACCTTCTAGCGGCTTGGGCGCGTGAAGCGTTTGAGCAAGACCCGCTAGACCCTCGCGGCTACGCCTTGCTGCGCCTGCGCGGTCAAATGCGGCTCGGCTTTGGCTCGGCGCCCGATTGGTCAATGGTGCGCGAGCCGGACGAGGATGACCTCGCGCGGCTCAACGCCTTGGCGCGACAAGCCTCCACCGTCGCCGATGACGCCGCCGCCCAGCGGCTGGCGGATTGCGACATTGCGGCGGCGGACTTGCCGTATTGGCTGGATCATCACGCCGCCCTGGGTCAAGCGCTGGAGGTCCAGGGCGAGCGCGGCGCGGCGGCGCTCAACGTGGTCGCCGCAGGCGCTGCGTTCTGGCTGCAGCGTTTCCCAGACTTGGCGAAGGCGCGTTTCGAGTCGGGCCGGCCGACGGCGAGCCCGGAGACCTTGACCTGGCTAGCCCGGTTTGGCGGCGGGGCGGCGCCTGCGGACGCGGTTGAGACCTTTATCGACGATGTGCGTCCCAAAGTCGGCGGTGATGAGGGCGACGCCGCGCAAGCCAAAGCCGTGGACGCGGCCCTAGCGCGTCTGCTCGCTCCGCCGTTTTCCGATGCGCGTTCACGGTTCCGCGCCGGGTTGGCCGCGGCGGAGGCTGCGGCGGGCGCTGACCGGCTCGATCTGGCGATGGACGTGTTGCTGGGTTTGCAAGACCAGGCGCGCCGGTTCGAGTTGTCCCAGTGGGAGCCCCAACTGGCGGCGCAAGCTTTTGGCGATTTCCTCGATGTTTGGGCGCGCGCGCGCAGCCAGTTGCGCCCCGAACCCTTACAGACCCGCCGCCAGGTCCAAGCCGCCGATGCGCTCGCCGCCTTGGCGGGCCTCGACCCCGGTCGCGCCGCCGTCTCAGCGCAGACTTTAAACGACACACTCTAATCCCGCCCGAACCCAGGAGACACGCCTATGCCTAGCCAGCCCAGCGTCGCCCCGAAAGGCCGCATCAATATCAAGTACGACTCCGAGCAAGGCCTTCAGGAGATCCCGGAAATCCCGATGAAATACCTCGTGGTGGGCGATTTCATCGGCCAGGGCGATGACGCCGATCCGGCCGGCGACATCAAAGAGCGCCCCATGCGCCAAATCCACCGGAAAAATTTCGATGATGTCATGGCGACTTATCGGATCAACAAGGCCTTCACCGCGCCCAACATGCTGTTTGGTGAGGGATCTGGCGACATCGCGGTGAATATCAGCTTTTCCAGTATGAAAGACTTCGAGCCCGCCGCCGTGATTGAACAATTGCGGAAAAGCTCACCGGAACTCGATAAGGTTTTCCGGCTACGTGAAGCGCTTCTAGCAGTTTTAAATCCGATGAAAACACAACCACAATTCAGGAAAATTGTCCAAGACGCCATCGAAGACAAAACCAAATTCGAACAAATCAAATCGGATTTTGCCGGACACTATCAACCGCGGTTACCGGCGCCCGACGCCGACCGGCCGGAATAAGGAGCTCGCTATGACGGAGACTTTGGTTCAAGACGCCCCGCCCATCGCTTTGGTGGAGCCCCATCCGGATGGCGCGGTGAACGCGCTCGCGGTTCAAGCCGTCGATGTGAGCGGCGTACCCGAAGGCGATGCTGAGCGCCGTGAAGATATCCAACTCGGCCTCATCGAGGTGCTGCGTCAGCTGTTCTTCCAAATCGAAGAAGGCAGCTTCAATCTTGGCGAAGATCGGATTAACGCCAAGCTGGTGGAGGCGGCGCTCGAACGCATCGATCAGAAAATCTCCGCTCAGCTCGACGCAGTACTGCATCATAAGGAATTCAAAGAGCTCGAATCCGCTTGGCGGAGTTTGAAGTATTTGGTCGACCATTCTCCGCTTGAGGAGAATATCGAAGTCTATCTGATGAACGCGACGAAGGAGGACCTTCACAGCGACCTTGATGAAGATGGGGTCGACGAAAGCGGTTATTTTGAAAAGCTCTACACCCAAGAATTGGGCGGGCACGGCGGCACGCCATTCGGCGCCGTTGTAGCGAATTTCGAGTTTACCCCGCGCCAGCGTGACGTGGATCTTTTGGGTCTGTTGGCCTCGGTCTCCAGCATGGCGCATGCGCCGCTGATTGCGTCCGCCGGGCCGGAGTTTTTCGGCAAAGATAATTGGGCGGACCTGCCGCGCACCCAGGCCCAACTCGCCGCCGTCATGGCCGATGTCAAGCGCTACGGCCATTGGAACCGGTTCCGCGAAACCCAAGACGCGCGCTACGTCGGACTGACTTTGCCGCATTTCATGCTGCGCAATGTCTATGATCTGGCGCCGGGGGCGCAGTCTTCGTTCCGCTATAAGGAGAATGCGGGCGAGGACGCGGGCGATTATTTGTGGGGCAATGCGGCTTTCGCTTTCGCCGCGAGGATGTCGGAAAGCTTCCGCAGCTATCGCTGGTGCATGGACGTGATCGGGCCGCAGTCCGGCGGTCAGGTCGAGGACTTACCAACGCCGATGTTCATGAAAGACGGGTTGGAGCATGTGATGCCGCCGACCCAAATCTATTTGTCCGACAATTTGGAGTATATCTTATCGGACAAAGGGTTCGTGCCGTTGACTATGCGCAAGAACGCCAACAACGCGGTGTTTTTCGCAGCCCAGAGCGCGCACCGCCCCAAAGAGTACGGCAACACCGACGAGGCGCGCGCCGCCCAGGCCAATCACTTCCTTTCGACTCAGTTGCCCTACACTATGTTGATCACCCGATTGGCGCATTTCATCAAAATCCTTCAGCGCGAGAATATCGGCAGTTGGATTGACCGGGCCAATCTGCAGGAGTCGCTGAACAAATGGATCCGCAACTACATCATCGCCAATAAGCCGAAGGACACGCGGCTTTTGAGCGAACGGCCCCTGCAAGCCGCGGAGATATTGGTGGAGGATTGGCCGGGTAAGCCGGGCTTCTTTAAGGTCGACATGAAAGTTCAACCCCATATCAAGTATCAAGGGGCGGATTTCGAACTTTCACTCGTGGCCCAAATGGAGAAATCTCGTTAATATTGGTGTTGTGGAGCGGGACGGTGGGCGTCTGGCTCCGCAACCCCGTCAGAACCGTGTCCGCTCGCCGCGTTGTCCACGCAGGGCTTCGAGTTCTTCTTCAAGTTCTTCGATCCGGTCGTCCCGTTCGTCGACCGCATCTTCCAACTCGTCAATTTCGTCTTTGAGCGCTTGGGTCTCGAGCACGGATTCCAAACGCGCCTCCAATCCCGCGTCGCCCGCCCGGTCGGCGGCGTCTCTCGCTTCGGTCAAGCTGCGTTGAGTCTCGTTGAGCTGGGCCTCCAACTGGCGAAAGCGGGCGGTTTGCGCATTCAATTTCGCCTCCCAATCCGCGATTTCGCGCAGTCGGTTGGCGTGGGCGAGGAACACGAAACCGCTCGCGGACACCAACGCCACGGCCCCGTAAATCATGCGCCGCGCCGCCGCGCCCTTGGCGATCAACGCCCCCCACGGGGTGTCCGATCGCATCAGGCTTGTCCGGGCTTGCCGGATGTCCCCGACCGACACCCCGTCGGCGGAGCCGCCGTCCGGCGGGGACAGTCGGGCGAATATCCAGGCCATGGTGAGTATTCCCAGCGCCGCGCCCAGCGCCGCCATCCCCTCCAATCCGATCATGACGCGCCTCCGCCCTGCGCTGTCAAAACCCGACAAGCGCCGTAAATTAATAGGCCCAATGCGGGCGCCGCGACCCCGGCCGCCGCCCAAGCCACCCCCATCCGCGCCAGCGGTTCGCCCAGCGCGTTTCGACCCTCGGACCCGCTGGCCAGTCCCACCCCGCCCAGGCCCGCCGCGGCGGCCCCGCCCCCGCACGCCGGCAGACCGAAACAGACCCCCGCCCCTGCAGCCATGAGCACCCCC
>JBHJGU010000040.1:0-17563 GCA_050331475.1 Maricaulaceae bacterium | reverse complement strand
GCCGGGTGCGCGCGGGCGGCATCGATCTCGCGCGGGACTGGCGGGGCGCGCGAAAGCGGGTGGGCGCGGTGGGGCAGACCCCGCCGATCAACACGCATCTGACCGGCCGGCGGAACCTCCTGATCACCCGCGACCTGATCGGTGCGCCCAAATACGCCGTCGACGCGGCTTTAGATCTGGTGGATCTCAGCCAAGCCGCAGATCGGCGCGCCGGCGGGTATTCCTTGGGCATGCGCCAACGGTTGGGCATTGCGCGCGCGCTGATGGGCGAGCCGGACTTGTTGATCCTGGACGAGCCGACCAATGGGCTCGATCCCGCGGGCATCCGCCAGATGCGCGATTTCATCCGCGATCTGCCCGCGCGCACCGGCGCCACCGTATTCGTCTCCTCCCATTTGATCCTCGAGGTTCAAGAAATGGCCGAGCATGTGGTGCTGATGCACCAGGGTCGGGTGATCCATCAGGGCGCGGTCAAGGCCTTACGCGCGGCCGGGGGCGGCGCAATCCGCATCCGCGTTGACGCGCCCGAGCGCGCGCTTAACGCCCTGCATGCGGCCGGCTTCGCCGCCGCCCCGGGCGCCCAAGCCCATGCGCTGAGGGTGGAGCCCCAAGGCGCGGAGCCCCCCGATGAGACCGCGGCGCAGGCGAACCGGCTTCTGGTTCAAGCCGGCGTGCAAGTGAGCGAACTCAGCACGACCGCCTCCAGCTTGGAGGACGTGTTCCTGACCCTGACCGACACGGCGGTGACATGATCGGCGCGTTACGCGCGGAGGCGCGTAAGCTGAATTGGCTGTTGGTGATCCTACTCGTACTCACCGGCCCGGGCATTATGACCGGCTTTAGCGCCTTGGTGATGCACACCAGCCAAGTGCCGCTCAACTGGACGATCTATTGGCTCGGGGCTGCGGGTTTGTGGAGCGCCTTCATGCTGCCCATGACCGTGGTCGGGCTGACCGCGCTTCTGGGCTATTGCGAACATCGCACCAACACCTGGTCGGTGATCCTGACCACGCCCACCCCGCGCTGGGCCGTGTTCGCGGCGAAGATCACGGCGATCAATCTGCTAACCCTGCTGAGCACGGCGTTGTTGATCGGCGGGCTGTTCAGCGCGGGCGCAATCACCGGCGCGCTTTGGCCCGAGCACGCAGTCCCCGGGGCGACGCCCTGGGGCGAGGTGTTGCGCCGGTTCGGGTCGATGATCCTGGCGGCTTGGCCGCTCATGGCGATCCAGTTGTGGGTGGCGTTGCGGTTCTCCAGCTTCGCCGCCCCGATCGCTGTGGGCATTGGCGGCACGTTTTTCGCCGTCGCGGGCGCCATTCGCGACACTACCGCCCACCTGCCTTGGCTCATGCCCATGGCCATGATGGCGCGCGACCCAGCCGAGGCGGAGTTGGTGTTGCGCAACGCCATGGTTTTGGGGGCCTTTTTGTTCGCCGGGCTAACCGCCCATATGAGTTGGCGGGAGTGGCGGTAGCGCCGTTTCAATTTGATCCCGAGTCGAGAATCGGCCGCACGTTTGTGATTGATGGCGTTTTCGAATCGCAAAACTGCTTACAGTTTTGCTAAAAACGCTTTAGCAGGCGGCGGAGGCTTGGGCGTTGGGACTTCTGTGGCCTCCGGACCACGCGGCCAAATTCAGCGCTCCGATGAGGCGGACTACGCCCCTTTTTTGACACACCGGTTCGCCGCTCTGGAGGCTTTGCTCCGAGCGGTGGAAAACGGCGCATCGGAAACTTCGCGGGAATCGCCGCTCCCGCAAAACTGGGCGCGCGCCCTAATGCGCCTCGCCCCAGGTTTGGCCGGCTTTCGCGTCCACGACTAACGGGACCGAGATCGCGTTGGCCGGCAGGGGCGCTTTTACCATCACGTCGGCGGCGAGTGTGCATACCGCGTCCGCTTCGGCTTCTGGGGCTTCGAACACCAGTTCATCGTGGACTTGGAGGAGCATGCGCGCGGCCAAGCCTTCGGCCTTTAAGGCTTCCGGCATGCGGATCATCGCCCGACGGATGACGTCGGCCGCTGAGCCTTGGATCGGCGCGTTAATCGCCTGGCGTTCGGCGAAGGCGCGGTTGGCGGGCGCTTTGGCCTTTATGTCGGGGCAGTGAATGCGGCGGCCGAAAATCGTTTCCACATAACCCTTCTCGCGCGCGGCGGCCTTGGTGTCCTCCATATAGGCTTTGATGCCGGGGAATTTCTCGAAATACGCCTTGATGTAGGACGCCGCCTCGCCTTGCGGAATTTGTAGTTGGTTAGACAGGCCATAGGCGGAAATGCCGTAGATGATGCCGAAATTGATCGCCTTGGCCCGCCGGCGCACCATCGGGTCCATGCCGTCCACGGGCACGCCGAACATCTCGCTTGCGGTCATGGCGTGGATGTCGAGCCCCTCGGCGAAGGCCTGTTTGAGGGCGGCGATGTCGGCGATATGGGCGAGCAGACGCAACTCGATCTGGGAATAGTCCGCCGCGATCAGAACATGGCCCGGCTCGGCGATGAAAGCGGCGCGGATTTTCCGCCCCGCTTCGGTGCGGATCGGGATGTTCTGCAGGTTCGGATCCGAGGAGCTGAGCCGACCGGTCGTGGTCGACGCCATGGAGTAAGAGGTGTGGATGCGCCCCGTTTCGGTGTTGATCGCCTCGCGAAGGGCGTCGGTGTAGGTCGATTTCAACTTCGAGATTTGCCGCCAATCGAGCAGTGTTTGGGGCAGGTCATGGCCCACGGCGGCGAGTTCTTCGAGCACTTGCGCGCCGGTCGAATAGGCGCCGGTCTTGGTCTTCTTCCCGCCGGGCAAACCCATCTCGCCGAACAAGATCTCGCCGATCTGTTTGGGGCTGCCCAAATTGAACGGATGACCGGCCAACTCATGGGCCTGCGCCTCAAGCCCCGCCATGCGCTGGGCGAAATCACCGGAAAGCCTTGAGAGCGTGTCCGGGTCCACTTTGACCCCGGCCAGCTCCATATCCGCAATCACCGGAGCGAGCGGGCGTTCGAGCGTTTCATAAACTGTGAGCAGGCCCGCGCGCTGTAACTCCGGCTTCATGGCGCGCCAGAGCCTCAGCGTGATGTCGGCGTCTTCAGCGGCGTATTGGGTGGCTTGAGGCACAGCCACATGGTCGAACGTGATCATCGACTTACCCGAGCCGCACACCTCCTTGAACGGGATGGGGGTGTGGCCAAACCGGCGCTCGCTCAGCTCGTCCATGCCATGGCCATGCAGGCCTGAAGCGAGGACATAGGAGATTAGCAGCGTGTCGTCATGGGGGCTGACGCGCACGCCGTAGCGCGCCAACACAGCAGCGTCGTATTTGAAATTGTGCGCGACTTTCAAAACGCCGGGCGCTTCGAGCAGGGGCTTAAGCCGGTCGAGCGCGTCCTTGAGCGGGATTTGTTTTGGGCCCTCCGCCCCCTCCGCCAAATCCCCGCCCCGATGGCCCAAAGGGATGTAGCACGCCGCATTGGGTCCTACGGCCAGGCTGACGCCCACAAGGATCGCCGCCGCGGCGTCTAGGCTGTCGGTCTCTGTGTCGAACGCGATCACGCCGGCCTCATGGGCGCGCGCGATCCAGGCGTCGAGCGCCTCCAGCGTGTCCACGGTGTCGTATTTCGAGCGGTCAACCCCGCTCTCTTCGGCGGCCGCATCCGCGGAGGCTGGCGCGCCGGTCAGCGCCTCCTTCACCCGCCGGGTCAGGGTGCGGAACTCCATGGCCTCAAGAAAGGCGGTCAGGGTGTCGAGATCGGGCTCGTCCAAGCCGAAGGCCTCAAGCGGATCCTCCACCGCCACATCGGTTTTCAGCGTGACGAGTGTTTTGGAGATGCGCGCCGCTTCCGCGTGGTCGACAAGGTTTTCCCGACGTTTTTTCTGCGTGATCTCGCCATTGCGCGCAGCGGCCAGGAGCCCTTCCAGATCGCCATATTCTTCGATCAATTGCGCGGCCGTCTTCACCCCGACACCCGGCACCCCGGGGACATTGTCCACGCTGTCCCCCGCCAGCGCTTGAACCTCGATGACCTTGTCTGGGCCAACGCCGAACTTCTCCATCACGCCCTGGGCGTCGATGGATTTCGACTTCATAGTGTCGAGCAGGGTGATCTTGTCGCTCACCAATTGCATCAAATCTTTGTCGGAGGAGACGATCACCACCTCCGCGCCTTCCGCTTCGGCTTGGCGGGCGTAGGTGGCGATGAGGTCGTCGGCCTCAAATCCCGCCATCTCCAAGCAGGGCAAGCCGAAGGCGCGCACCGCATCCCGGATCAACGGAAACTGCGGGACCAGGTCTTCGGGCGCCGGCGGACGGTGGGCCTTATACTCGGGGTAAAGCTCATTGCGAAAAGTGTGCTCGGACTTATCGAAAATCACCGCCAAATGGGTCGGCGCGTCGGAGGCCTTCATGTCCTCCATCAGCTTGAACAACATGTTGCAAAAGCCCGACACCGCGCCCACGGGCAGGCCGTCGGATTTCCGGCTCAACGGCGGCAAGGCGTGATAGGCGCGGAAAATATAGCCCGACCCGTCCACCAAAAAGACCCGGTCCCCCGGCCCCACCGGACGATGCTGCGCCATGCCCACCTCCTCTTGTCCCCTTAGGTTATGCTCCTCCATAAAGGCGCGCGCGCAGGGGCGCCAGCGGGATAAGCGGATGACCTTTCGAACGGCGATGATCGGCGCAGCGCTAAGCCTGGCGTTTAGCGGCTGCGGGTTGACGGACACCCAGCGGGTCGGCGCAGGTTTTGAAACCAACCCCGCACAGGGCGCGGTGGTGTTCGGGCTTAGCCATCCCGTGGGCGAGTACAAACGCGCGACCCTCGAAATCGCCCGGTTCGACGCCGCGCGCGGCGAATTAGCGCCCAGCACGCGCCAGGCCGGGTTCGCCAATATCTATCCGCTGCACAACACGCTGAGGCTGGTGCTAGAAACGGTGGAGTCCGAACCCCAGTTAGCCGTGCGCTCTGGTCCGGGTCGCGGCCATCAGGTGATTGCGGAGCTCGATCCCGGCACCTACGCCCTGCGTGCGCTGGAGCTGGAGGGCGCGCCAGGGACCGAAGTGTGCTTCGCGCTGGGCGCTTTGACCTTCGACGTGGAGGCTGGCGCGGCGGTCTATCTGGGGGAGTTTTACTACGCGCTCCAAGCCCCGCCGGGGGACCCCGACGCGGGCCGGATCGTCGATCTGGTCAGCTTGGTCAGCGCGGTTTGGGATCGTGACGAGCCGATACGCATGGCGCGGATCGCACCGAAACGGCGTTTGGACGGCGCCGCGCGCGCGCGCTATGCGGCGGAGGCGGAGATCCCCTACCCGCTCGCCCAAGGCGAGGCGCGCGTGACCCCGTTCCCCCTGAACGCCGATGATACGGTGTTGGGTGAGATCTGCGCCGACGCGCGTTAAAGCGCCGGGCGAAAAAGGGGTTACCGGTTTTTCGCAATGCCCAGCGCGATCCCTTAAGATATCATCGGGCGATGGCGACGACTCGCCTGACGGTCTAGAAGACCACGCCGGATAAGCCGGACGTCAGTCCGACAATCACCCCAAGCCCCAACAAATTGAGCCAAAACCCCGCTCGGATCATCTGCGCAATGCTGACCCGACCGGAGGCGTAGACGACCGCGTTCGGCGCCGTGGCGACGGGCAGCATGAAGGCGAAACTCGCCGCCATGGCCGCGGGCGCCAAGATGGCGGTGGGGTCCGCGCCGGCGCCCAACGCGATCGCCAGCACCACAGGGGAGAACGCGGTGATGGTGGCCACATTGCTCGTCAGTTCGGTGAGGAAGATGATCCCCGCCACGAGCGCCAGCATGAAGAGGATCGGCGGTAGCCCGGACAGCCCGCCCGCTTGCGCGCCTAGCCATGCGGCCAGCCCGGTGGACTGCATGGCGGTGGCGAGACTAATGCCGCCGCCAAACAGGATGATCACCCCCCAGGGCAAGCGCTCTGCGGTTTCCCAATTCATCAACCGCTCAGCGGGTCGGTCTCGGTCGCCGGCGGGGATCAAGAACATCGCAACAGCGCCCGCCACAGCGATCCCAGTGTTGGATAGCCCCGACAAGCCGGGGATTTGGATCCAAACCTCCCGCCCCATCCACGCCAGCGCGATGACGGCGAAGGCGAGCGCGGTGCGCGCTTCGGGCGCGCTCACCCCGCCTAAGGCGGCAAGTTCGGACCGCACATGCGCTGCCGCGCCCCCCGCGGCCTGGGCCGGCGTCGGCGCCAGCACACGGGTCAGCACCCACCAGGATAAGGGCACGAACACCCACACAATGGGCAGGCCCAATAGCATCCAGTCCAGAAACGCGATCTCATAGCCCGCCTCGCCCAACGCGTTGAGCGCGATCAAATTGGTGGGCGTGCCCACGGGCGTCGCCACCCCGCCCACGCTCGCCGCATAGGCCGTGCCCAGCAAGAGCGCGACGCCAAAGCCCGAAGCGCCCATGCCCTCCCGCTCCGCGTCAATGACGGAGAGCGCGATAGGCAACATCATCAAAGTGGTCGCTGTGTTGGAAATCCACGCGGATAAGAGGGCCGCCGCCGCCATAAAGCCCAAGACGATGAAACGCGGTCGATCGCCCGCCCGCGCGACAATATTCAGCGCAATCCGCTTATGCAGGCCCCAGCGCTCCAAAGTCAGCGCAATGATGAACCCGCCCAAAAGCAACATCACCGTGGGACTGGCGTAAGGTCGGCTCGCCTCCCCAACGCTAAGCACGCCTAAGAACGGTAAAACCGCGATGGGCAAGAGCGCTGTCGCGGGAATGGGAATCGCTTCGGTCGCCCACCAAATCGCCATCAAGAGGCCCAGGCCCGCGACGATCAAGGCGTCCCGGCTAAGCGCTTCGCTAGGCGGAACCGCTTGAAGCCCGAACGCCACCAGCAACCCTAGGCCCAAACCGATGAGGCGGGTTCGCCCGCCGACGTGTGCGCGATCGTCCGCGGGCGGGCTCACGCGGCCGCGACGTCGGGATCCGCAGGCGAGCCCTTTAAGATGAACCGCCGTCCGCAATACCCGCACACCACCGCGCCATCCGCGCCGACATCATAGAACACCCGCGGATGACCCAGCGCGCCGCCGCCGCCGTCGCAACACACGCGCGGGGTGTCGACCATGATGGTTTCGGGGGGCTCCAGCGTCGTCGCCATGGGACAGTCTCTTGTAAGTCAGGATCAGACTTAAGCCATAGGGTGCGCGCTGCCGGCCCGTCAATTGAGCGCATGAAGACGCTTGCACGTCGCCAAGCCCCGCACCGGTGTGGTATCCGCGCGCCAGGCTTGTCGCCAAAGCCCAAGGAGAGACCGCCCTGAGTTCTGATCCCACCGCCGCGATTTGCGCCCAAGGCCTGGAAAAGACCTATCGCGCCAGCAAGACCGCCCCGGCGAAACACGCCCTTAAAGGAGTCGATTTAAGCGTCCCACGGGGATCGATCTTTGGGCTGCTGGGCCCGAACGGCGCGGGCAAATCCACCTTCATCAATATCTTGGCCGGATTGGTGATGAAGACCGGCGGCCAGGCGGCGATTTGGGGCTATGACATTGATGACGCGCCGCGACAGGCCCGCTCCGCCATCGGGGTCGTGCCTCAAGAGCTGAACAAGGACCCGTTCTTCACCCCGTTGGAGAGCTTAGAGTTCCAAGCCGGCTACTATGGCGTGCCGAAGTCCGAACGCCGGTCCATGGAGATCCTCGATGCGGTGGGCCTCGCTGACAAAAAGGACGCTTATGTGCGTCAATTGTCCGGCGGTATGAAGCGGCGGCTCCTGGTGGCCAAAGCGCTGGTGCATGACCCGCCGGTCCTGGTGCTCGACGAGCCGACCGCGGGTGTGGATATCGAGCTGCGCCGGCAATTATGGGCTTATGTCCGCGAACTGCATGCGCGCGGGACGACGATCGTTCTGACCACCCATTACCTCGAAGAAGCCCAAGAGCTGTGCGACCAGATCGCCATCATCGATCAGGGCGAGGTGGTGGCGTGCGAACCCACAGCGCAATTGCTCAAGCGGATGGATCAAAAATCCCTGGTCATCCAGCCCAGCGAACCCATTAAAGCGGCGCCCGACAGCTTAGCGGATTTTGACGTGGAGCTGCGCGCCGACGGCGCCTTGGCGGTTCGCTACGTTAAGGGCCGCCAATCGGTGGCCGAAATCATTGAACGGTTTCACCAAAGCGGGCTCAGGATCGGCGATCTGCACACCGAAGAGCCCGATTTGGAGGATGTGTTTATGGCGTTGACCTATGGCCGCGCCTCGGACCCCGCGCAAACCGGCTCGGCCTGACCGTGGTCAATCCGCACCGGCGCGCGGCCTTGGGCGCATAATAAGGCGAGCAATCCGTCCGCGCCGACAAAATGGGCGGCGCCCACCGCGAAAAACACCGACCTCGGCGCGTTGAACTGCGCCTCGAGCACCTTAAGCCAGTCCCGGTTCCGCTCGGTCAGCAAAGCGCGCCGGACCTGGGGCGTGGGCGCGAAATTCGTTTCCACGATCCGCGACAGCGTGGCCTGATCGCCGGCGACCCAGGCTTCGGTCAGCTCGGAAAACGATTGAGGCGTCTCGACATAGCTCATAATGGAGGCTTCGAAGAGTTTTTGCTCGACGGGTTGAGGGAACCCGGCCAACAGGGCGAGCTGCCCCATCGGCGTCTCTAAAAAAGCGATCGACTTTCCCGCCTCCAGTGCGGCTTCATGAAGCGCGGCGTCCGCGCCGAAGCTCGGCACAGCGCCCTGCCGGCGCGCCACGGTGAGCCCGATGACGATGCCCGCATGCCAGGGCCGTAAGGGTTGGAGCGCCTGTAGCGGCAAGCCCAACCGGTCAACAAGGCGTTCAAGCGCTCGACGACCGGGTCGGGACAACTGACCGGTCAAAAACCGACCGCGACGGTTATAGCCATAGTCTAATAACGCTCGACCGGCCTCCTCCTGCGCTTGTGGATCAAGCGGCGCTTCGAGGTAAAGCGTATCCGCCGCGTCGAACGCCGCATCAAGCGCCGGCGAGCGCCAATCAACTGTCTTCGGCAAGACGTGCACCGTGCCAAACAGCGTAATGTCGGTGTCCGCGTCCGAAACCCGCCAAAGCGCAGGCTCGGCTTCAGCGCGCCCGCAGAGTGCCACAAGGAGGCTCACCACCCATCCGGCCAGCGCCCGCTGAAACATATCGGGGTCCTTAAACGACAACGCGCCGCCCATTCGGGGCGACGCGTCCGCGTTCGTCAACGCCGCAGCGCAGCATCGGAATTGATCTTACCGGCAAACCGAGCCCCGAACCCGTCGTGGGCCATTCACCCGACGCACCTTATACCCCTTCTCGCACATCAGGGCCTGGACCGAATCCGCACCCGCCAAATGCCCTGCACCGACGGCGACAAAAATCTCTCCTGTCTCCATCTCCATCACATCCGCCAGCGCCTCCGCCCAGGCTTGATTGCGCTGCGTGAAAACGAGGTCGTAAACGCCAGGCGCTTCTTGGGCGGACTCCGTGAGCAGGTCACCGACTGCAGCGGCGTCGCCGGTCCGCCACAGGTCTACGATATCGTTCAGGAAATCCGGATTATCCTTCAACTCGGCCAACGTGGCTTCGAAGGCTTCCACTTCTTGATCCCCGGACAGACCGGCGAACAAGCGCAATTGGAATTCGGCCGTTTCAAAATATCGCTTGGTCTGGTCCTCGCCCACTTGCGCATGGATCAGGCGATCTGCGCCCGCGTCGGGTTGGCCACCGCTGGCGATGATGTTCTGAACCGCCAACAGCAGGCTGGCGAACCAGGGACGGAAGCCTTCTAACTGGGTGGTCGGCGCGCCCAGCCGGCCCGCGACGATTTGGAAATCCTCAAGCCCCTGCTCGGACAACAGCGAACTCAAGGTCACCCCGGGCGGGTTTAAGCCCAGCTCTCCGATCAAAGCCTGCACCTCCGGGGCGTTCGCGCCGTCCACCGGGGCCTCAAAATACACGGTTTGGGCGGCGTTGAGCGCTTCGGTCATGTCCTCGCTCATCCACTCTAACGCGGGGTCGAGCACGTGAACGGTGCCGAAAAGGGTGATTTCAGTGTCCCGGTCCTTCACGGTCCAGATCGCGGGTTCGCCGTCTTGGGCCTGAGCGGGACCGCCAAACCCGAAGAGCGCGCACAAGGCGCTCGCCAAAACGGCGTTAAATTTCAAACGAGAACGTAACATCAGACAGGCTCCTTATTCGGTTAGACGCTCCGCGTCAGGCAGGCGTCCGCGGGGGGCGTCCCACGCTCGAGATTGGGATAAGCGGTTTTTTGTTGTGAGTCTACAACATTTTTCGCTAGACTGGATATGTTTGATATGAGAGAAGCATCTCAACGCTAGATTTTGAATATGAAGGGATGGCGATGTTAGACGAAAGTTTTGACGATAAAACGGCCAAGCCGAGCGCGAAGGCGCGGCTTGCGGTCGGTCTGAACCGGTTTTGGACAACGTTGGCGCTCTGGATGCATGTCATCGGGTCGTTCACCATTTGGCAAATTCTGCCGGAAGAGCAGCGCTATCAGCCCAGTTGGGCTTTGGACGTCATCGTTTACGCGTGGATTCTCGCACTCGTGGGCAACTTACTGAGCTATGTTATGAAAGATTATGCACAGACGATTCTTATAATATGGCACAGCGGTGATGATCTTCAGATTCAATTACGTAATAAGGTTTTGGCTAGAAGCTACGGGCTTAGTTTAATATTGTTTTCGTTTGCTATGGGATTTTTTATGAGCACCGAAATCAATAGCGGTGGCGCGAGTTATGAAGACGCTGTGCTGTTCTTCGGCACAGCGTTGTTTATCAGCTCGGTCTATCCGAGCTACCGCCTCGCTTGGACGGTGGCGCCGCCGCCGCGGGAGGACACGTTCGAGGACAGGCCCGCATGACTAAGATCTATAACCGTATTTCCCTGTTGCGGGCGGAACGCGGCTTGAGCCGTAAGGCGCTCGCCGAAGCTTTGGACGTCAATTACCAAACCATCGGTTATCTGGAGCGAGGCGACTATAACCCCTCATTGGAGCTTGCTCTAAAGATTTCCGAATTTTTCGAGCTACCCATCGAAATGTTGTTTTCGCTTCAACCGTTTCGGTCTCTTGCGGAACAACTTAAGAAAGCCGGGGAATAGTTATGCTGCCATATTACGAAGATCACGAGGGTGCGCCTTCGACGTCATCTCTTAACGCGCTGCGGGGCGTCACCCTAGCGGCGCCGGGCGCCTACGTCATGGGGTGCTGGCTTCGGCTCGGCGCAGATCGATTAACCGATCTAGCGGGATTGGCGCTTGTTGCGCTCAGCCTTGAGTGCGCCGCTGTCGTCTTGCTCAGCCATCGCCAGCGCTTCGTCGCGGACGACACCGCCCGACTGGACGAGCGTGAAATGATGGTTCGACGCCGCGCCTTCGAACGGGCTTACTTCACCTTGGCGATCATGGTTCTCCTCGGCCTCGGCGGAACGGTCATGCTCACGGCGTTTAGCGAGGCCGCATCCGTGACGTTTTGGCGACCGACAACGTGGGCGCATTGGAACGCGCTGTTCTTCGGCGTCGGGATGGTTGCGGTTTTGTTGCTGGCGAGCGTTGTGGCTTGGACAGTCAAGTCGCCGCCAATCGAAGAGGAGGGTGCGCGATGAGCGTTTATTCGAAATTGCTCGCCGCGGACCAAGCTTTAGGCCGCCTACTGAACACGGAACCGGTTTGGATGGCGCGATTGAGCGTCTGGGTGTCGCGGCCCGTCATCCAACGCCCGGCGAGTTTGGTCGCGCTCATCGCGCCGGCGCTTTGGATCATGGGCGGGGTCGCCGTGGGCCGAGCCTTCAGCCTTGAAAATCCGGTTTTAGGGCTGATCGGCGCTCTGGCGGCGGTGGGCTCGTTCACAGCCCTTTTGCTGACGATCGCCGGCATGGGCTATCGGATAAGCTTGCGCAACGCCAATGCGTTGGACGAGCGGGAGGCCCTGTGGAGCGCGCGCGCCGGCGCCTTCGCCCACAAAGTCCTGGTAATCTGCTTGCTGGGCGTCTGGCCCTATGCGGCGTTCGTGGCGGCGGACATGATCCCACCGCCGGACGCGCACCACGTCTGGCTAGGCGCGACGGCCTTGTTTTATTGGGCGTTATTTTTACCGGCGGCTTATCTAGCCTGGCGCGCGCCGCCGCCGGTGTCGATCGAGCCCGACGACGGGCGCTCGACTTCGGAGGGTTAGATCATGGCTTTCGCGGTCTTAGGCTTTGCGATCATCGCGCTCATCCTGCTCTAGGCGCGACTTGATTGCGCCTTAGCGGAAACTCCGCTATCTCAACAAGGTCGGTTCGCAATCGCGCCGACCAAGCACCCGTAGCTCAGCTGGATAGAGCGCCGCCCTCCGAAGGCGGATGTCAAGTCTGGCGATCGTGAAAGGTGCTGGAAGAAAGAAGTGACTAAACAACGGCTTGAGCGGATATCGGGTCCGCTCTTCAAGGAGCCGAAAATCTCGCGTAAGCATGGCGTAAGCATCTCGCGAACGGTATGCACCCGTAGCTCAGCTGGATAGAGCGCCGCCCTCCGAAGGCGGAGGCCAGAGGTTCGAATCCTCTCGGGTGCGCCACCGCATTTTCTGCGACGGAAAATTCCCCTAAGAGCTTGAAGTGTAACGTATAATTTATGGTTCGAAATCCTTCGGACCGCCGATAGCGCAATTTGTCCGCAAAGGTGAGCTTGAGGACGGTGCGCTGATCTTCTAAGCGATTGGAATTCCAGAGTTTAAGCGGGTTTGACAGGAAGGCGAGCGCGGTTCGAAACGAGTCCTCTAGGGCATGGGAGCCGCGCCCGGTTAACTGGCCGGATGTTTCGATTTTCTCTTCGAGCAAGACTTTCTCCGCCTCCATGCGTTCGAGCTTCTGCTCATAGGTCTGAATGAGCCGCGGGTTTTGGGTCGCGACGATGCGTTCGACGAGCGCTTCGATCTGCTGGTCGGTTTGGGAGAGCTGGCGCTTGAGCGCTTTGCGGCGATCTCCGGTCAGCTCCAGGCGCATGGCCCACAGATCGCGAAACATGGCGAGCGCGGCCTCGAATAGGGTTTGGGTCGGGACCGCGCCGCGCAGAAGCTCGGCAAAATCGCCTTCGAGCTTGTCTTTACGGATCGCTTTACCCTTCATCTCGCAGCCGCGCTGAAAGCAATGGTAATAGGCGTAGCGCCCGCCATTGCCCGACGACCAATAGGCCGTTAGCGGATTGCCGCACGCGTCGCAGCAAACAAAGCCGCGCAGCGGGAAGTCCGCGCTAATGTCCTTGCGGGTCGGCGCGATCGGTTTACCGAACAGGCGCTCTTGATTGCTCTGGTAAGTCTCAAAGCTGATGATCCCGTCATGTTGGCCTGGGCGCAGCGACACATCCCATTTGGGATAGGCCACATGGCCGGCATAAAGCAGGTTGGTGAGCATGTCCTTGACCCGCTGATTGGTGAGGCCATTGATCTTATGATTGTTCGGAAATTCCGGGGCCGCTTCGAGAAAGCGGCGCACTTCGGCTTGGGTCTGAAACCGGCCTGAGGCGAAGCCTTCTAGGGCTTGCTTGATAATCGATGCGATCGGCTCGTCGGGCGCAAGCGTGTTGCCGCCGCGCGGCAGCTTTTCGCGTTTCAACCCGATTGGCGGATTAAACGGCCAATAGCCATTGAGAATGCGTCCGCGCATACGGTCGAGCGTCTGTTTGCGATTCTTGCCCGATTGGTGCTCGGATAAACTCGCCAGCACGTTTTCGATAAAGATCGAGTCCGGATCGTCTTTAAACTCTAGCGACGGCGAGACGAGCTGCGCGCCGGTGTTGCGGATGGCTTTACGCACCTCAAGGTGCACCTCCATGCCGCGTGCGATCCGAGTGATGTCATCGATAATCACCGTCGTCGCCTTGCTGCGCCGCTTACGCAGATAGGCGAGCATAGCCTTGAGACCCGGACGATCCGCTGAGCGGCCCGTGGTGTCGTCGGTGAACACCTCGCGCACCACGAACCCGCGAAACGTCGCAAACTCCCGGCAGCGGGCTTCCTGCGACCCCAGACCATCGCCGCGTTGGGTTTGGCTGACGTCTGAGACTCGGCGGTATATGACAGCGTCTTCGCTCACAGGGATATCGATCCTTTCTCTGGCTAACTATCGAATTTTATATCAAGTTTTCGATCATTGCCAGTTTGTTCCACCGTCTTGCGCCCAGCTTTCTCGTCAAAGACATGCTGCACCGCATCCCCATCGAAGGCCTGATCGACGAAATGGCTGAGGATGGACCAGAGCGCCCGCAATGCGTCGTCTTTTTGCGCATCGCTGAGATCCATGTCCGCCAATAAGGGGCGGTATTTATCAAGATTGGGCTGCATCAGTTCACGGCCTTTCCTAGTACAACCGTGAACATCCCATACTTCAGTATAACACAACCTGTAGTAGTTATGTCAAACTTCTGCTTGGGGAGGACCAACCCGTCTTGCGACGGGGCGAGGGTGAGGCCGTAGGATTTGACGGTGACTGTATAGGGCATGACTTAGAGCCCCGGCTTCGGGGTGAAGGTCATGCCGGCGGCGGCGGCCCAGTCCGCCCAGGCTTTGACGAGGCGTTGGGTGAGCATGGGCGTCGCGCCCTGAGTGATCTGACCGACGCCAAGCATGACGAGGGCGCAGCCTTGAAGGCGGTCGTCGGCGACGGCGGGCAGCAGCGCCTCGCCATTCATCAGCTTTAGCCCGTCGACCCGGTCGGAGGATTCAATGCCGTCAGAGAGGATGATGAACTGGGTGTCGACCTGGGCGCAGTCGACGCTGTAACCGGCGAGTTCGATATAACCGACGATATTGGTGCTCTGCGCCCGGTCGATGCGCCCGCCGGTGACGAGGCTTGGCAGGCCGGCGATCAGTTGCTCGGTGGAGCGGCGCACTTTGATCGGCGGGGTGCGGCGCGACAGCGTCGCCTCCCAGGGCTGAAGGTCGCTGGAAAGGCCATAGTCGCCGATATAGCCGAGCGTGAAGCGGTCGCCGGTCTCAAGGTCTGCGAGATACCGGTCCACGGCCTTGGCGGCGCGGGCGGCGAAGGCGCGGTTGGTCACCAGCGGCGTGCTCGCGGAGATATCGAGCGCGACGATGACGTGTTTGTCGAAGGCGTCCGCCGGCGCGGCGATTAAGGCGAACACCAGGGCGGCGAGTACGTTGCGGATCGAGGTCATGGCGATCAGTCCTCCAGATCGGGGGCGGTGCAGAGGGCGAGCAGCGCACGCTCCATGGCGTCATGGCTGGTCGCGGCTTCAATGCTGGCGATGGTGTCGGTGAGGGCGGAGAGCTTCAGGCGCTCCAGACCCTTGGTCTCGCGGATCACGGTGACGGCGATGAGTTCGGCGGCGTCCGCCAGGTCCTCCACGCCTTCAAGCCGGGCTTTCAGGGCGATGCGGCGCAAAGGCCGGATCGCCTGATCTCGGGCCGTGATGATCGCGCCCTTGGTCTGGCGAATGATGTCGGCGGGCGTGGTGGCGCGCCCGTCCGCCGCGGCGCGGGCGGTCTCTACGACGCGGGCGTTCTGGGCGCGCACATCGGCGAGCAGGCTTCGCGAGCGTCGGCATACCGCGCCCGCCTCTAACGCCGCGCTTAAGATCGCGAGCGTCTTTGAGAGGCAGGCCTGGCCCACATAGACCGACAGGATGAAGAGGCAGCTCAGCGCCAGGCCGGTGAGGATGATCGCCACCGGCTCGGCGACCGCCGTGACCACCGACAACACCTCTACCGCGAGGGCGGAGATCGTCGCGGCGATGGACCCGCCGGCGGGAAAGAACGGAATGCCGCCGCCGCCCGCCACATATTGCAGCGTGGCGAAGGCGAGGAGCACGCCAAAGCCGATGAGATAAAGCGGGATGGCCCGGCGTACGGCGGCTTCGAGCCAGGCCTTAAGACGCTGACCGACCGGTTGTTCGGCGAGGAAATGAAACGCGCCGATCGCCACCAGGAAGGTGAGCGAGAGCACCACCGGGTTCTGGCCGGTCCCGTCCAGCAAGGGCGCGAGCGCGCCATGCACCAGGGCGAAATCAAAGGCGAGCGCGCCCACGAAAGACAGGATCAAGAGCGGCAGGGCCGGCAGCTTGGCGCGCGCCATGAGCCGATTTTGCTCCACCGCGCCCTGCAAACGGGCGAGCATGGCCTGATCGCTGGGCTGTAGTCCGAAGGCGGGCTTAGTCATGCTCGCCTCCCACGGTTTTGAGAAGGCGGGCGAAGCGCTCGCCGTTCAGCCCAGCGTCGTCATAGGCCGCCGTGCCCTTATGAAAGCCGAGGAACTGCTCCACGGCCTCTACGAGCGCGAGCTGGACGTCATTCGCCGCGGTGTCGAGCCGAGCTTGCGCGCCGGCATGCGCATCGAGCGCCTCGCCAAACACATTGGTCAGCACCGCCTCTTGCGGCACCTCGAACTCGCTGAACCCTTCTGCGAGGGTGTCGAAATGGGTAGAGCTCATACGAACCTCCTTCTGCGCGGACTTGACCAGGACAGACGGAGTCCCGGTTTCAAATCAGCGCGTTGTCAGAGGCCGTTGTCTTGATGGGGTCTAATGAGGATCGGTCGCCGCCAAGCCCTTGGCAATGGCGCAATCGGAAAACTACGCTGTTATGGAAGCAGGCCCGAAAAGCGTTTTTCGTAGGCTATTGATGGGTCGATGATTTTCTATTGCGTTCGTCATCAGGAAATATCGCCATGAACGCCGCCGCAGACCCGCAACTCGCGACACCAGGCGCGAAAATCACCCGCCAACAGCTTGAGCGGATCGTCCGAGGCTTTGTGATGGTCGAACCTCTAGCCGTTATCGCGCAGGACGCCGGTGTCAGCGACAAAACGTGTCGCGCTCATTGGCGTAGGGTGCGCGACTTGATGGGACGCCCCGTCTTCAACCAATGGCTGGAAACCGCGGATAAGCTGTTTGTACAGAATTTCGGCGACGTCACGGCGATCGAGGAAACCGTGTTGGAGACCTATGCGGCTTGCTATCAAAACACGCGCTGCTACTCGAATTTCCAAAAAGGGTTGAGAAAGACCCGGCTATGTCGTGGCTGTCCGCTTTTAAGCATTATGGGGCAAGACGCGGCGGACCTCACAGTCCACCGGCTGACCGACGATCTGCACGATCTCTACAACCACATTGGCCTGCGTCAGGAGCGCGGACAGCCTACCGGTCAAATGATGCGCCTGCGCTATCGGCACATGAGCTTACTGCGCAGCGCATGGGGCGCGACGCCGCGGCCCGACGGTTTTCACCCTGACTTTAACGCCGACGGTGAACTGACCGTGCGCCATCTCTACAAAACGATTATGGCCGAACTCGAAAATGCTTGAACGGCCACAACGATATATTTATGCAAGGTTATAAAGAATTCCCAGGTCAAGCTTTAAGGTCAGTATTAAGAAAAGGCGCTAGCTTAGATATTTGAGAAATATTAATGGGGTCAGATAGATAAGGCTAGGTCACGGACTCATAAAGCGCATCCATATTCGGGCTGAGGCGAGTTTGACGAGGGCGAGAAAGTTGTCGTCGTGTTTTTCGTAGCGCGTGGCGATGGCTCGGAAGTGTTTGAGTTTGTTGAAGAAGCGTTCAACGACGTTTCGCCCT
>JBHJGU010000039.1:0-21718 GCA_050331475.1 Maricaulaceae bacterium | reverse complement strand
CCGCTGGAGGACCTCCAAGATCGCCGTCTTGTTGCGGGAGGCGGCCGGCGCGATGATACGCGCCGGGGCGGACTCCTCCAGCCCTTCCATGATCTGACCCCTTGAGTTTGATCGGTACAGCCGATCTTGAATTGGACGGTTGATTACACAGCATCGCCCGCCTCTTCAATCGCAAATTCCTGACCCCAAGGGAGGGCGTCAATTGTTTCATGATCTAATCCGCCATGAATTAAAGTAATTATGGCCGAAGCGGCAACAATCATCCCCACGATCGGCGCGATCATCGTGCTGGGCGTGGGGGCCCAATGGGCGGCTTGGCGGTTTCAATGGCCCGCCATTGTGCTGATGAGCCTTGCTGGGCTCGTCGTTGGCCCGTTTGCGGCGGTTCTGTTGGGCGCCCCGCTGATCGATCCAAGAGCGGCGTTTGGCGACTTCCTGCGGCCGATGATCGCTATGGCCGTTGGGGTGATCCTATTCGACGGCGGACTGGCGCTGCGCCTGTCGGATCTGAAGCAGGCAGGGGCTGGGATCGGTCGCTTGGTGTTTGTCGGCGCGCCTCTGGGCTGGGCGCTGGGCGCTTTAGCGGCCCGCTACGCCGCCGGATTGCCTTGGGATTTGTCGCTTTTGCTGGGCGGATTGCTGGTCGTCACCGGCCCCACCGTCATCATGCCGCTTCTACGCCAATCCAAATTGTCGGGTCGGCCCGCTGCGCTCTTGAAATGGGAGGGCGTGGTCAACGACGCCGTAGGCGCATTGTTCGCTGTGGCTGTGTTCGAGATCATTCAAGTCCGCGCGGCCGGAGACGCCTGGCCCGCGGCGGCGTTGCACTTGGTTTTCGGCGCGCTTTTCGCCGCCAGCTTAGGCGTTGGCGCGGGCTGGAGCGTCGCCCAAGCGTTTCGTCGCGGACTCACGCCGGAATACTTGAAGACGCCGGTCCTGCTTGCGCTTGTTTTAGCGGTCTATGCGCTTTGCGACGCGGTCGCCCACGAAACCGGCCTCGTCGGGGTGACGGTGATGGGGATGACGGTGGCCAATGCGCGCTTGGCGGCGATTGCGGAGATGCGGCGGTTTAAAGAATCGATCGCGATCGTGTTGGTGTCGGCGGTGTTCGTCACACTGACCGCAGGCTTGTCCCCGGAAGTTTTCCGCAGCTTTGACGCGCGCGTCTTCGCGTTTGTCGCCGCCATGATGTTCGTCGCGCGGCCGGCGACGATTTGGTTGGCCACGTGGGGCGCCGGACTGGATTGGCGCGAGCGCGCGCTGGTCGGCTGGATTGCGCCGCGCGGGGTGGTGGCCGCCGCCGTTGCGGGTTTTTTCGCCGCCGAGCTGAGCGCGGCGGGGCGGCCCGACGCAGAGCGTTTGACGAGCCTCGTCTTTGCGCTCGTGTTCGCGACAGTCCTCGCGCACGGGTTTTCCATCGGGCCGTTGGCGCGTCGACTGGGCTTATCCCAGAAGGGGCCCGAGGGCGTGTTGATCGTGGGCGCCAGCGATTGGTCTCAGGGCTTGGCCGAAACTCTGAAATCGATCGGTACGCCGACCATTTTGGCTGACGCCAACTGGACCCGCCTGCGCGCGGCCCGATTGGCGGGCTTGAACACGTTTTACGGCGAGGTCCTGTCCGAGACCGCTGAGCACAGGCTTGATCACGCTCAATTCGGCTGGGTGTTCGCGACAGGGCCTAATGACGCGTACAACGCCTTAGTCAGCGTGGCGTTTGGCCCGGAACTCGGTCGTCAGCGCGTCTTCCAACTCCCCGACGCCGAGGTGTCTCGTAGCGAAGACACCCATGCCCTGAACCGGACTGCGCGCGGTCGCACGGCGATCGGTCCGGGCTGGACTTACGAAGCCTTAGCGCGGGCGTGGTGGCGCGGGGCGCGGTTTCGCGCCACCCCCATCACCGAAGAATATCCGGTCGAGCACGCTATGGCTGAGGCGGGGCCGGATCGGGGCTTTGTTCTTGAGCGCACGGCCCAGGGTCGGATCCGGTTCCTCGGCGCCGGGGCGCCGCCCAAAGGCGAGCCGGGCTCGGTCTTGGTCAGTTTTGGGCCACCAGCCGAATCGAAAAGCTGACGACGTTCCGTTAAACGGCGTTGTCCTCACCCTCGGATTCGAAATCTAAAATATCCCCGGGCTTACATTTCAAAGCGTCGCAGATTTTTTCCAAAGTTTGGAAGCGAACGCCTTTGACTTTTCCAGTGCGTAACAAAGAGAGATTCTGTTCAGTGATGCCGACTTGTTGGGCTAAGTCCTTCGCCTTCATCTTTCGACGGGCCAACATAACATCCAAGGTCACGATGATCGGCATAGCGCGCTTTGGGTCCTAATAACGGCGGCGCCGCGTGCGGTCTTCCCCACGCGGCGCGTTAAGACTTTATCGTCGCCCAACGGCGCGTTCAGTGCAAGCCTAAGGACGTTCGACGTCCGTTTCCGGCGATGGGTAGCGCCGTCTGAAAACCTCGTCGCCGCTGATTAAATCGGTCGGCACGGTGTAGGTCTCCGGTCGCCGCACAGCGATCCGGCTGCGCAAGGCTACTGTGAGCTCCGACTGCAAGGCAACACGGTCAAACCGCGGCAGACAGCCAAGCTCCGCCGCTTCACCCTCGGGCGCCGCGTAGCGGCGTGTCTTCAGCGCGTCGAGCACTCGGCGCTCATAACTGGAGAGCCCGTCCCGACGCAGCACCGTCGCCTCCGTCACCCGGCCCTCCGGATCGACGCAAAACGACACGTCCACAAAGGAACCGGACACATTCGATCCGCCGCGTCCCTCCGACAGCAAAGACGCGCGACTATCGGCGATCTCCACGCCGAAAGCGCGGCCGCGCGCCGCGGCGCTCTGCGCCAGAGCGTTGTTCGGGTCCAAATCACTGGTGTCGAAATCAACGATCGGGAAGATCTGTCCGTCGTCGGGGCGCCGTTCATTGATTTCCGCAAGTGCGGTTTGCAACTCTGCGTCTTGGTCACGGGCTTCATAAAGCCGGGCGAGTTGCACCCACGCCACCGTATCATACCCTTGGGGCAGGTCCGGGTTCGCCGCGGCCGCGTCCGCCACGGCCTTCAAGATGTCCTCCCCGGTTCCCTCTCGGCAGCGGCGGGTTAGGCACGCGGCCGACAGCAAAAGCCGCGCTTCGATCGCGATCGCATTGTCGGGGCCCAAGACCTTCTCGCTGTCTGAAATCACCGTTCGTAGCCGGCGCATGGCGGAGCGCAGATGCGTGTTGCGCGGGCTGGTGACGCTGGCGCCGTGGAAAGTCCGCGCCGTTTCGAGGTTCGCTCGCAGGGTGTCCGGATGAGACGGCCCCAGCGCGTCGCGCAACGTCTCCTCGGCCTGCTGGACGCCCACGAGCGCGCGCGCGACCTGACCGTCCGCCCAAGCCGCCTCCGATTGCGCGTGTTGCAGGCTCGCCAGCGCGCGGGGATCGTGAGGGCTGCGCTTGCGCATTTTTTGGATCTGTTTTCGAAGGACCCGTTCCGCGTCTCCCGCGTCTTCGGACAGGAACAGGTCAGCCGCGGCGTCGAGCGTCAGCTCGGCGTGGACGTTCGCATCATAGCCGTCTTGCTCAAGATAATCGTTCAAAGCCTCGAGCGGGTCGACCGGCGCATGCGGGCGGATCTCAACGTCTAATGGGCTTTGGGCGGTCGCGACACCGCACGCGAGGACGAGAAACGCCGTGACGCGCCAGCACGTTTTAAGCATTGTTGAACCTCCCTGATTGACCAAGAATTTATCTGGTGCTCCGGTCCCGAGCAATGAAGGCGGGCGCACGCCGCGCGGCTCCGTCAACGTAGCGGGGCCGGGGGCGACCATTAGCGCCAACAGCGCTTGCCAAGCTTGGCATCAAGGCCCGGTACATGCCTCGATGGTGGTTTGGCGGCTCAAGATACGCGTCGACGATCGACTGCGGACTGGGGGGCGTGCGCCCGCTGACCTCAACGTCGAGCGCGGTCTCAGCGCCGGCGTGGGCGCCGCTTATAGACAGAAGCGCGACGGCGAGGATACGGAAAGACTTGAGCATGGGCATACCTCCGGGATCCTAGACAAGCTAGCATGGCGCAGACGCTGTGGAAGGCGGGCGATTCATCGCGGCTTAACCCTGAACAGGCACGGTTAAGTCTGGCTTCCCAGTAAACGGTCCCGCTATGGCGACTTCGCGCGCGTCCCGATCCCCGTCTGCTCCGCGCTCAAGACTAGGCCGCAGTTTGGGCGGCCTGACGCATTGGACGGCGGTTTTCGGAGTTTGGGCCGCCATGATCGGGGCGATTGGCCTTTACTTCATCGCCTTGGATTTGCCCGACACGTCCAAGCTTTGGACGGTCGATCGCCGGCCTAGCCTGGTGTTTTTGGACCGTCATGGCGCGCGCATCGCGGTGCAGGGGTCCCCGGCGGCCCCGCCTGCACGGGTCCGAGACCTGCCGCCCCATTTGATCGACGCCTTGCTGGCGGTTGAGGATCGACGGTTCTTCTCCCATTTCGGGGTGGATCCCATTGGTATCGCCCGCGCAATGGTCGCCAATGTGCGCGCCGGTCGGGTGGTGCAGGGTGGTTCGACCCTGACCCAGCAATTGGCGAAAAACCTATTTCTGTCCAACGATCGGACCTATAAGCGCAAGGCGCAGGAGCTTTTGCTGGCGCTTTGGCTGGAGTACCGGTTCACCAAGCGCGAGATCCTATCGCTCTATCTCAACCGGGTTTACTTCGGGGCGGGCGCTTGGGGGGTCGAGGCCGCGGCCGAACGGTATTTCGGCAAATCTGCGAAGTCCGTGACTTTAGGCGAAGCGGCTCTGTTGCGGGCTTGTTAAAGGCGCCCTCGCGGCTGGCCCCGACCCAAAATCCGGGCCGAGCAGAGGCGCGCGCGACCGTTGTGCTCGACACCATGGTGCGCGCGGGAAAGATCACACCGCTGCAGCGTGAGAAAGCCGTCATCGACCCCATCGTGATCAAGCGGGCTCAGGCCACCGCCGGGGCGGCTTGGTTTGTGGACTGGGCCGATGCGCAGACACGTCGGTTAATCGGCGCGCCACCGGATGACGTCTGGGTGGAGACCACCTTGGATCTGAGCCATCAACGCGCCGCGGAAGCCGCCCTCCGCGCCCATCCGCCCCCGGACGGCGCCGAGGCCGCCTTCGTCGCTTTGGACGGGTCGGGCGGCGTTTTGGCCATGGTGGGCGGGCGGTCCTACGCCCAAAGCCAATTCAATCGAGCGGTTCAAGCCCAACGCCAACCGGGCTCCGCCTTCAAGCCGTTCGTTTATCTCGCGGCCCTCCGTGCGGGCCTGGGCCCGGACACCCAAGTGCTGGATGCGCCGATCCGGTTGGGCGATTGGTCGCCAACCAACTACAAAAATGACTACCGTGGGCCGGTCAGCTTGGAGGATGCGCTGGCGGGGTCCATCAACACTGTGGCGGTGCGCCTGGCGGAGACCGTGGGACGGCGCTCGGTCATCGATGCCGCGCGTTCGATGGGATATCGCGGGGATTTGGAACCGACGCGCGCCATGGCGTTGGGCGCACATGCCACCTCCCTGCTGGATTTAACCGCCGCGTACACTCCGTTCGCCAATGGCGGTGCGGTGGCGACGCCGTTTGCGATCACCCGCATCCGAACATTCGACGACCAGCTGCTTTATGAACGCGCCCCGGACACATTGGCTTTGGGCTTGGACGCGCGCGAACATCGGATCATGGCGGACATGTTGCAGACTGTGGTGGCCGAGGGCACCGGCCGGCGCGCCCGGCAGACCCAGACGCGGGTGGGCGGCAAGACCGGCACCACAAATGATTTCCGTGACGCCTGGTTCGTCGGCGTCGCCGGGGACTTGGCTGCGGGGGTTTGGTTGGGCCGCGATGACTTCTCGCCCATGGCTGGGGTGACGGGTGGAACGCGGCCCGCGGAGATTTGGGGCGCTTATGCGGCTGCGCTCTATGACGGCGCGCCGCCGCCGCTTCGCCCCTGGCGCGGCGGTGCGGCGCCCCGTCTGGAGCCCGTGGAGACGCCCGTCGCTGTGGACTTGAGCCCGCTGAATTCCCCCAAGGCGGACCCGGCGAACG
Organism: Maricaulaceae bacterium; assembly: GCA_050331475.1. Taxonomy (GTDB): domain Bacteria; phylum Pseudomonadota; class Alphaproteobacteria; order Caulobacterales; family Maricaulaceae; genus JBHJGU01. The sequence goes on along the minus strand of JBHJGU010000039.1, from coordinate 15,673 downwards.
ACCCGCTCAGCGCTTTGATCGCAGAGCTTTCCGAACAATTCGACGCCGAGACGCCTTAGTCTCGGCCGGTCAAAGCCTCGAGACGACGGTCGAACGCATTGAGGATGGTGCCCAGGAGAGGAACAGAGGCCCGCTGAGATGGAGGCGAAAACGGCTGCAATGACTGAAAGCATCGTCGCCACAGTTCAGTCGCACTACGGCGTAGAGGCGGAAGCGCTCATTCCTGGATCGCCATTTTGCCGCGATGATGGCTATTGCTTTCTGACTGTCGGCCCCTTCGACGTTGAGGTTTATGGGGCCGGTCTCGCCATTGTAAAAAACACGAACCAAGCATCCAGAACAGACTACGTGGAAATGTGTGGTGTTGTGTTTGCCGCTATTTCCGGCTCCGACATCATGTTTGCCGGTCAAGTCGTCGGTGAAACATACGGCGCAGCACTTCGGGATGGCAGTTTTGAGCGTGACGTGAGCAATATCGAGATTAAAATCTCACCATCGTCTGATGGCATCTTGGGTTGCGAGTTTTTTAGGTATTGAAATCCAGTTGGCACCGTACAACCCAAACAGACATAGTAGTATTCATCGGCAAACGTGTGATTGACAATCGCTACCGGCGTATCAAACAGCCTACCGGCGCTACGAGTTGGTTGGTTATGGAGAGCAGGAAATCCGATGCTTACGGCACAGGCTTTAGAAGACGCAGAAACAGCCTTGTTTCGTGAGTGGCGTGAAGTATGCCCCAATCTGGTAGCGGATGGCGCAGTAAATCCTACCGCTTACTGCGAACGTCAAATCCGGGTTCTCTTCGTCCTGAAAGAAGTACACGACCCCGGCGGAGGCGGCTGGGACTTGCGCGAGTTTCTAAGAGAAGGTGGGCGGCGGCAAACTTGGAACAACGTGACGCGGTGGCTGACTGCAATCAATAACCTTCCAGCCGATACTGACTGTTCGGAAATGGCTACTGTGACAGAAGCCGATAGGAAAGTTAGCCTTGATGGTATCGCCGCAATGAACTTGAAAAAGGAACCTGGAGGCCACACCGCTGTTTCGGAGCAGGTATACAGCGCGGCGAAGAACCACACGACACTCCTCAAGCGCCAGTTCGAACTTTACAGCCCGCATCTGACAATCTGTTGTGGTGTTGGCGACTTAGCCTATACGGCTATGTTTGGGAACGATGGTCCTGTGTGGCGGGAAACTTCGCGTGGCATTCGATACTGCGAGATAAGCTCCAATCGCTTCATGATTGCCTATTCGCATCCCGAGGCTAGGGTGCACGCACCGATTTTGATTTATGGTCTTGTCGATGCTGTGAAAGAGATACGCGCCTTGCGCTCGACTTCGCAATGAACGGTAACATGAGCAGGTCTCCGCTTGGACAACTGGCAAAGTGCCTCAAGAGCCACAACGCATTGTCCCTTTAGGGCGGGGTTCAATACCACATGTAGGAGAGTTTTGAGGGTGGACAGAGGGGTGGGCATCTTCCCACCCCATCCGTACAACACACTGATATTTCAAAAGAAATAATAGTGTAATGGTGCCAGGAGAGGAATCGTCGAAACAACGCAAGATATTGTTTTCTATAAACTATCTGTCAGGTCAATTTGATAATTACCCCCAATAATACCCCCATTGCGATTTGTTGCCTTGACCCGCTAGGTATTTTCCCAAGCCTCACGCAATGCGCGGCTGAAAAATTAGCGCGTAGCCTTCTACCGTGCTTCAGCATCTGATACCAACGGCTTGATCAACTGACCGTTATCCAATTTCTGTGAGTGATGGCGGTTATGCATATTGGATCATTTGCGAAGAAGTTCCAACCGTCTTGGCACTCTTCGATTTTGTCCTCGTAGCTATCGAACGCGGATATGGCGAGTTTGTTTGAGCGCAGATATGCCCACACGTTTTCCATTGGATTGAGTTCGGGGGCATAGGGCGGCAGTTTCAGGAGGGTGATGTTGTCTGGCACGGCGAGGGCTTTTGCGCCTTGCCAACCCGCGCCATCGACCATCAACAGCGCCTGAGATCCAGGTGCGACCGCCTTCGCGATCTCCTCGAGATGCGACCCCATCGCCCCGTTATTGACATAGGGCAAGATCAGCCCGGCTGCAGTGCCCCGAGCGGGGCAGGCAGCGCCTAAGACCTAGCTCCATTTGCAAGGTGTATCGCGGGGCGCCCGCGGGCGCGCGCCGCGTCGCGCCCAGATACGAGTCAGGGTCCCTTGCTGGCCGACGCGCGCTTCATCTTGAAAGAAAGCGTGATTGCTGTCGGTCGTCACCTTGTATTTCTTCGACCTTTCAACCCTTATCCCGTTCTCCCACATCAAACGTCCTACACGACGGTGACCGACGTACAGACCGATCTCCTTCAGCTCCTCGGTCATCCTTGGCCGTCGATAGCTGCCCAGGCTAAGCGGTGTTTGTTCCTTAATGTGAGCCAGCACGACCATGTCTGTCTGCTGCCTTTGGCTGGCGTGTCGGCGGCGATAGGCCGGCAGGCCACGTGAGCAGGCACCCAACCGCGGTACTGCCCGAAGGCAACATCGCACCAAGAGCAAACGGACACACAACCGTGGGTCACAATGCGATGCCGCCGGGTGGAGCCGTCCACACCATCAGACAAAAACACGCTTAATGCGGTGAGAGTGGTTTTGTATCTTTTCTGGATGAGCAAAAAGAACCCATTTTGCTCCGGGATTGACACTCATTGGGTATCCCCTTTCGATTCTGTCTGAAAAGCGACTTCGGGTCCACGGCAACTCTCCTTGCGGTTCACTGCCACTGAATCATTCAACTGATCGAAACGCGAGGGTTTTTGCGGGTGTCCAGCTGGTGCACTGGTCCGGCGCAAAGCATCGCCTGGCGCGCGATCTTGCCAATCGTTTCGGATCACAAGCCTATGCCATGGCGGAGCTGATTGCCGAACTTGGTGCTGTTTTCCTGTGCGGCCATCTGGGAATTACCGCCCAATCCGCCTGAGGGTCGGCGCCGCCCACATAACCCTCGATGCGCTTGAGGCCCTGAGGGTCGATCTCTGGACCGATGTCGTTCAACGTCATCGAAACCAATCGCGGCGCCGCCAGCTTGGCCGCCACCATGCCCATCAGCCCCCCCATGGAGGTGCCGATCCACGCGACCTTCGCCAAGCTCAACGCATCGAGCAGTCCCAAAACGTCTTGGGTGTAGGTTAGAGGCTGATACCGAGCGGGATCCGGATCCCAATCCGACAAACCTCGGCCTCGGGCCTCGGGAACAATCACCCGTCGGCCCAACTGAGCGATCCGTGGCGCGAGATCTTCGAAATCGCGCGCATTACGCGTCAAGCCATGCGCACACACGACGGCCGCTTTTCCCGCTTGATCCCCATGAGGGGCGCCCGCGTAGTCCCGGTAAGCGATGGCGGCGCCGTCTGCGGTCGTGAAGCGACCTTGAGTGAAAGCCGGTGCCGAAGACTGCGCGTCCTGCGCCATAATGCGCCCCTCTTTTGCTTTGACGCGCACTCTAGAAAGCTTGCCCTCCGATGTCGAACCCCCTGTGATTACGACCGGCGCCCGGGACGGCTCCCCGGCAAGCGCGGGGCGCCCGAGGGGGTGGATCGGCGCGACATTTGAGCGGTTCGGCGCTATTCGCTAAATTGCGAGCGCCGTGTCGTGTCACGGTCGAACGGGAGTTTGGGAACCTATGAGTGCTAGCGAAATTCTGGTCGAAGCGGACACCGCGCGCGATAGCTTCAATTGGGCGGAGGCGGCGCGCGGTTATCGCGAATTCCTGGATATCGAACCGAACGCTATGGGCATTTGGGTTCAACTCGGCAACATGCTCAAAGAACTTGGCCGTTTTGACGATGCCCGTTCAGCGTATTTCCGGGCCTTGTCCTTACAAACCAAAGAACCCGACACGTATGCGCAGATGGGTCATGTGGAAAAACTCGACGGTAATCTCGATTTTTCTTTAAACTGGTATCGGCGCGCCTTGGACATCGATCCGGACTTCGCCGCGGCTCAAGAAGAAGTGGACCGGCTGGACGCGCCATCGGCGTTAGGACCTCAAAGCGACGCGGGCCCGGCGGCGAGCGCTGGCGAGCTGAGCGCAATGCAAACCCAGCTCGATCGACTTGAGCGGTCGGTGGAACGCCTCGATTCGCGCGGGGGCGACCACGAAGACAGCGTCTTGCGCGCCCTCACGCGGTCCGTCGCGGAGCTTCGGCGCACGACGACCGCCTCGGAACAAGCGCTCCTCGACGTTAAAGACGTCGCCAAACAAAACGATATCGCGTGTTCGCAGCGTCAATCCGACCTCGAGGCGCGCATCGAACGTCTCGAAGCCCAGTCCCCCACCACCGCACGGCAATTTTCTGCGCTGCTGGAGTATTTCGAGCATTTGAACCAGGCTGGGCGCAATGCGTCGTAAGGCGGAAAAGCGCGGCGGCGTCCGTCGACGATATCTATGAAAACGGCCTCAGCGCTGTGACCGCATCCAAATTCAATCGTCCGTAACCGCCAAATGTCTGAACCTCACGCGTCACGTGGGCGGGCCAAACGCGCGTAAAATCCTGAAAGATCGTCTCTCGTTCGCCCGGCGCATCCCGCATCCAACCGTCCTCGCGCTGGGCGCAGACTAAATCGACGTCATGCTCGAACTGATAGCGTGCAAACCGAACGTCGACATAGCGTTGGCTCGCATCCATAAACGTCAGCGGGGGCTGCAGCGATGCGGGCAGAAAACACGTACCCGTTCCTAATTGATTGACCAATTTCGGTTCGTTCAGCGCGCGCCAAAATACGTATACATTACGCGCTTTTTGACCTCCGGTGAAGATATCGGCGTATGTCGTCCCATGAACACCTAAGACAAACGCTCTTGGCATACGCTTTTTCAGACGTTCGTACTGCTCGCGCAGCACCGACACATAGTTTGGCGGATACTGGATATCGTCATCCACCAGGACGACAAATTCAGCACCCGAAATATCCGGAAGGAATTTTCCAACATCTTTATAGTCCCGATCGGGAACAATCGGCTCGACATTCGCGTAACGTTTAAAAAAGCGCGGCGGTTCGGAGAACTCGTTAAGCACAACGTTAAGCTTATCCAACTGACCCGAAAGCGCGCGCACAGTCTCCTCTAATACATCGATGCGTTTTGGGAACGTCGCCATATTGCCAACGATCATTTCACCGTTCTCCGATAACGCGCGCACCGGCGTAACGTCGAAGAATATCGAGATCCGACATCACGCGCTCCACATCCTGCGGCGGAACGATTTCGGGTCCGAGAATGCGCGCGCGCGACGCTTGATCGATGAATTTCTGGCGCGACTCGGACACCGCGCCATCAAGACCCGCTTCCAGCCCCGCACGCGCGCTCAATGAGGATTGCGAAATCAACCCTAAAAACAAGGGCCAGCCGGGATGGTGCGCAAACGCTGTTTTCGGAAACAGCGCCCTCGCACGCTCGTAATGGTCGGTATCGGCGGCGACAAGTGCGGGCAGATAGGCGCCGACCTCGTTCAGCGTTTCGCGCTCATAAAGGATGGAGACGACACAGAACCGTTCGGCATGCCGGTCGGAGAAGAATTTCGGCCTCCCTTGCGCATCGAGCCGCAACCAGCTGCCGACATTGATCCGCCCCGCGTCGCTATCGCTGATCGCCGCCATTTGCCGCTCAAGACGATCCGGCAAAGCGTAATCGTCGCTGTCCATAAAGGTGACGTAATCGCCCCGAGCCTCCCCAATCAAGGCGTTACGGATGTTATACGTTCCCTGATTTTCAACAGATTGTCGGACTTTTAGCCGAGTGTCCGAAGAGAATTTTTTAATACAGTCGAGGGTGCGATCCTCACTTTGGTCGTCGCATACTAAAAGTTCTATATTGGCGTAACTTTGCTCGAGGATCGACCGGATCGCATAGGCGACCGTATCCTCAGCGTTGAACGCGCTCATAATGACCGACACAAGGGGGCCGTCACGTTTCGGCATCGGTTCGAACACCAAGCCTGCAAGAAAATTCTCAGCGGCGTCGATGCGCGCTGACCGTGAAACCGTGAACTGTTCAAAATATGCATTCCAGTCCTTCGCGGTTCCCCCGCGGCCCTCCGCGACAGCCCGAAGGATTGGCGCTAACAATGCATCCCTCGCGTTGGGGAGATCGCTTACATTCGGCGGCTCAGAGGTCCCGCCCGCCCAAACGTGCGATGGCTTAGGATCTTCAACGCCGCGCCAAAGGGCCCAATCGTGGCCATGGGTGTGCGGCAAGGCTTTGAGCAAATCGCGAAACCGTCGCACCGCGGCCTGGATCTGCGGGTCGATGGGTCGACGGGCGTAAAGACGCCCAAGAATCCGAACGATATCGCCTCGGTGTTTTTTCGGCACGCGTTCGAAACTCGCGAATATATATCGCGCTAATCTATACGCCGTATCGGGCAACTCTAGCCGAACCATTGTGAGAAGGTATTCCGTAAGAAAGCCAATTTCATCTTTACGCACTTTTACGAAATATTCACCATTCAGCGACTGTAGTTTTTTTTGATACGGCGAGTGAGCCGAAATCGGTTTCGTTGAACCATCGGTTTGCTTTGGCGCGGCAGGCGTCTTGCGTTTAACGGCGCCGCCATCCTCCGCCCTCGCCGTCCTAACCTCGCGCGGCGCCGTCTGCGACCGGCGCGCCGACATCGCGCCAGTTCCTTCGCCTTGAATTGCGCGTGTGTCTTTCACGACCGAAGCGGTCAAACGCTCGTCCGCCTCGACTGCAAAATCCGCATACCGTCGACCCAATTCTCGGGCGAGCGCGTCGACACCGGTCCGAAGCTCCTCGCGCACCGCACCTCGCGCGATGTCGTCCAAACTCTGTCGCATGCGCCGCTCCAGCGATTTGGTCTGGACCTGGAGCGCCGCTTCGATCTGCGTGGCCAGTAAAGTCTGCATTTCCAATAAGGCGGCCGACGCCAGTCTGGCCTCCGAGATCGCAGCGTTTGCAGTGTCCGCGACAAGGCTTCGGAGCCCATCCAAACCGCCGCCGCCGTCAGCGCCGTCCTCGAGCGCCTCCAGTAAACGCCGGTCGGTCGCCGCAAGCGCCTTCAGCGTCGCCTCGAGCGACGGCTGGATTGCAGCGACGGGCTCCATCGCCGCGCGCAACGGACTAAACTCTTCCGCAAGCGTCGCTTTTTGCGCATCCGCCGCGCTCTGAAGCGCCGTGAGTTGCGCAATGGCGCCGGCTTGGGTCTCCTGCAGACTTCGGATCGCATCGCTTATAGCCGCTGCAGCGCTCTCTTGACGTTCGATGAGCCCGGTCAACCGCGCGTCGAGCGCCTCAATCGCGTCGGCTTGGGACTCTTGCGCACGTCGGATCGCCTCGATCCCGACGCTCGAGGCGTCCTCTTGGCGCTTCACCATCTCCGTCAAAGGGGCCACAACGCGCGCGTGCTCGCGTTCGGCGTCTGTCTCTATGGCGTCGGTCAGCTTGCTCAGAGCCGTACCGAATTCCGCTTTAATCAACGCGGCGGTCGACTGAGCGAACTGTTCGAGCCAATCCCTCTGGGCCGCATCGTCGCGCGCTTGCCCCGCCGCAAACGTCTCGAGCCGGTCATTCATCGATGTCTCGACAGACGAACTGAGATTTTCGACCTCTCGCACCAAACGCTCCACCCGCTTTACCTTAGCATCCGTCGACGCCTGCGTATTTCTTTGCTCGATAACCTGAAGCGCCAGATGTCGCTGCGCATCGTTCATCCTTGCCCGCTCAGCGTCGTCGGATATGTAGCGGAAAACATGTGTCGGCGTCGGATTATAAACTCCGAACGCGATATAACCGAAATTGAAAAGATAATCCGCAATATTGTTAAAGTCTTCCGCTTTCCAAATCTCGCACGCTATAATTGGATGATCGCGATCGATAAGCGCCTGCGCGCCTTGCAAGACCTCCAACTCCATCCCTTCGACATCGATTTTCACCAGTCGAACCGGTCGGTCGTCGACGAAGGTGTCGAGCGGAACAACCTCGACCTCACCGTCCCGGTCCCACCTCAAAGACGCCGCGCCCAAATTGTGTTGCGGCGTCGACCCGAACCGCGCGTGGCCGGCGAACGCCCCCAGCGCCGCTTCCTGCACAACGACCTGCCCGGCTAACCCGTTCCGCGCGACATTGTCCAAGAGGTAGGATGCGGCGATCGGATGCGGTTCGAACGCCGTGACGGAACACCCGCAGCAGCCTGCAAAATACAGTGTATGATTGCCGATATTGGCCCCAACATCGAATACAAGATCGCCCTCTTTCAAATACCGGCCGAGCGCTCTCAAGAACTCGCTTTCATAAAAATTACCCGTTGATTTAATTTGCTCGAATATATGATCGTCGACATCGGGATGCCTTACTGTAAATGTCTTTCCATTATAGACGAATGTTGCTTCCGCAAGCGATTTCGCAGACCCGTTCATAGCCGCCATTGTCCCGCTAGACCGACACACGCCTCCACCCCGGCGCGTCCCCTGTTTTGCTTCGCACACCCGTCTAACCCATCGCCCCCCGGCGCCCGGACAACACACGATTTCGACGCGAGACACCAATCCGCGTCCCACAAGGCAGGGGCGTCCAAACCCGGCCCGTCTCGTCCGATGGCCGACCGCAACGAGGCGCGCTCGCGCTGAAGCGGCCTCCGGTGGACATGAACGTTGCTCATAACAGCGAGAGCAAATGCGCGCGACGCTTTGCGAGCCATGGCTCGATGGGCTGTTCGCAGGCAAAGCGAATAAAGCCGCCAAACGTCTCCAATAAGCGTTCGTTTTCGCGCACCGTCAGGTCGTCCTTATAGCGATCGAGCACGGCCTTGTTCTTCTGCGTAAAGGCTTGTTCGAACGCATAGGTCCTCACGGCGTCTCGGTCTGGCTCGACACCGAGGTGTTCGGCCATGCGCGAAATCGTCGTTTCGAAATCGAAAGCGACATCGTTATAGAATAGGACGAGCGCCCCGTTAATCATCGCCCAACGCGTAAAAGTATCGATTTGACGGCGACAAACCCTAATCGCTTTATCGAGCGTCTCAATTTCGGAGAACTCTTTTCGGTTAGCCGCTCGAGCGCGCTCGCCGGCATCCAACAGAGATAGACAAATCTCCCGCGGATCGCGATAGGCGGCGTGGATCTGTAAATCGCCTGCAGCGATCCAGGCCTCGATTCGATCCAATAGCTTTAAGTCGAATCGACAATGGCATTTAACGACGATTCTGCGATCCGGCCCGATCGTCTCGATTAAAGCGCCGAGCGTTGCGGCGTTCGCGCGCTCAATGAAGTTGATATTGTGCCCCGACGTGACGACGCGATCCGGCAAACGGGGCTGTTCGTAACCCGCACTCGTCAAGATGCCCTTCGCAAGCTCGAAAGCGAGCGTACTGCCAGACTTAGTAATCCCATAGCTTAATATAAGCATGATCGGGGTCACCTAACCACTTTTACTATACATCCCCGCTGACGCCCGACGAGGTCGGATCCGCCGAACGTCGATTTGGCCGACCGCCAAAGACTAAACGCTCCGCAGTCGGTCGAGAAGGCGCGCACCGAAGGGGTCGGGATGATAATGGGTTTGCATGAAAGTACGGCCGGCGACCGCTTTCCGTTGAGCCGCTTCGCGATCGTTAAACACGTCGACCATCGCCTGGGCGCACGCCTCTATATCTGGATCCGCCCATCGCGGAGCCGGCGTGTTGAGGAAAATCTCCTCACGCGAGGCTGACTTCATTTCGTAAGGCACCAGAAACGCGGTGTCTTCTGTGCAAAAATCGGTTGGCCCGGAATAGTTCGTCGCGATCACGGGCTTCTCGTACATGAGACCGTAAGCGGGGAGATAGCCGAACCCTTCGCTGCGATGCATGGACACAACGCAATCCACCGACGCGATTAAGCCGAAAAACGCCGCTTCGGGGAGGAGTTCCGCCACCAGTCGGATCCGCGGATCGTCATCGGCGAGGGCCTGGATCGCCCCGATCTGTCCATGCGGATCGCCCCAGCTCGGCGCTTGAAGGCCGCCGGATTTCACGACCAAGCGCACGCCGGGCTCGTTGGGGAACGCCTGCTGGAAGGCCTTGACGGCGGCCAGAGGGTTTTTCCGCTCCACGCCGGAATTCGCATCGTATGCGACAAGGAAGGTGAAGGCGTCGTCAAGCCCGAGCCCGGTCGGCAAGACGGCGGGGTCGGGCACGCTTAAACCCTTGCGAATATTCAAAATGTGGTCGTGGTGCTGAGCGAAAACTTGGCGAACGAAGTCCGATGGCGTCCAGATCTCGTCCATCATCGCCACGGCGAGATGTTGCTCTGGGGCTAGATTCTCAAGCTCCCATAGGAAAAACCCGATCTGCTTCGCGCCGATAACGCCCATGCGCGCGTTTCTTAGAACGACGGAGGGGACGTATTCGGCGTTCACGGCGTAAAGCGCCACGTCCGCATCCTGCGCCGCCGGTGGATCTTCGTCTCCCGGAGGCGACTCCATATCCAGCGTCGACAGCTTAACGTGATCTCCGAGACCGCTCTTGATCATCCGCGCGTTTTGGCCGAGCCCGGAAACAGAGCGCAACAAGCCGATGAGCTTGACGCTGGGCCGCTCGTTATCGGGACTTACGGGTTCGTCCAGCGCCGCGCGGTCCGCCGGCAGCCATCGGTTCACCCGTCCAGTCTTGTTTTTGAGATACGTTGTGGAGAACCGCGCAATATCGGCCTCGCCGATAGGACCGTCGTCGGCGAAACAAAACCAAGCGATAAATTCGAAATAGCTGACCCCAAGCTCGGGGATCTGCTGGGCCCAATTCTTCAACATTGTGTCGGTCAGGAATACAGAACTGAACAAATCGGTCACGTTCGACAAAGCGAGCTCTAAATTGCACAACATCGCACCCGCGAGCGTATCGTCGTAACGAGCGCGCAATCCATGGGTGTCAATCCATAAATTATAGTATTTCGAGGTATACTCGCCGGACCAGAGCGACGTCGCGTCCGACAAATGGTCGAAAACATCGAGCGGAAGAAGATAGGGCGTTCTGTGTCCGTACCGCCGCGCGTGCTCGGACAATCGCCAAGCCAGAGCATCGAAGCGATCGACATAGGGGAACAAGTCTTCAGGGAAGGACGCCGAAATCTCCGCCCAAGCCGGCGTCACGGTGGAGGGGACGCCCTCTCGGTCGAACAACGGCTTATGGAACGCGCTAAGCATCTCCGGCGCAAAGACGAATTCCAAATCGCAGCGCTGCGCCGCCAATTCCCGGTGCAGGGCGAGCATGGCGCCGACCACTTGCTTGGGCGACCACCTATCCCCGCTCTCTTGCGATCCCGCGCAATGGCGATGATAGAGATGGCTCACAATATTGTCGCCAGCCAAATCCGACTTTGACTGCATACCGGAAAACAAAGCCGATATCCGGCTGCGCGCGTGAAAGACACCTTCACTGAATGCGTGACGGTCGACAATCGTTTTAAATAGAGCGCGAAATTTGTTACGGTCAACCGTCTCGACAATCGACTTCAAAGTGGGATGCGCCTCGAAAACCGCCTGGAACTGCGTAAGGGCATCGGACAGTCCAAGCGGCGCTGTCGAGCGGACGGCGACATCGAAGACCAAAGGGCTGCAGTTCTCGTGGGCGAGAAACCAGTACTTTCTCTCACGCACCAACAATACCTGGAGGCTATATCGGCCCGAGGGCAAATTATCCGGTAGCGTGATCGTTTCGACAATCGACTGGCCCGGTCCTAAAGCGCGTGGCGCATGGAACAAGCGCCCCTCGACGACAAAGGTCGACCCCAGATGCAACCGCCAACCGATATTCAGAACCGCCCCATCGGCGTCTTCGGCTAAAAAACTGATCCCGGCGTCGGAATGCGTGTTCGCCACTTCAATCCATGGCGGCGTCGTCGCCATGTCGGACGCTCGCGTCGCCAAATTTGGAACGTTGCGCAAATGCACGCTGAGCTCTGCATCGTCTTTCTCAAAATTAACGGACATTCTCTACGCTCCCTAGTCCAAAGTATTTCATCACTTCTAGGCCGCTAGAACCAAATTATGCAGCCAAGAATGGTTGATTGCGAACGCTCGCAACGCATCGGAACCGAGATCTACTTGCATTCGGGCATCGACCGTTGGCTACGACACAACGCTTTGCGACCCCCCCCCACGCCAGCGAGATGCGCACACACCCCACTCCATAAGCACCCCAGATCGGACAACTCGCCCGTTTCAGCGCGCTTAGAGGTGTGTAACGGCCGATGGGATCGAACGCGTGAGACCGCCGCGATCGGCTCTCTACTCTACAGTTTCGGAAATCCACCCCCTGGTTTTTGTTTCGTTTAACGGGTTTCCAGAGGCAAGCCCAGAAGAATATCCATCTTACGGAGGGGGCTTTGGGCGCTCCGGTCCAGGACCGGGTCTCAACGTAACGGGACGCCGATCTTATCGCTGATAGCGGCCGGTGGCGGCCGCCGGATCGCTATCGTAAGCTGCCATTACAGGTCGCTCGCCGGCTTGCTGAACGGAAAACCACGCATATGACGCATGACGACGACGGTGCAGCGCTTCGCGCATCGAGACGCCCGGAACGGCCCTCCAAACTCGCCCATGACGTTATGGCGCTGGCCAAAACCGCCAAGCTCGTCAAGTTAAGCGAATCTTCGCGCGGGCGGGACGACGCCGCAACCGATCTCAAACCCATCGTTGTTTGTGTCGCCAAAAACGAGCGCCCGATGATTGGGCCCTTTCTGCATCATTATCGCAGTCTGGGCGTGGATCGGTTCGTGTTCATCGACAACGGCTCAAGCGACGGAACGGCCGAAACGCTGGCGGCGCAGACCGACGTGGAGCTTTGGCGAACGTTGGATCGTTTTCATTGGCGTGCGAAACAAGGCTGGATTAATCGCGTCATGAAGTCGTTTTCCGTCGATCAATGGTTCTTATATGTCGACGCCGACGAGTTACTGGTCTTCGACCAGGCGGGCGAACGCAGCTTGCCCGATCTCGTCGCCGTGTTGGACGAGGCTGGTCTCGACCGCGCACGCGGACTGCTCGTCGATATGTACGCACCCGGACCATTGCTGAGTACGCCGCCCCTGGACGCCTGTCGGCCATGGCGGCAGTTCGGTTATTTCGACGCGGAGGGCTATGACGAGAGCCGCCTCGCGTATTTAGAATCCTGCATCGGAGGCCCTCGACGTCGGATTTTCGGCGCCCGAACGCCGGCATTTAAACCGCAGCTGACCAAGTATCCGTTGTTCAAGTTGAGCGCCGATGCGGTTTTCGAAAACCCTCATCACATTTGGCCCTATCGGAAAAACTTCGGCGCGCCGCGCCACCTCGCGCTCCTGCACTTCAAGTTCCATTATGACGCTATAAGTACGATTGGCGCGAAAGTCGCCGCAGGCGATTATTGGAATGAGAGTTTCGAATACAAATGCTACGCAGAGTGTTTGGCGGACGATCCGGCGCTTGAAATGACTTATAGCCGAAGCCGCCTCTATCAATCGCCGCAAGACCTGGTCGATGCGGGCCTGATCGCGCCGGTTTGCTGGCCGCACAGAACCGTTCGCGCCCCCTTTTGGGCCGCCGTGTTCGAACGACGCGCCGATCGATTGGTCGCTGCGTATGACGACGGTGGCGAGCCCGCAGCTCGAGCGGTCCGATCCATCGCTCTACGACCGTTAATCGACGGCTATCCGCACTCCGCGCAGTCTTTAGAGCCGCCTCAATCCCAAGACTCGACCGGCAAGCCGTCCGCGGTCAACGCAACGTCGAACACTGGCTCGGCCGCATTGAGGATCCGCCCGAAACGAACGTAACGCTCCAGTCGACGATATTCGGCCAGCGCGCTGTAGGCGACGCACCAGAGCCGTTCGGACAGATGGCGCGCAGCATGCGGCCGTCGCCGACCCTGCGTTGGGGTGGGGCGGATGTGATGCAGCCAAATGCCATCGCTATAGTCGATGCGATGCTCCGGCGCGCCTAGGGCGAACACGCGGACCGCCGCATCCGACCCCAGCCGGCCTTTGATCGACTCGAGCGGCATCTCGGTTTCCGTCTCGCGCCATGGGATTAGAACCACAGCATGCGACCCGGATCGCGCGACTTTACGCGGCCCGAACGACCGAAACGGCTGGGGATTGGCGAAGGTGTCTGGGCTCAGGGTCTTGCGCTCGCCCGATAGCCCACGCGCAAACGCGGTCGCCAGCGCAGCGTCCGCATCGGTGTCGAAATCCTCGGCGGCCGAAGGATAGATGTCGCCGGCCTCAGCGTGTCGGGCGAGCTCCCCACGATGCCGGTCGACGAACGCCAGCGACGTCCGCACCGCTTTGACCATATCGATATGATCCCGGCCGTTGACGAGCGTGAAATAGAGCTGGTTCTTGATCACCGACCCGCGCGACAACAAAATACGCCTGTCGGACCGAATCGCACTGGATAGGTATTTGTGGTGAACCGCAGCGCCGTCGATTTGGCGCAGTCGCCAGTCTCCGTCGACCAATCGGCAGCACACATCGGTTTCGTCCAAATAGTAATCGTATTCTTCGTCAAAGCCCCCAATCGCCGCCAAGGCCTCTCGGCGGAACGACGCATTGGCGCCGAGAAAATGCGGAAACTCGGCGGAAAACGGAAAATCGCCACCCGCCGGGCCGGATAGCCCGTGGCGCGCCGCGCCGGTTCTGTCGCATGCGGAAAAGCGAAACTGGAAATCCGCGCCCGTATGGTCGAAAACGACCCCTCCGGCGCCGCCGACGGCGGGGTCTGCGTAGGCTTCGGCGAGATCGGCGAGCCAACCGCTCTCCGCAAGCGCATCGTCATCCAAAAATGCGACGACCTCGCCCGCGGCGGCGGCGATTCCGATGTTGCGCGCTTTCGAGATATTGCGCTCTTCGCAGGTGGCCGCCTTGATGCGTCCCTCAGCCGCAAGCGCCTCGATCATGGGCCGTGTGCCGTCGCGTGCCGGCCCGGCGCCGCCGACGACTTCGAATGCGGGGTAATCCACTCGCTCCAAGGCGTCGAGCGCCGACCGCAACGCCTGGATACGACCGTCCGTGACGATGACGACGGAAACCCGCAGGCGCGGCGTCCTCTCGTCGGTTGCGATAGCTGTGTTCAAGCCAACGCTCTAAAAGGCGGTTGGCGCGGTCCGCCCCCCCGGTCTGCGTAGACAGGGCGCGTCATTGTCGGCCGCGTTTCGCGCAAATTGTTCGTTTCAACCGTCAGATCGAACCGCGCAGCCTGTCGACACATTTGACGCTTTCGGTTCACGAGCGCTTCGACCAGCGCGGGCGGCGTGGAACTTTAACGGTGCGGACCCGTCCGCTGCTCTCGGAAAAATCGCCCCACGCGCGCGGCGCCCGCGTATACGAGCTCCATGTGTCGCATAAAAGATAGCCGCACTGCGACAGGGCGATCATGTCCATCAAGGCGCCCTTCATTGAATAGCCCCGCGTTTTCTAGACGCCTTCGGCTTTCTGACTTTGCTGCCGTTCAAACGCGACGGGCGACAGCATCCCGTTCCTCGCATGCTTTCGCTTCGGATTGTAGAACATCTCGATGTAGTCGAACACGTCCTGGCGGGCGTCGTCGCGGGTTTTGTAGGTCCGACGCCTGATCCGCTCTCGCTTGAGCAGGTTGAAGACGCTCTCGGCGACGGCGTTGTCGTGGCAGTTTCCCCGCCGGCTCATTGA
>JBHJGU010000038.1:0-17997 GCA_050331475.1 Maricaulaceae bacterium | reverse complement strand
CGCGCCGGTAGACGGCGCGCGCGGCCGCGTGATCGAGGCGATGCGTTACGTCTGTTTAGGGGGGGGGAAGCGTTTGCGACCGTTTTTGGTTTGGGCGAGGGCGCGTTTGTTCGATGTGGACGAAGATCAAGCGCTGCGCGTCGGCGCCGCTTTAGAGATGGTCCATTGTTACAGCCTGATCCATGACGATCTCCCGGCGATGGACGACAGTGACCTGCGTCGGGGCCGCCCGTCGGTGCACAAGGCGTTCGACGAAGCGACGGCGATTCTCGCGGGTGACGGTTTGTTGACCTATGCGTTCGAGGTCTTGGCTGCGCCCGCCACCCACGCCGACGCCGAGGTGCGCGTGGGCTTGGTGGCGGCGCTCGCCCAAGCGGCCGGAGCCGCGGGCATGGTCGGCGGACAGATGATCGATATCGCCGCGGAGCGCGATGCGCTCGCGCTCGATCTTCAAGGCATTAGCGAATTGCAGGCGCTTAAGACCGGCGCGCTCATCCGATTCGGCTGCGAGGCGGGGGCGATCCTCGGACAAGCCTCAGCGGCGGACCGCGCGGCGCTAACCGGTTACGCCGCTGATTTGGGTTTAGCTTTTCAAATCGTCGACGATCTTTTGGACGCTTTAGGTGATGAAACCGCGATCGGTAAGCCGGTCGGGCAAGACGCGGCCATGGACAAATCGACCTTTGTGAAGCTATTGGGCGTTGAAGGCGCGCGAAATCGCGCCGAAGCTTTGGCGGCGTCGGCGTGCGCGCGCCTTGATCCTTACCCAGAAACGGCCGAGCCTCTCCGCAGTGTGGCGCGGTTCGTCTTAACTCGAACGTCTTGAGCAAGGAGCCGGTCATGTTAGACGCCGCTCAATCGCCAACAGCCCCCGCCGCCAATGCGACGCCGCTTGATGGGGTGGATTGGCCGAGCGACTTGCGCGCTTTGCCGAAGTCGGACCTCCGCGAGGTGGCCGATGCGTTGCGCGCTCAAGTGATTGACGCGGTCTCCAAAACCGGCGGTCACCTGGGCGCCGGCCTTGGCGTTGTCGAGCTGACGGTGGCTTTGCACTATGTGTTCGACACGCCGCGCTCGACCATCGTCTGGGACGTTAGCCACCAGTGCTATCCCCACAAGGCGTTGACCGGCCGGAAGGCGCGGTTGGAGACTCTGCGCCAAGGCGGCGGATTGTCAGGCTTCACCTCCCGCGCGGAGAGCGAATACGACCCCTTTGGCGCGGCGCATAGCTCCACCGCCGCCTCCGCCGCGCTCGGCTTTGCCGTTGCGCGTGACTATGCCGGCTCGGACGCCGCGGTGATCGCCGTGGTGGGCGACGGCGCGGCTTCGGGGGGCATGTTTTTCGAGGCGCTGAACAATATCGGCGTCCAAAAATCTAAAGTCATCGTCGTGCTGAACGACAATGCGATGTCGATTGCGCCGCCCGCCGGCGCTCTGGATCAGCATTTGCAAACGCTGCGCGATAAAATGCCTGACACCGCGACGCGCCATGCGGCGTTGGAGCGGGGGGAACTGGTGAATCATACCGGCGTCACAACCCTGTTCGACACCCTTGGCGTGCCCTATGCGGGGCCGTTTGACGGTCATGACGTGGATGAAATGGTCCGGGTTATGGAACTCGCCCGCGATACGCTTGACGGACCGATCATCCTGCATGTGCGAACCGTCAAGGGCAAAGGTTACGCGCCCGCTGAAGCGTCCAAGGACTGCTATCACGGCGTGGCGAAGTTCGAGGTCGCCTCGGGCAAACAATTCAAGGCCGCGCCGAAAGCGCCCAATTACGCCAAAGTCTTCACCCAGACGCTGATGCAATTGGCCGAGCGCGATCCGCTGATTGTCGCCGCGTCTCCGGCCATGCCCGACGGTTCGGGCTTGGTGAAATTCGCCGAAGCGTTTCCTGACCGGCATTTCGACGTCGGCATCGCCGAGCAGCATTGCGTGACATTTTGCGCTGGTCTGGCGGCGGCGGGGTATCGACCGTTCGCGGCCATCTATTCGACCTTCCTGCAACGGGGATACGACCAAGTCATCCACGACGTCGCGATCCAGAATTTGCCCGTGCGGTTCGCCATTGACCGGGCGGGCATGGTCGGCGCGGACGGGGTCACCCACCAAGGCGCTTACGACATCACCTATCTGGGCTGTGTCCCCAATATGGTTTTGATGGCGGCGGCGAATGAAGCGGAACTCGTACATATGGTGCATACCGCCGCCGCGATCGACGACCGGCCGAGCGCGTTGCGCTATCCGCGCGGCGAGGGGGCCGGGGTGGCCATGCCCGAGCAGGGTCAAGTGCTCGCCATCGGCAAAGGTCGGGTGGTGCGCGAGGGCGCTCAGGCGGCGATTTTGTCATACGGCGCGCGCCTGGCCGACGCGCTGGCTGCGGCCGAACAGCTAGACGCCATGGGCGTGTCCGTGACGGTCGCCGATGCGCGGTTCGCCAAGCCGATCGATGCGCAACTGGTCCGGCGTCTGGCCTCAGAGCACGAGTTGCTCGTGACCGTGGAAGAGGGCGCTGTGGGCGGGTTCGCGACCTTGGTCATGGAGAGTCTCCAACGGCAGGGCTTACAAGACAAGCTGCCCCGAGTTTGTCCCCTCTATTTGCCCGACCTTTTTATCGACCATGACAAGCCGGCCAATCAAGTCGCCCAAGCCGGGCTCGACGCCTCGGGGATTATCGCCGTCGTCTTGGATCGGCTTGGTGCGCCCAACGCCGCGCAAACCGCGCAACGCCTCGCCGCCGCGGCGCGCTAGGCTCCCCGGCGCGGCTTCGCCGTGAGACGGGATAGCCCCTCGGCGTTGGATCGTTTGGACGCCGGATTATGGGCGGTGATGGCGGCGGTCTTTGCGCGCCCCCGCATCGCGCTGGGCGGCGTTGGCGTGCTGAGCGTGATCTGCGCGGTCGTCGCCGCGCTGACCTTGTCGGTGAATACCGACAGCCGGGACATGCTCGATCCGGAGCTGCCCTTCCGCCAAGCTCAAAAAGCCTTTGACGCGGCGTTTCCCGACGTCACCAAGTCGATCGTCGTTTTGGTTCAAGCCCCCAGCGTGGACGAGGCGGACGCGTTTGTCGGCCGTCTGGTCACAGCGCTGGAGGACCGGTCAGACGCCATCGGGCCAGTGTTCGCCAGCGCTGCCGACCCTTACTTTCAATCCAATGGTTTGCTGTTTCTCTCCGCGGACGAAATCGACGAATGGCTCAACCGCCTGGGCCAAGCCACAGCTCTGATTTCGGCTTTGAAGGCCGAGCCGAGCCTGAACCGGCTGGGCAATGAACTCGCCAGCTTCGAGGAATTAGCCCGCACGGGCGGGGATGATGTGACCGTGGACGTGCTGGAGACCGTTTATGGCGGGCTCGAGGCGACGATCACTGCACGATTAGAGGGGCGGCCCGAGCCCTTGTCCTGGCGCGGCCTGTTCGACCCCGATCGGGCCGGTCCGGCGCAGCGCACGGTTCTAATCGGTCCGGTGTTTGATTTCACCAAGCTTCAACCCGCCAAGGCGAGCCTGCAAGCGGTGTCCGCCGCCCTTGATGAGGCGTTGGCGGACGGCGATTGGCGGGTGCGCGCGGGGATAACGGGCGATCCGGCTTTGCGGGCGGAAGAACTCACAAGCGTGTCCCAAGGCATTGGCCTGTCGTTTCTGGTCTCGTTCATTGTGGTGGCGGGGTTATTGCGCTGGGCGCTGGGGGGATGGGGATTAACGCTTGCGGCGGTCGGCGTGCTCGTTGGCTCCCTAACGATCAGCGCGGCGTTGGCGGGGATGATCTTTGGTGCGTTGAATTTGGTCTCCGTGGCGTTTGTCGTGTTGCTGGTGGGCTTAGGCATCGATTTCGCCATCCATTTGGGCCTCGCCTATCGGGAGGGCCGCGCGGGCGCCGAGCCGCGCGAAGCGCTGAAAACCGCGGCGCGCTCCATCGGGGCGGCGCTGTTGTTATGCGCAATTACGACGGCGTGCGCGTTCTTCGCCTTCACCCCGACCCGGTTTGTCGGCATCGCCCAATTGGGCGTCATTGCGGGTTTGGGGGTGCTCACCGCCTTTGCGCTGTCGGTCGTCGTCGTTTCAGCAACCGCGGGGCTGATCGGCGCGCGTCCGCCCCATGCTGAGGCGCCCGAACCGGCCGCACCCGCGCGGGCCTGGGTGCGCACCGCGCGGCTGGCCGCGGCCGGCGTGACCGTCGCTCTGGGCGTGCTGGCCGCCGGTCTCGCCCTGCAGGCGCGGTTTGACGCCGACCCTATGGCGCTGCGCGATGTCAAAAGCCCCTCTGTGGTGGCGTTCAACGCCCTGTTTGAGGACCCCGCCACCCAGCCTTACCGCTTGGATCTGGTGGTGGAGAGCTTGGCTCAAGCCCAAGACCGGGTCGCTGAGCTCGAAGCGCTCGCAGAGGTGGACCAGGTCATTACCGCGCAAAGTTTTGTGCCCGACAATCAAGATGAAAAACTCGAAATCGTGGATTTCGCCGCGACGCCGGTGCAGTTTGCGCTCTTGACGGCGGGGCGGGGCTTGGAGCCTTTAGCGCCGGGCGCCGGTCTGGCGCGGCTAGAAACTGAGTTGGCGGCGTCGGAAACCGAGAGCGCGGCGGCGCTTCGGCGCGCCTTGTCCCAACTCGCTGGTGCGTCAGAGCCGACGCGCTCAGGCGTTGAGCGCGATGTGTTCCGCTTCTGGCCAGATTTGATCGCCCAGTTAGAGTCCCAACTTGCGCCGGGATATGTCGAGCTGGACGACGTGCCCTCAGCCCTGCGCGCCCGCTATCTCGCCCCGGACGGTCGGGCTCGGCTGGAGGTGACCCCCAGCGGGGACATGCGCAATCTCGCCGACCGCGCCGCTTTTGTTGACGCCGTCAGCGCGGTGGCGCCGGACGCCGCCGGCGCGGCGTTGACGGTTCAGCGCGCTGGGGAAACCATTTCCGCAGCCATGCTGCAGGCGACCGCTCTGGCGGGCGTCTTGGCGACGGTGATCTTGCTCGTGGTTACGCGATCGGTGGGGATCACTTTGGCAGTCTTGGCGCCATTGGCGCTAGCGGGCGCGTTGACCGCGGGGTTCAGCGTCGCGTTCGATCGACCGTTCAACTACGCCAACGTCATCGTTTTGCCGCTGCTCATCGGCCTGGGCGCCGATAGCGGCATCCATTTGGCCTTGCGCGCCCGTCGAGAAGGCGCAGCTTCGGCGCTGTTTCGCACTTCGACGCCTCGGGCTGTGGTGTTCAGCGCGGTGACGACATTTGCGTCCTTTGGCAGCCTCACCCTGTCGAGCCATCGCGGTACGGCGAGCATGGGCGAGCTGTTGGCCGCGGCCATGCTGGCGACGTTGCTCTGCGCGCTTTTGGTGTTGCCGGTCGCGATGGAGGCGGCGCAAACGTTGCGGTCCGCCCGCAGACGCGCATGAGCGATCCACACACCCTGCCTAAGCCCGACGATGTGGCGGCCGCCGCCGTCCGATTACAGGGCCTCGCCCGCCTGACGCCTTTGCTGCGCGATGAGGCGCTCGACGCCCTGACCGGCGCGGAGGTGTGGATCAAGCCGGAATGCTTACAACGCACCGGCTCGTTCAAAATCCGCGGCGCGGGCAATCGGCTGTTGCAGTTGACGTCTGAGGAAAAACAGCGCGGCGTCGTGGCGTACTCCTCCGGGAACCATGCCCAAGGCGTGGCTGAAGCGGCGCGGGTCTTGGGGATCAAGGCGACTATTGTCATGCCTGCGGACGCGCCCGCAGCCAAGCGCGCCGGCGTGGTCGAGCGCGGCGCGGATTTGGTGGCCTATGACCGCGCCACCGAGTCGCGCGAAACGATTGCGGCGGAGATCGGGGACCGAACCGGGGCGATCCTGGTGCCATCATACGATGATCCGGCGATTATTGCGGGCCAAGGCACCGCCGGACTGGAGATTTTCCAGACGCTGGGCCCCGATCGCGCGCCGGACGCGGTGTTGTGCTGCACCGGCGGGGGCGGGTTGATCGCCGGCATCGGGCTGGCGGCGGACCATTTGGGCGTGCGGACCGAGCTTTACGCCTGCGAACCGGACGGGTTTGACGACCATAAGCGGTCGCTGGCGGCGGGTCGGCGGGTGGCGAACGCCGCGCAAACCGGGTCCGTATGCGATGCGCTGCTGGCGCCGGAGCCTGGCGCGTTAACATTCGCCCTGAACAGGGACCGGTTAGCTGGCGCTCTGGTGGTCAGCGACGCTCAGGCGTTGGACGCGGTGGCGGTGGCGTTTCGCCGGCTCAAGCTGGTGGTGGAGCCGGGCGGCGCGGTGGCGTTGGCGGCCTTGCTAAGCAACCAAATTGAACTAAAGGGCCAGCGGGTCGTGGTGGTGCTCACCGGCGGCAACGTTGATCCGGGGGTCTTTGCGAAAGCGATCGGCGGCGCTTAGAGCGTTTTCAGCAAAAGTGTCATCGGTTTCGTGGTTCAAAAACGCGATAAACCATAGACTTAGAGCCGCTTCTCGATTCGGATTAAATTGAAGCGGTTCTAGGCGGACGCCATCGCGTTAAGACCGGCCGCCCGGCGCCTCGCCCCCGCGTCGCAAGTCCTGCCCGAGGCGGATTTCCGCTTGGTTGCCATTTAACCGCGCGCGATAGACTTGCAGGTTTTCTAAGACGCGTTGGACATAATTCCGCGTTTCCGAGAACGGAATATGCTCCACCCAGTCGATCACGTCGATATTCGGGTCCCGCGGGTCGCCGTAATCGGCGATCCACTTGGTGGCTCGGCCGGGGCCAGCGTTATAGGCGATCGCGGCGAGGATGTAGGATCCCTCGTAATCGTCCACCAGATCGTCTAAGAGCGCCATGCCTAAAGTCAGATTATAGACCGGATCGTCCGTCAGCCGGCTTTGCGAGTAGGGTTCGCCGATCCGGCGGGATACCCGTTGAGCGGTGGCTGGCATTAGCTGCATGAGCCCGCGCGCGCCGGCGGAACTCACCGCCGCTGGCTCGAACTCGCTCTCCTGGCGCGATAACGCGAAGACCAAAGCCGGGTCCGGGCCTTGGGTCGGGGGCAGCTCGATCGTCGGATAGGCGGCCTCGGGCACCACAAGGCCCCGGGCGAGCGCGGTTTTCCCGGTTCGAGTGGCCACGCCATAGAGGCCGTAATCGCGCGCTAGCCAGGCCAGTTGGCGATGCTCGGCCTCGCTCTCCATTCGGTCGTCAAGATGGTATAAAAACGCTCGCACCATCCAGGTCGGCCCGTAATGGCCCGCCAGCCGCGTCGCGCGCACCAAGTCGCGCGCCTCAAAAGCGGCGACGTCCGCGGCCGTGATCTCCGGATCCGCCGGCAGCGAAAGTTTGGGGTCGGCCAAGGCCTGGGCTGCGAGTTGGCCGTAATAGGCGATGTCGTGCTCGGCGGCGAGCGCATACCAATCGCGCGCCTCCGCGCCCTGACCCAACGCCTCCGCCGCGCGCCCGCGCCAATAAGCGCCCCGCGCGCGCGAAATCGGGGTTCGGACGTTGTGGTAAAGCGTTTCGAAATGCTCCGCCGCGGTCTCGGGATCATTGAGATATCGCAGCGCCATCCAACCGGCGATCCATTGCGCATCCGCGAAATCCGCGCCGCGCTCAGCCCCTAGCCCAGCCGCGAGCGCATAGGCGCGCTCATGTAAGCGCGCTTTGAGCGCGCGACCGATCAAGATGCGCCGCTCCCGCCAGGCGTCGTCGATCGCGGCTTCGGGCAACAGATCAGGGCCCGCTTGGGTTAAAGCCTCCGCAATGGCGTCGTCTTCCTGACCCGCTTGGCGGCGCCATTCGGCCCGGGCGTGGGCCAGGCCGGGATCGCTGCGCAAATAGGCGGGCACCCGCGCGATCGCTGCGTCCACCCCGGGTTTGCGCTGCATTAACGCCAGGCGCGCGCGCGCCAGATGGCGTTGGTCGGTGTCTAGCAAAGGTAGGAGCCGGCCCGCAGCGGTTTCTTGACCGCTCCACAAGAGGACATTGGCGCGCGCCGCATGGTCGTCCGCGTTCAGAACCTCGCCATAGGCGTTTAAGACTTCGCGCTGACGGCTTAAGGGCAGGGCGTGCTCGCGCCAGGCTGACCGGATCCAAGCGCCCGCCTCCTGTTCCTGGCCAAGCGCGGTTAAGGCGTCCGCGAGCGCCAGCTTGCCTTCCCCGGTCATGGGCGGGCGGCCGTCAAACCAGGCGACCACCGCGTTTGGTCCAAGGCCCGCCGCTGAAAGGGCCTCCTCTGCGCGCGCGGTCACCCGGTGCATTAACGGCCAGTCGGAGAGAGCCTCCAGTGCGCGGTTGAGATCGGCGAAGTCCGCGTCCCGATCGTAAATCGCAATGCGCCATTGGAGCAGTTTGTAAGCGATGGGCTCTTCAAGGGTTTTAAGGGCCGCGCGGGCTCTATCCCAACGGCCCTCAGAGGCGGCGGCGAAGCCGACCTCTAGCCGGTCGGCTTGCTCGGGCGCGATCAGCGTGTACGCCAGCGAAGGTTCGGGCTTAACGCGCGGGGCGAGGTCTGGCGCAGCCAGAGCGGCCGGCGCGAAGACCACGAGCAGACCCGCTAAAAGACGCCGCTGTGAGCCCATGGTTCGCTCCTGAGTGTGTCCTAAGGCTTTTAGCGTGACCGGCTTCGAGCGGCAGAGCAAGAGCGCGCGCGAACACTTGGCCATGTCCATGGGGATCGATATGGTCAAACCGGCGTGAAAAATCACCTTGGAAACGGAGACATGGCTTTGGCGCGGTTTAAGGGCTCGATTACGGCGTTGCTCACCCCGTTTAAGGATGGCGGCGTGGACGAAGCGGGCTTCCAAACGTTCGTCGAAGAGCAAATCCGGGACGGATCGCATGGGTTGGTCCCGTGCGGCACCACCGGCGAGTCGCCCACGCTCAGTCATGAGGAGCATGAGCGCGTGGTCGCTTTGTGCGTTGAGGCGTCCGGTGGTCGCGTGCCCGTCATCGCAGGCGCGGGCTCAAACTCCACCGAGGAGGCGATCGCTCTGACCGCCCACGCCAAACGCGAGGGCGCGGATGCGGCCCTAATCGTCGCGCCCTATTACAACAAGCCCAGCCAAGAGGGATTGTTCGCACATTTCAAGGCAATCAATGACGCTGTCGAGTTGCCGCTCTTCGTTTACAACATTCCCGGACGCTCCATCGTCGACATAACACCTCCAACCATGGGTCGGCTCGCCGAGCTCCCGAACGTCATCGGGGTCAAAGACGCGACGGGTGATTTGGCGCGCGTCACCGAGCAGATTGAGACTTGCGGGGAGTCGTTCATTCAGCTCTCCGGTGATGACCCCACCAGCTTGGCCCATTACGCCATGGGCGGATCGGGCTGCATCTCGGTGACCGCAAATATTGCGGCGAGCGCGTGCGCGGCCTTCCATGAGGCGTGTCTTGGGGGCGATTATGGGCGCGCGCGCGCCCTGCACGCGAGCTTAGCGCCGCTTCACCGCGTGATGTTTTTCGATCCCAGTCCGGCGCCGGTGAAATACGCCGCCAGCCTTCAGGGTCGGTGCTCGCCCGAGGTTCGCTTGCCGCTCACGCCGTGTCGCGACGCGACAGAAGAGGCCGTGCGCGCCGCCATGGCCCATGCGGGCTTAAGCGTCGACTGAGCCCTATGCTCATGAAATCGGTAGCGGAAAACCGTCGCGCGCGGCACGACTATTTCATCGAAGACACCGTCGAAGCCGGGCTTGTTCTGGTGGGGTCCGAGGTCAAGTCCCTGCGTGAGGGGCGGGCCAATATTGCGGAAAGTTACGCCAGTCCGGAGAATAACGGCGTCTGGCTGATCAACGCCGACATCCCCCAATACGGACCCGCCAACCGGTTCAACCACGAACCCCGGCGACCCCGTCGGCTTTTGCTACACCGACGCGAGATCGGCCGGTTGATCGGTGCGGTCCAGCGGGAGGGGCGCACCTTGATCCCGCTCAAGCTCTATTTCAACGAGCGGGGCATGGCGAAGCTGTCGCTGGGTCTGGCGAAGGGCAAAAAGCTGCACGACAAGCGGGACAGCGCCCGGGACGCGGATTGGAAACGCCAAAAAGCCCGACTGATGCGTGAAAAAGGCTAGGCGGCGTCCAAAAACGCCCGCGCTTGGGCGAAGACCGCTTCAAACATGTCCGAGGTCAGTCGACGGGTCTGGGTGTTGTAGCGCGAACAGTGATAGCTGGAGAAGACCGCGAGCGGGCCGTGCGGTCCCGTGAGGCTTGCGTGGGCGCCATGGGCGAAGGGCGCCGCCGCCGCCTTCGCCCCCAACGCCATGCGGGTGTTGTCATGGGCAACTTTGCCCAGGGTGATGACCGCACGCAGGCGCTTAAGGCTCGCAATCCGCTCGGCGAGAAACGGTCGGCACGTTCGGGCTTCAGCCGCGGTGGGCTTGTTCTCCGGCGGCGCGCATCGCACCGCGTTGGTGATCAACGCGTCGCGCAAGGTGAGCCCGTCATCGGGGCGCGCTTGGTATACGCCCTCGGAGAAGCCGAACTTCGCCAACGTCGCATAAAGCAGATCGCCCGCATAATCGCCGGTGAAGGGGCGCCCGGTTCGGTTCGCCCCGGTTCGCCCCGGCGCCAGGCCCACGATCAAAAGCTGAGCGGCTCGATCGCCGAAAGACGGGGCGGGGCCGTTAAACCAATCGGGCTCCGCCGCCGCGTTCGCCGCCCGATAGGCCGCCAAACGCGGGCACAGCGAACACGCGCGATCCGGCTCACCAAGCTCCCCGCTCACCCGCCGGCCCGGGCGCGAGGATTACGCCTCCTCGTCGTCCTCATAATCGTCGTCATCGTCTAAATCCGGGTTCACCGGGCGTTGCGGCCGGCCCGCGGCGTCGCGGCTGATGCGCGAGGCGATCGTCGACAATTCGATGAATTGATCAGCCTGGCGGCGCAGATCGTCGGACACCATGGGCGGATTGCTTTTCAGTGTGGAGACCACCGAAACCCGTACTCCCCGCGACTGCACAACTTGGATCAGGCGTCGAAAATCGCCATCCCCGGTGAACAACACGATATGGTCGAGCCATTGCGCCGCTTCGATCACATCGCAGCACAGCTCGATATCCATGTCGCCTTTGATCCGACGACGGCCGTTCTCGTCGGTGAACTCCTTCGCAGGCTTGGTGATGACGGTGAAGCCGTTGTAATCAAGCCAGTCGATCAGCGGGCGGATCGGCGAATATTCTTGTTCTTCGAGGAGCGCTGTGTAGTAAAGCGCGCGCACCAAACGACCGTATTTCCGGAACTCACCAAGAAGCTTTTTATAGTCGACATCAATGCCGAGCCCTTTGGAAGCCGAGTAAAAATTCGCGCCGTCGATGAATAGACCAATGCGTTCGTTAGGGTAGAAGAATGCCATGGAAACTAAGATCCTCTATTCGTTCTCAATGCTGTCATTGGGGCCATAATGAGAGCGATTATCGCTCTGGGGTCCAATCAAGCAGGCTCATTTTTGAGTTCCTGCGAGTTATTAAATGCGGCTTGCGAGGTCGTCGCCGCTCGAGGATTTGTTATCCGCGCGCGGTCCCGATTTTGGCGCAGTTTGGCTTGGCCCGACCCCGACGACCCGCCATACCTCAACGCCATTATAGATACTGTCACCAGGCGCACCGCTCCACAAGCCGTTCTAGCTGCGTTAGCTGAAATCGAAACGCAATTCGGGCGTCGGCGTCAGCGGCGGTGGGGTCCCAGGACGCTCGATCTTGATTTGCTCGATTGCCGACGGTTCGGAGCGAGCCTGATTTATCGGTCACCCGATCCAAAGGCGCTGCAATTGCCCCATCCGCGGCTGCACGAACGTCTATTCGTGTTACGACCGCTCGAAGAGATCGCGCCGGACTGGCGCCACCCGATCTCCGGGCAGGCCGTTACCGAGTTAATCGCCGCCTTACCGCAATCGGACCAGGCGCCAGGCGCGGCGTGGCTGGACAGCGCCTTCGCGATGCAACATATAAAGGGTTTACCGAGATAAGGAGTGTCGCATGGCGCGGGTCACCGTGGAAGATTGCGTTGAGAAAGTGCCCAACCGGTTCGATCTCGTTCTGCTGGCGGCGAACCGGGCGCGTGCGCTCTCCGCGGGCGCGGTGATCCAGGTGGACCGCGACGATGATAAAAACCCGGTCGTGGCGCTGCCTGAAATCGCCGATGAAGCGCTTAAGCCTGCGGACATGCGCGAAAATCTGGTGTCCGGTCTGCAACGGGTCAATCCGCCGGAGGAGGCGGAGAGCGAGGCCGAGCGTCTGGCTCTGGAGCATAACCCGCAAGAGGACATGACTGACGAAGACGCCATGTTGCGCGCCCTTCAGGCGGATCGGGACGGACCCAACGATAACCGACTTTGATCGCTCCGACCCGATGGACGCGCCGGTCGGGATCGCCCCCAGCGGGGCTGAAGCTCCAGTCGGGCTGAAAGACCTTACGGCGCGGTTTTCCGGGCAGGCGCGAGCGCTGATCGAAGACGCCTACGCTTTTGGCGATGCGATGCATGCGGGCCAGAAACGGTTGTCCGGGGAGGCGTATTTCAGCCACCCGGTTCAGGTTGCCGGCATTTTGAATGAAATGCGGTTGGATGCGGCGAGCATCGCAACCGCCTTGCTTCACGATGTGGTTGAGGACACGCCTGCGAGCCGGGACGATCTCGCCGCCCGCTTCGGCGAGGAAATCGCCGCCCTAGTGATGGGCGTCACCAAGCTTTCAAAGCTTGAGCTAGCGTCGGACCGCACCAAGCAAGCGGAAAACCTGCAGAAATTTATTTTGGCGATCTCCCAAGACGTCCGGGTCTTGCTGGTCAAACTCGCCGATCGTTTGCACAACATGCAGACCTTGGATTTTGTGCGAAAACCGGAAAAACGCGAGCGTATTTCTCGGGAGACTTTGGAGATTTATGCCCCCCTAGCTCGGCGCATCGGGGTTCAGAAAATGTGTGCTGAGCTGGAGGATCTGGCCTTTGTCCATGTCCACCCCGCCGCGTTTAAAACGATCAGCACCCGGCTTGACGGCTTGCGGTCCCAGCGCGCCGAAGAAGTGTCCCTCGTCTCCTTTGAAATCAGTAAGCAATTATTTGACGCGGGGCTCGATGCACGGGTGTTCGGCCGGGAAAAGCGGCCCTATTCCATTTGGCGGAAGCTCGAGCGTAAAGGCGCGTCTTTCGAAGAACTCGCCGATGTTTATGCGTTCCGCGTCATCGTGGATAACGAGGCCGATTGTTACCGCGCGCTGGGCGTGGCGCACATGGCGTTTCGCTGCGTGCCTGAACGCTTCCGCGATTGGATTTCCACCCCGAAACCGAATCGATACCGCTCCTTGCACACCACGGTCATGGGACCGAACCATTTGCGGATCGAGCTGCAAATCCGCACCGAAGCCATGGAAGCGGTCAATGAGCACGGCGTGGCCGCCCATTGGCTTTATAAAGGCGCGCAATATGACGGTGAAGCCGCCGCGCTCGCCAAAGAGGACGCTCTTGCGAGCCTGCGCCCCTTGATGGAAATCCTTGAACACGGCGGGGATCCGGACGAATTCCTGGAACACGCCAAGCTGGAAATGTTCGCTGATCAAGTGTTCTGCTTCTCGCCTAAGGGCATGTTGATCGCGCTTCCCGTCGGCGCGACCCCGGTGGATTTCGCCTATGCGGTGCACACCGATGTGGGCGACACGTGCGTAGGCGCGCGCATCAATGGACGCATGCGCCCCTTGCGCACCCGGCTGCAAAACGGCGATGTGGTGGAGGTGAGCCGCGGCGGCGCGCCGGCGCCCACTCCGGATTGGGACTCTCTTGCGGTCACCGGTCGGGCGCGCTCAGCGATCCGCCGTCTGGTGCGGCACACCCAGCGCGAGGAGTTTCGCCGCATTGGGCGGGCGTTGGCCGAACGCGCGGTGCGCCGGGAGGGGGTGGAGCTGCAGGGTCTGGCGCTCACCGACGCGCTCAAGCGATTAGGTTTCTCCGATACGGACGCCCTGTTCGAAGCGTTGGGCCAGGGCCGGGTGTTGTCGGGCGAATTCTACGATGCGGTTTATCCCGGACGCCGCGCGAGCCAGGGCGGCCGGCCGATCCAAGAACGTGAACTGATCCAGGACGACACCGCGCGCGTGTTCGTCCATGGCCGCGGGCTCACCCCGGGCGTCTCGTTGCATTTCAGCCGTTGCTGCTCGCCCTTACCGGGGGACCGCATCGTTGGCATTTTAGAGCCGGACTTGGGCATGCGGGTGCACACCATCGATTGTGAGAGCCTCGCCGAGGTGGAAGCCGACCAGGATCGCTGGGTGGACCTAGCTTGGAGCCCGCGCGCGGGCAAAGAAACGGCGTCGATCGGCCGTGTGCTCGCCAATGTGGCCCATGAGCCCGGCGCTTTGGCCGACATTTGCCATGCGGTGGGGCGATCGGGGGGCAATATCACCGATATTCGAAATCTGCGCCGTAGCCCGGACTTTTTCGATATGCGGTTCGATATCGAGGTGCGCGACAGCCGCCATTTGTCCGAGGTGATCGCCGCTATGCGCGCATGTTCGTGCGTCACTGCTGCGGATCGCGCGCGCACTGATACGCGCTGAAAGGGGGGATGATGACGCCAGAGGCGGTTTTGGACGTGTTTCGCCAAGCGGGCGCGTTGCTGGAGGATGGGCATTTCGTTTTGTCCTCAGGCCGGCGCAGCGCAGTGTTTCTGCAAAAGGCGAAGATTTTTATGGACCCGGCGGCGACCGAGCGCTTGGGTGCGGCGCTGGCTAAGACCGTGCGCGCCGCTGGGCTTGGGGCCATCGACGCAATTGTCTCCCCAGCGGTTGGCGGGATTATTCCCGGTTATGAGACTGCGCGGCAATTGGGGCTCAAAGCGATGTATGTGGAGCGCGCGGAGGCCGGTTTTGAACTCAAGCCCGCGCGCGGTTTCGCCTTGAAGCCTGGGGATCGGGTGTTGATGGTGGAAGACATTGTCACCACAGGCCTGTCCTCCCGCGAGGCGATCGCCGCGGTGCGCGCCACCGGCGCGGACGTGATCGCGGAGGCCTGTTTGATCGACCGGTCGGGTGGGACGGCGGACGTGGGCGCGCCCTTAATCGCGCTCGCCACGGTGAGCTTTCCCGACTTTGCGCCCGACGACTTGCCCCCGGAGATCGCTGCGCGTATTCCGGTCAAGCCGGGCAGCCGCGCCGAACCTGGGGCCCGCCTATGAGCCGCGTTCCCCGTCTAGGCGTGAACATCGACCATGTGGCCACCATCCGTAACGCCCGGGGCGGCGCGCATCCCGATCCGGTGCGTGCGGCGCGCGCCGCGGTTCAGGCTGGGGCGGATGGGATTACCGCCCACCTGCGCGAGGACCGCCGGCACATCACGGACGCGGACATCGAAGCGATCGCTGCGGTCTGCGGGGAGGTGGGCGCGCCGCTGAATTTCGAAATGGCGGTCACCGAGGAGATGGAGGCGATCGCCCTGCGCCATCGCCCCCACGCCGCCTGTCTCGTGCCGGAACGGCGCGAGGAACGCACGACCGAAGGCGGTTTGGACGTGGCGCGCGGGCATGCGCGCATCGGACCGGTGGTGACGCGTTTGCGCGCGGTGGGCGTTCGCGTGTCCTTATTCATTGAACCCGATCCGGTGCAAATCGCTGTGGCCGAGGCCATGGGCGCGGCGGTGGTCGAGCTGCACACCGGGGCTTATGCGGACGCGGTGAAAGCCGGTGAACGCGACCGGGCGGGGGAGCTTCTCGCTCGGCTCACCGCTGCGGCCGAACTGGCGCAGACGCGTGGACTGGAGGTGCACGCCGGCCACGGTCTCGACTTCGACAGCGCCGGCCCGGTCGCCGCGATCGCGCCGATTGTGGAGCTGAATATCGGACATTTTCTGATCGGGGAGGCGATCTTCATCGGCCTAAGCGAAGCGATTGCGCGCATGCGGGCTGTAATCAACGCGGCGCGGACATCGAGCTGACCGCGTGATTATCGGGCTGGGCAGCGATCTGATCGATATACGCCGCATTGAGCGTTCCCTGAGCCGGTTTGGCGATCGGTTCACCCATCGGGTGTTCACCGACATTGAGCGCGCGAAATCCGATCGCCGCCGGGCGCGCGCGGCGAGCTACGCCAAACGCTTCGCCGCGAAGGAGGCGTGCTCGAAAGCGCTGGGCACGGGGTTGAGCCAAGGCGTTTATTGGCGCGACATGGGCGTGGTGAATGACCGCTTCGGCAAGCCGACCCTGGTGCTCGAGAACGGCGCACAGGCGCGATTAGCCGCTATGACGCCGGCGGGCATGCGTGCGGTGATCCATTTGACCATCACCGATGAGCCCCCGCTCGCCCAAGCGCTGGTCATGATCCTCGCCGAACCGGTCAGGCCGGCGTGAGCGCGTCGGTTAGCGCGGGCGCGGCGCGCAAGCTCGTCGATCTGGGCTGGGTGTTGGCCGGTGCACTGGCCGCAGCAATCCTGGCGCGCACATTTTTGGTGCAGCCGTTCTTTATTACCTCCCCATCCATGGCCCCAATCCTGCGCCCGGGGGATGTGGTTTTGGTGGCGAAATGGGCCTATGGCTACCGTCCTGCGAGCGGGTTTCTCATCGAGCACCTGTTTCCCCAAGGGCTTGGACGGCGGTCGCCCGCGCGCGGGGACATGGTGGTGGTGCGTAGCGATGCGGAGGGCTATTTCGTCAAGCGCGTCATTGGCTTGCCGGGGGACCGGGTCGGCATGCGCGAGGGTCGGGTGGTGCTCAATGGTCAAACGATCGGGCGCATCTCGGCGGGCGGGTTTCCTTGGCCGGACGGCTTCGGCGAAGCCCGCTGGATACCCGCTTTCGAAGAACGCTTACCCCAGGGCCGGGCCTATGTGGCGCTGGACGAACGCGCCGACGGTCGGCTGGACACGGTGGCGGAGACCCCGGTGCCCCAGGGGCGTCTGTTTCTGATGGGCGATCACCGTGACCGCTCGGACGACAGTCGCGCTCGGCTAGGGCTGGTTCCGATGGACGCGGTGGTGGGCCGTCCGTTATGGCTGTTGCGCACCGACGAACGGCCCTGGCTTTGGTTGAAGCCCTGGGCGGGGTCTTTGGACGCGCGGTTAAACGCCAGCTTGGAGACGGTTCCGCGGTGACCGATCAAATCGACGCGCTGCAAATCCGGATCGGACAACGCTTCGCCGATCCTGACTTGCTGGCCCGCGCGCTCACCCACGCGAGTTGGGGGGAAGGGCGTCGCGCCAGTCCGCACAATGAGCGGTTAGAATTTCTCGGCGATCGGGTTTTGGGGCTGTTGGCCGCCGAACGGCTCTATCGCGAAGACCCGGACGCGAAAGAAGGCGATCTAGCGCGCCGGCTCAATAGCCTGGTGCGCAAAGAAACCTGCGCTCGGGCCGCCCAACGCGCGGGGTTGGGCGAGGCGCTGCGGCTGTCGAAATCCGAAGTCAAAACCGGCGGGCGGGACAAACC
The DNA here is from genome assembly GCA_050331475.1 of Maricaulaceae bacterium. Taxonomy (GTDB): domain Bacteria; phylum Pseudomonadota; class Alphaproteobacteria; order Caulobacterales; family Maricaulaceae; genus JBHJGU01. Next base: position 656 of record JBHJGU010000038.1, on the reverse strand, counting down.
CTCTATCCTGGCGGACGCTTGCGAGGCGGTGATTGCGGCGCTCTATCTCGATGGCGGGCTTGAGGCGGCGCGCGGGTTTTTCGAGCGGTTTTGGGCGGAAGAATTCGCCCAAGAGGCTGTCGGCAAGAAGGACCCCAAAACCCGGTTGCAGGAATGGGCGCAAGCCCGGGGGCTCGAGCCGCCGCGCTATGCGGTGCTCGCCCGCTCCGGCCCGGACCACGCCCCGGTGTTCGTGATCGGGGTCAGCGTGGAGGGCTTCGCGTCCGCTCAGGGTGAAGGCGGCGCCAAACAGGACGCCGAACGCGCCGCCGCTTGGACGTTTCTCAGCCGCGAGCAAGCCTTATGACCGATGCGCCGACCCGTTGCGGCTTCGCCGCCCTAATCGGCGCGCCGAACGCCGGCAAATCGACGCTTCTGAACACGCTAGTGGGTGCGAAAGTCTCCATCGTCACCCACAAGGTGCAGACCACGCGCTTCCAGATCCGCGGCGTGATGATCCAGGATCGAACCCAGATCGTTCTCGTCGACACGCCCGGGGTGTTTACCCCCAACCGCCGACTGGATCGCGCCATGGTCAGCGCGGCCTGGGCCGGTGCGGCGGACGCGGACGCGGTGGTCCATATCGTCGACGCCCAAGCCGCGGCCGGATCGGGGGA
>JBHJGU010000037.1:0-17501 GCA_050331475.1 Maricaulaceae bacterium | reverse complement strand
CACACCGCCGTCGTTTCCATCGATAGGTCTAATCCGGCATAGTATCCCATGGCTGCTTCTCCTTCTGATCTTACCAACCAGAAGTGTCGACCTTCAGGCCGGCCGGGGGAAGCAGTCGCAAATTACCCAATGACTCATAACCAGTAGCTGACTGTGGCGGCGAGACATACCGCTGCGAGGAAGGCGTCGGCGCGTCGGTCGTAGCGCGTTCCGATGCGCCGAAAGTCTTTCAGCCGTCCGAACATGCGCTCGACAGCGTTCCGATCGCGATAGAGGGCCGGTGAGAAGCCGGGCTTGTAGCGTCGGTTGGACTTCGACGGGATGTTCGGGGCGGCGCCTGCCTCCTCGATCTGTGAGCGGACGGCGTTCGAGTCATAGCCTTTATCACCCTGCACGACGTTCACGCATGGCGGCAGCAGGCGAAGAAGCGGTTCGGCGGCCACGCAGTCGGGGACATGCCCGCCGGTCAGGATGAAGCGGATCGGGCGGCAGAACCTGTCTGTAATCGCATGGATTTTCGTTGTCCGACCGCCCCGCGAGCGGCCGATGCCTTGCGTCTTCTCCCCCCTTTTCCGCCCGCCGCCGAGCGGTGCGCGCGCACGGCGGAACTGTCGATCAGGGTCTGGCTCGGCGGACCTCCCGCATCGGCCAGCGCCACGAAAATGTTCTGCCAGATCCCTTTCTCCGCCCACCGAACGAAGCGGTTGTAGAGCGTCTTGCGAGGACCGTATTCGGGCGGCGCGTCCACCCATCGACAGCCCGACTTCAGCACATGGACAATGCCTGAAATGACGCGGCGATCATCGACACGCGCAACGCCCCGGACCTTGTCAGGCAGCAGCGGCTTCAATCGGGCGAACTGCTCCTCACTGAGCCAGAACAGGTGATCGGACATGGACGGTCTCCCTTCGGAAACCGTGAATCACCATCCGCTTCAGACCGCAACAAATTTTATGGGTCCGGAGCCTAAGTCTTTGGTTTATCGCGTTTTCGAACCGCAAAACTGATTACACTTTTGCTGAAAACGCTCTAGAAGTCGTAAGAGAAGCCTAAGAAAATGTTCCGGCCGAATTGCTGAACCGTGGCTGTTTGTTCAACGAACCCGAAGAAGCTGGCGTTCGTCGTGTCCAAAAGGTTTTGGACTTGGAACAAAACCTCCAAACCGCCTAACGGGCCACTGGGATCGAACTCGTAGGAGGCCTGATAATCCACAAACAACTCGCCGTCGAAACCGGTGATTTGTTCGTTCAGGCCGAACTGGCTCGCCACAAAGCTCGACCGGTAGCTGAAGTTGAGGCGCGTGTCGAACCCGCCCTGGTTATAGTAAAGCGTCGGGTTAGCCACATGGGTGGACTGGCCAGGCAAAGGAATGTCCACTTCGTTTCCGCTCAGCGTGCTGGGTGGCAATGAAATCGAGCTTTCCACATAGCCATAGTTCAAGATCACACCGAAATTTGACCAAATGCCCGGCAAAAAGGTGAAGGGCTGGGTGTACTGGAATTCAAAGCCGAAAACATTGCCGCCTTCGCCATTGATCGGCCCGAACAGCGAACCGACCGGGTCAATGACGGCGCCGGGAAGCGCATTACCGGGCAAAGGCGGCAGGGTGAAGCCCGCAGCCTCAAAATCAAAGGCCGTATCAACGCCGCCAATGATGAAGGATTGCAGCTGTTTATAAAAGAAACCGAGCGCCACCAGACCTTCGGTGCGGAAATAGTGCTCCCAGATGATCTCGCCTTGATTGGTCAGGAACGGTAGAAGCGTGGGATTGCCGCCGCCACCCGAGACGAAGCCGGTGGGGTCAACGCCAATACCGACGCCGCCGCCCAAATCGTCAAATGGCGCCCGCGAGATTTGCCGCGACCCGGCCAGACGGATGACATCATTCTCCGTGATTTCAAAGGAGAGGTTCAGAGACGGTAAGAACTGGGTGAAGGACGTGCCCGCAGGCGGAGAGGATTGGCTAGTATTGACGACCCGCACGCCCACGTTTCCGGTATAAGGCACGTTAAAAAGACTTGAGGCCAAATTAAACTGCACATAGCCGGCGACCGTGTCTTCGAAGTTGGAGAAGCTTTGATCAACGGTAAAGCCTAACTCTTGGTCCACCGGCGTCGGGCCAACCAGAGCGTCGAAAATCCCGGGGATATCAAGCACGGTGAAAGGTGGCGCGCCCGCGGCCGCAAGATCGCCGCTGAAATCGCCCATCGAAGCCAATTCCGGCGGAATGGGCGTGGGCTCGTTAAAGCCGAATGAGCCGAAAGTCGGCCCCGATCCGGAGAACGACAACACGGTGTTGGTCGCTTCCCGGTCGGTGTAGCGGAACCCGAACTCAACCGACTCGATCGGACCCCATTCAAGCAAATAGTCCACGTCCGCACGGAGAGAGAAGAGCTGGTCTTCATCTTCGTTTGGCACGATGAAGAAGCCGGTGAGGAAATTCGTCGACAAATCGGAGAAGTCGAACCCGTTAAAGTCCGAAGAAATCGGCGCCAAGCCGTTTCGGAAGAAGTCCACCGTCACCGGTATGGAGTTGAAATTGCCGTCTGCGTCGATAAAGCCGGGCGTCGTCGTAATGCCTTCATTGTTAAAGACGGTGTCGTCGCGCGAATAGGCGACGTCGAAAGCCACCGTCAGCCGATCGGTGACATCGAACTCGGCGTTCAGGCCCAGATTGATGATCTCGTCGCTGTCGCCGTCGTCTTGGTTGACGTTCTCCACCCCGATACCGGGCCCCGGTCCGAAGACGCCGCCGATAATCGCGTTGTTGGCGATCTGAACCTCGCTGAGGTCATCCGCGTTGGGCGCCGTGCCGGTGAAGGTGCCGTCGCCATTGTCGACGAAGAATGTGCTTTGGATGTTCTGGGTGCCGAACAGGCGCACACCGCGGCGGAGCACTTCTGAGTCAAACCGCGAATAAAACCCGTCAAAGAGGAAGCGCGCGCGCGGCGACGGCTCCCACTGGACGACGCCCAACACAGCGTCCCGGCGCTCTTCCCCGCCCGCGACCACTTGTTCGAAGCCGAACGGCACCGCGTCCGGGTTGCCGTCCGCGTCGAAGTCGAGAACCGGTTCGCCGCCATTGGTCACTGGATTGCCGAAAAATTCGTCGGGGAAGGTTTCCCCCGGTTGGAAGTCGAAGCCCACCGAGCGGGTGTTCACGTTGGGCTGAACCAGCCGGGCGTAACCGACGGCGAAGCCCAAGGTGTCATTGGCGAATTGGTCGTAATAGGACCCCGATACGCGGTAGCCGAAGCTTTGCGCGTCGGGGCTGTCGTCCGCGCGGGTGTTGAACACGCCGCGGGCGTTGATGGTCAGGCCCCGCTCATCAAAATCAAGCGGCCGGATCGTGCGTAATTCAATGCGGCCCGCGACGCCACCTTCGATTTGTTCCGCCTTTGGCGATTTAAACACCTGGGCCTGGAACACGAGTTCTGAGGGGTATTGCTCGAATTCGATGGTCCGGAGACCGCTGGTGGAGACTTGTTCGCGACCATTGAGGTCGGCGGACACAAGGTCTTCGTTCAGACCGCGAATGTTCAGCGCGCTGGCCAGGCCGCTGGTGCGCTGGGCGGTGACGCCGGGTAAGCGCGCGAGCGCGTCAGCGATCGAGATGTCAGGCAGTCGGCCGATGTCTTCCGCAGACACGACCTCTGCGACAATGTCGAGATTGCGCTTGGTGTTGACTGAGTTCTGCACCGATTGCCGGAACCCGGTGACGGTGAGCACCTCGATATCCTCGGGCGCGACCTCTTCGGAGGCGTCCTCCTCGGTGTCCGCCTCTTGGGCGGACGCCATAGGCGCGAACGCCAAGCCTAAGGCGGCGACGGAGGCCGATAAAAACCAGCGTAGCTTGGTGGCTTCGCCGTCAAACAGATACGCGGAGTCTGGGTGTTGGTTGGTTTGGCGCATCGTCCCCTCCCGATGGGTATGTCGGTTTTCCCGCGATCCGGAACCGAAACTGCCTTCGGGCGATCCGATTCTCCGTCACGGATTTTGTAGTTTACCGACATAAACCCTAGGCGATTTCGCCGTGAACGCTAGAGCAAAGTTTTCTGGCCTGTAACGCCCGAGCAATCGTTGCGACAATGCAACACTTTCGCGCCGATTATGGGCCCGTACTCCATGCGCAGACTTAAGGCCGCGCCGCCTGATCCAGCATGATCAGGTTTGCGGATCGCGGGGACACGCTTTGCGGCCCGCTCAATCGCCAGGACTTCCCGGTTAGAACGTCTGTCCCTGTGGCGTCGGCGGGCAAGATCTCGGCGAAGCGCGCCATGTCCACGGTCATTGGCTCGTCGGATTTGTTAAACATCACCATGATTAGGCTGTCATCGTCATGGCGAAAATAGGTGTAGACAGGGTGATCGGGGCCCGGAGCGAAATGCAAAAGCGCGCCGGTATGGATCGCGGGTTGAGTTTTCCGCCAGGTGTATAGGCGTCTAATTAAAGTCTGCGCCGCCTGCTGGCGTTCGGAAAGGCCTTCTCCAGTAAAGCCGTTCACCGTGTCGCCCGTCCAGCCGCCAGGGAAATCGCTGCGGATCAGGCCATGATCATGTTCGGAATGGCTCATGGCGAGCTCGTCACCATAGAAGACTTGCGGAACTCCCCGCATGGTCGCCAGATAAACCATCGCCATCCGATAGGCGTCGAAGTCGTCGCCGAGCCGTCGCATCACCCGGTCGGTGTCATGGTTATTGGTGAAGATCACCAGGTTGAGCGGATCAGCGTAAAGCCGGTCGCCGAGTAAGATGCGATAAAGCGCAATCAGGCCTTTATTATCGAAGAAGTCTTCTTCTTCGCCAAAACCGGTTGCGATGACATTAAAAAGCGGGAAATCCATTAGGCTCGGCAAACCCGAAGGGTAGCCGTCGGTGCGCTCAGGATTGCGCTGCCAATAGGACACCAAGCCGGGATCGAAATTCCATTCCTCCCCAACAATGTTGAAGTTTGGATACTCGGCCATAATCGCACTTGACCATTGGGCGAGGAATTCCGGATCGGAATAGCTGTAAGTGTCCATGCGGATGCCGGACAGGCCAACTTCCTCGATCCACCAGATCGCATTCTGGATCAAATAGCGCGCCAGTTGCGGATTGCGCCCGTTCAGATCGGGCATGGTCGGCACAAACCACCCATCGGTAAAGGCGGCCTTGTCCGCCTCAGAGGCGTAGGGGTTTACCGCCGCATTATGTAAATGGTTGGTCAGCGGGGCGTTGTCCGCATCCGTTAAGCTTTGGGCCTCATTGAACCAATCCGCGCTAGGCGGGTCTTGGGCGAGCCAATGGTTTAACCCGACATGATTGACGATCATGTCCTGGATAACGCCGAGGCCGCGCTCCTGAGCGGCTTCTACGAGTGCTTTGTAATCGTTGAGTGTTCCGTACCGAGCGTCCACGTCGTAGAGATCGGTGGTCGCATAGCCGTGGTAGGAAAACAGTTTCTGGTTAGTGGTCAGAATCGGGTTCAACCAGATCTGGGTGAAGCCCAGATCAGCGATGTAGTCGAGGTTTTCGCGAATCCCCGCAAGATCGCCCCCGTGGCGGCCGAGCCGATGGCCGCGGTTCGGGCTGTCCAGAAACCCCTCCACAGCGTCGTTTGAGGGGTCGCCATTGGCGAACCGATCCGGGGTGATCAAGTAAATCGCATCTTTGCTGGAAAAGCCTTCGCGCTCAGCCGAACCCGGGGCGCGGGCCTTGAGATTGTAATCAATGCGGGACTTCGAACCATCCGACCCGGTGAGCGTGATCGGGATCGATCCCGGCTGGGCGCTCTCCGTCAGGTCGAGGTTGAGAAAGACATAATTGGGATTGTCTACGCGATCGACGCTCACCGACCGGACTTGCGCAGCGTCGATGGACACCTCCGCCTCGCCAACAGACGGGCCGTAAATGAGGATTTGCAGGCGAGTCTCGTTCAACCCGGTCCACCAATGAGGCGGTTCGACACGCGTGATCCCGGCCGCCGGATGCGGTGAAGCGGCCGGGTTGGCGATCGCGCTGTCCGCTTGGGCCGGGCCCATGGCGAGCCACGCACCGAGGCAAAAAACGATCGATCGCATTTATTAATCCTCCGAGTCCGCGCCTAAGGCGGCACATTTTGTAGTTTAGCGACAAAAGCGACTTCGGCGCGATTTCGCAAGCCGTTCGACACCAGGCTATAAGCCAATGTGATCTTTAGGGAGGCGAGCATGGCGATGCGGGCGGATAGGGTGGAGCTTGTGGAGGTCTCCCCCCGAGACGGGCTGCAGAACGAGCCCGAGATTGTTGATACCCAGACGAAAATCACCCTGATCGAGCGGGCGATCGCCGCGGGCGTGAGGCGGATTGAAACGGCCAGTTTCGTCCATCCCGGCCGCGTGCCGCAGATGGCCGACGCGGAGGCGGTCATGGCGGGGCTGCCCGAGCGGACCGCCGAGGTGGTCACCTATATCGGCTTGGTGCTGAACAAGCGCGGTGCGCTCCGCGCTCTTGACACCCAGGTGCACGAATTGGGCGCGGTTGCGGTAGCGAGCGACGGCTTCGGTCGCGCCAACCAAGGACAGACCAGTGCGGAGACCGTGAAAACTGCGATGGAGATCGTCGCGCTGGCCCAGGCTCAGGGCCGAACTGCGCAAGTCACATTGTCCACGGCGTTCGGGTGTCCGTTCGATGGTGAGGTGGACCCCGACCGGGTGTTGGCGATTGTGGCCGAACTGGCCCAATGCAGGCCTCGCGAAATCGCTTTGGCCGACACCATTGGCGTGGCGGTTCCAGCCCAAGTAGCGGCGCTTTTCGAGCGCGCCCGCGCCGTCGCGGGCGATATTACGTTTCGCGCGCACTTCCACAATACGCGCAATACTGGGGTGGCGAATGTGTGGGCCGCCATTCAGGCCGGCGCCAGCGTGGTGGACGCCTCGATCGCGGGTCTGGGCGGTTGCCCGTTTGCGCCTAAAGCCACCGGCAATGTGCCCACAGAGGATGTGCTTTACATGCTGGATCGCAGCGGGGTGACGACCGGTGTGACGCTTGACCCCATCATCGAAACCGCCGCCTGGCTAAGCGACCGCTTGGGTCGTGATCTGCCCGGCATGGTGAGCCGCGCCGGCGGATTTCCGCCGCAATTGCGCGGGGCGATTTAGCGCCGTGGCGCCAAGAGCGCCGCTGAAGCTGCGCCTAAGGCGAGCCAACACCACGCGCAATGGCCCAATGCGCTCAGTCCGCCGCCGGTTTGCGGGTCGGTCAATCCAGCAACTGTCAAGCATCGCGGCCAAGTCCAAACACCCGTGTCCGCAGCGCCCCCCAGCGTAAACACCGCCATGACGGCGAACACCACGGCGCTCAGCCAAAGCGCCGTACGAGTTTGAAAAAGTTTATTGAATTGAAGGGCTTGCGCTGCCATTAACTCGACCTTTCAGAACGGAGACCCGCTGAGGACTAACACCCGCACTCGGTCTACGGGTATAAGTCCTTAAGTATTCGCGTGCCAGTTATCTTGCAGTATCGCTAATTTGACCGGGTCTCGCCAAGAAAAACACGCTGCGTCCCATCGTCGCGACGCAATTATTTCATACTCCGAAAGTCGAATGCATAAGCTTTATCGTGCGTTTATGTCGGTTTGTCGCTGTCAAATCGCTTGATGCGTCATCTCGTCCCGTTGAGGCGAATACCTGCGCCGCGCACTGGTGCATCTTCAAGCGTTTTGTCCGAAGGGCGGACAGTGAACGATCAGGCGCGTGGGGCGTCATGGAGAGACGAGGGCGAGCGATGCAAGCGACACCTACCGCTCTGGCCAAGGGAAAGAGGATCGACGTCCTCAGCCTAGGGGCTTTGTTGAGCGTAGTCGGACTTTACGCACTTATGACGATCGCGCGCACCCAAGATGGGTTGATGCAGGCGCATGCGGTCGTTTTTGCGGTGGCGATCGCCGCGTGGCTGGTCGGCTTGGTCATGCGCTATGGGCCAGGGGCGAAAATCGCTCACGATCAAACCAAATATGAAAACGGCATCATCAAAGCGGGCGTTGTCGCGTCGACGTTTTGGGGGATCGCCGGGTTTCTGGTCGGCGTCATCATCGCCTTCCAACTGGCTTATCCCAACCTGTTTTACTTCGAACAATTCGGATGGACGAATTTTGGCCGCCTGCGGCCGCTGCACACCTCCGCAGTGATTTTCGCATTTGGCGGCAATGTCTTGCTGGCGACCTCTTTTTATGTGGTCCAGCGGACGTGCAAAGCGCGGCTCGCGGGCGGCGTTTGGCCGTGGTTTGTGTTCTGGGGCTACAATTTGTTCATCGTCATCGCCGGCACGGGCTATTTGATGGGCATCACCCAGTCCAAAGAATATGCCGAGCCGGAATGGTACGCCGATTTATGGCTGACCGTTGTTTGGGTGGCTTATCTTTTGGTGTTCTTGGGCACGCTGTTGAAGCGAAAAGAGCCGCACATCTACGTCGCCAATTGGTTCTACCTGGCGTTTATCTTGACCATCGCCATGCTGCATATCGTCAATAACGCCGCGCTGCCCGTCGCGCCGTTTGAACCGAAGTCTTATATCGTATGGTCCGGTGTTCAGGACGCCATGACCCAATGGTGGTATGGTCATAATGCGGTGGGCTTCTTCCTTACGGCCGGCTTCCTAGCGATCATGTACTATTTCGTCCCCAAGCGGGCGGAACGGCCAGTCTATTCCTATCGGCTGTCGATTGTGCACTTCTGGGCGCTGATCTTCCTCTATATTTGGGCGGGTCCGCACCATCTGCACTACACCGCTTTGCCGCAATGGGCTCAGACCTTAGGCATGACGTTCTCGATCATGTTGTGGATGCCCAGCTGGGGCGGCATGATCAACGGGCTGATGACGCTGTCGGGCGCATGGGACAAGCTACGCACCGATCCGGTGTTGCGGATGCTTGTGGTGTCGATTGCGTTTTAAGGCATGTCGACCTTTGAGGGTCCGGTGATGTCGATCCGGGCGGTCATTGCGCTGTCGCTTTACACTGATTGGACCATTGGGGACGTGCACTCGGGCGCCATGGGCTGGGTCGGCTATATCAGCTTTGGCGCGCTTTATTGCTTGACCCCATGGCTGTGGCGGCGCGAACGGCTTTACAGTCACGCGCTGGTCAATGCACACTTCTGGATCTCGACCATTGGCATCTTGCTGTACATCACCGCGATGTGGGTCAGCGGGGTCACCCAAGGTCTAATGTGGCGGGCTTATAACAGCCTTGGTTTCTTACAGTACTCTTTCGTAGAAACCGTGGAGGCCATGCATCCTTACTATGTGATCCGAGGTGTTGGTGGTTTGTTGTTCCTCACCGGCGCGCTGATCATGGCCTACAATTTGTACATGACCGCCCGCGGCCACGTACGCCAGTCGGAACTCGACGAAGCGCGCGGCGCGGCCCCGGCCGCGGCGCCGGCGGAATAGGAGGCGCGAGATGTCGCCAAAATTGGGTCTTCTGTCCAATCACGGGGTGTTTGAGCGCCATTCGCTCCTGCTCACCGTCGCAGTCCTAATCGTGGTCTCCATTGGCGGGCTCGTGCAGCTCGCCCCACTGGCCTACCTCGAAAACACCATCGAACCCGTGGAGGGGGTGCGCCCCTACACCCCGCTCGAACTGGCCGGACGGAACATCTATGTCCGCGAGGGCTGTTATGTTTGCCATTCCCAGATGGTGCGGCCGTTGCGCGACGAGGTGGAGCGGTACGGCCATTATTCCATCGCCGCGGAGAGCATTTACGATCGGCCATTCCAATGGGGCTCCAAACGCTCCGGCCCGGATTTGGCGCGGTTGGGGGGCAAGTACTCCGACGAATGGCATGTGCGGCACATGATCAATCCGCGCGCCGTGGTGCCGGAGTCGGTCATGCCGCCTTACGCCTTCCTCGCGGTGAAAGACCTCAATTACGATCGTCTGCCGTTGGATTTGAAAACCAATGCGACGCTTGGGGTGCCGTACACAGAGGACATGCTCGAAAACGCCATGGTCGATCTGAAGGCTCAGCTCGACCCCTATAGCCCTGACCTCGACGGGCTGCAGGCGCGTTATCCGGGGGCGCAGGCGCGGGATTTTGACGGCAATCCGGATCGGCTGTCCGAATTGGATGCGCTGATCGCTTACATGCAAGTGCTTGGCACCATGGTGGACTTCTCCACCTTCGAGGCCGATGCGCCTGAAAACCTGCGTTAGGGAGCCCAAACCATGGATTACGAAGCGGTATCCGCCTTTTCCAAGTCCTGGGGCCTGGTCTACTTGGCGATCTTGTTCCTGGCCGTGTTGGTTTACGCCTTTTGGCCGGGCAACCAATCCAAATTCGACCGCGCCGCGCGCGCGCCGCTCAATGAGGAGGCGGACTGATGGCCGACCATAAGCCGATCGACGAAGAAACCGGCGTCGTCACCACGGGCCATGAATGGGACGGTATTCGGGAGTTGGACAACCCGCTTCCGCGGTGGTGGCTCTATATCTTCTACGCCACGTGCGCGTGGGCGGTGGTCTATTGGGTGTTCATGCCCGCATGGCCGGGTCTGCCGGGCACGAGCTTTTACACCAAGGGCGTGCGCGGGCATTCCGACCGGGCCAATGTGGCCGCTGAAATCGCGGAGCTTGAAGCCGCGCGGTCCGCGCCGTTTGCGCGGCTGGAAACGGCCGGGTTGAGCACGATCACCGAAGACCCGGAACTCTTGACCTTCACCCTGGCCGCGGGCGCCTCGCTCTTTGGCGATAATTGCGCCACCTGCCATGGGGAAGGCGGTGCGGGCGCGAAGGGCTTCCCCAACCTCAATGACGACATTTGGCTGTGGGGTGGCGAGTTCCCGGAAATCCGCCAGACCATCGCCTATGGTGTGCGCAACGACCATGTGGAGACCCGGTTCTCGCAAATGCCCGCCTATGGTCGGGACGGCATTTTCACCGAAACCGAAATCAGTGATTTGGTGGAGTATGTGGTCCATATTTCCGGTCGGGAGGCGGATGCGGAGGCGGTCGCGCGCGCGTCAGTGAATTTCGAACAGCAATGCTCGGCGTGCCATGGCGCGGAGGGCAAGGGCGATCAATTTATTGGCGCGCCGAACCTGACCGACCAATATTGGCTTTACGGCGGTGAACGCAGCGACCTCTACACCACCGTTTACAACGCCCGCTATGGGGTGATGCCGGCCTTCTCCGAACGCTTGGAGCCAGCCGAGATCACCGCCCTGGCGGCTTATGTGCACACCCTCGGCGGGGGCCAGTAGGCGCGCTGTCCCCGCCTCGTGTGAAAGGGCGAAAGCCATGTCCACTCTGGACGCGCGCAAGGCCGCCTCTTCGGAGGCGGCTGACGGCGTTGAACGTTTCGATGTTAAACCGGTGCATGCGGATGAGCATCGCTCGCTCTACCAAGCGCGCGAGCCGATCTATCCCAAGCGGGTGCACGGGCCGTTCCGCAAAGCGAAATGGCTGTTCCTCGTCTTAGCGCTCGGGGCGTATTACCTTGCGCCTTGGATACGATGGGACCGAGGTCCGAACGACGCCAGCCAAGCGATCTTGGTCGATTTTGGAGGCCGGAAGCTTTATTTCTTCGGTCTCGAAATCTGGCCCCAGGAGTTTTACCTCGTCACTGGGGTGCTGATCCTGGCCGGGCTCGTCTTGTTCTTGGTGACCAGCCTGTTCGGCCGGGTGTGGTGTGGGTACGCCTGCCCGCAAACTGTCTGGACCGATTTGTTCATTGCGGTGGAGCGCTGGGTTGAGGGCGATCGGAACAAGCGGATCGCCTTGGCGCGCCGACCTTGGACCGACCCGGACAAGCTGCGCAAGAAGGCGCTCAAGCACAGCATTTGGCTGCTGATTGCGTTCGCGACCGGCGGCGCTTGGATCATTTATTTCAACGATGCGCCGACCCTGGCGCGGGATTTCTTCATCGGCCAAGCCGACCTGTCCGCGTATATGTTCGCCGGCATTTTGACCTTCACCACCTATTCGCTCGCCGGGCTGATGCGCGAACAGGTTTGCGTCTACATGTGCCCTTGGCCGCGCATCCAAGCGGCGCTGACCGACGAGCACGCGCTCAATGTGCTCTATCGCTATGACCGGGGCGAGCCGCGCGGCGCGCACAAAAAGGGCGACACCTGGGAGGATCGCGGGGACTGCATCGATTGCAACGCGTGTGTGGTGGCGTGCCCGATGGGCATCGACATTCGCGAAGGCTCGCAGCTCGCCTGCATTCAGTGCGCCTTATGCATCGATGCGTGCGACGAGATCATGGAGAAGGTGGACCGTCCCAAGGGGCTGATCGCCTATGACACTCCGGATAATGTGGAGCGACGGCTGCGCGGGGAAAAACCGCAATTCGTGCTGTTCCGAGCGCGCACGATCATCTATGCGGTCGCCTCCTTGATCGTCGTCGCCGCCCTGGTTGTTGGGCTCGCTCAACGCACCGACGCACGGTTTAATGTTTTGCGCGACCGTAATCCGCCCTTCGTCGCGCTCTCGGATGGATCGGTGCGCAATGGCTATACTTTAAAACTCCTCAATAAGACGGCGGAGCGTCGTGAGTTTCTCATCACGGCGGAGGGCCCCGAGGGGTTGGACTTACGCGGTGTGGGTCTTCGGACGGCTGAAGACGCTTTGCTGGCGTCGGTCGACGCGGACACCGTGCTCGCCGCGCGCGTGTTTCTCACCCTGCCGTCGACGGCGCTCATCGAGGGCGAAACGGCCGTGCGCTTCGTGGTTCGTGACACCGCCTCGGAGATTGAGGATAGCGCGGACAGCGTCTTTCTAGGACCACGCAACGGAGGATCGCCATGATGAACGCCCAACCGCGCGCCTTTCGCGTCACCGGTCGGTTTGTGCTGATCGCGATGTTGGCGTTTTTCGGTGTTGTGATCGGGGTGATTGCGGTGTTCATTACGGTCGCCACGCGAACGTTTTCCGGCGTTGTGTCCGAGACCGCCTATGAAGACGGGCTCAATTACGACGCCGCCTTGGCCGAGCGCCGCGCCCAGGCCGCGCTGGATTGGCGCTTCGCCATCCAAGCCACCCCCCGCGACGCGGAGAGCCGGTCCACGGTTTCCGTTGTCGTCACGGACGCCGAGGGGGCGCCGGCGCCGGTGCAAAACGTCCGCCTTCGCCTCAGCCGACCGGTTTCACGCGATCAAGATCAGTCGATGGCGTTGAGCCAAGGACCGGACGGCGTCTGGCGCGTGCGCACGGTACTGGAGCCGGGCGCGTGGGACGCCAGTGTCACCGCGCAACGGGCCGGGGTCACCCCGCCGCAGACGCTGGAGGTGACCCGGCGGCTAAGGCTGGACTGATGGCGACGCTCGATCCGGCCTATGAGCGCAGTGGCTGTCCCAGCGGGTTAAGCCCACCGGGCGCCGGCCCACAAGACGTCGCCTCTGACCCCACCGCCTTTGTTCGCGCGGAGGCTGACGGCCAAGTGAGCCTTGAGCTCGCCGTGACCGGCGCGCGCTGCGCGGGCTGCATTCAAAAGATTGAAAGCGCGTGCCTGGCTTTGTCCGGGGTTTCCGCCGCGCGGTTAAACCTGTCCACTGGCAAACTGCGACTGTCCGGCCAAGCGGGCCGGTTTGATCCGCGTGTCGCGGTGGACCGTCTGCGCCAACTCGGATATGGCGCGCGCCCGTTCGACCCCGCAGCGGCTGGCCAAGCGGACGATGCGGAGGGGCGGGGACTGCTCCGGCGCATGGCGGTGGCGGGCTTCGCCAGCGCGAACATCATGTTGCTGTCGGTCTCGGTGTGGTCCGGCGCAGATATGGGACCGGCGACCCGGGATCTGTTTCACTGGCTCTCCGCGCTCATCGCCGCGCCGACTGTGGTTTACGCGGGTCAGCCGTTTTTCCGCTCCGCCTTCACTGCTTTGCGCCATGGCCGAGCCAATATGGACGTGCCGATTTCGTTGGGCGTGAGCCTCGCGCTCGGCATGAGCTTGGTGGAGACCGCCCGCGGCGCGGAGACCGCTTATTTCGACGCGGCCGTCATGTTATTGTTTTTCCTTTTGACGGGGCGGTTTTTAGACCACCGTTTGCGCAATCGCGCCCGCTCCGCGGCCCGCGATTTGCTCGCTCTCCAAGCGGTGAGCGCAAGCCGGGTTGAGCCCGATGGGACCGTGCGCGCGGTCGCCTCGCGCGAGATCGCTGCGGGCGATCGTTTAATTATCGCCCCGGGCGAGCGGTTCGTGGTGGACGCGGAAATCGAGCGCGGCCGGTCGGAGGCGGATTTGTCCCTGGTCACCGGGGAGACGGATCCCGCCCCGCTGGCCGCGGGCGATTCGGTGCGCGCCGGCGTCGTCAATCTCAGCGCGCAATTAACAGTGCGCGTGCTGCGACCGGCCGAGCAGTCTTTGCTCGCCGAACTCACGCGGCTCTTAGAGGCGGGGGCCCAGAGCCGGAACCGCTACGTTAAGCTCGCCGACAAAGCGAGCGCGCTTTACGTGCCGCTGGTGCATTCCGCCGCCGCGTTGACGTTTTTAGGGGTTTGGCTGTTAACGCCCGCGAGCCCTCATGAGGCTCTGCTGCGCGCGATTGCGCTCCTGATCATCACCTGCCCTTGCGCCTTAGGCTTGGCGGCGCCGGCGGTGCAGGTGGTCGCCACCGGGCGTCTTTTCCGCAAGGGCGTATTGGTGAAAGCCGCGGACGGGCTTGAACGGCTCGCTGAGGCTGATTGCGCGGTGCTCGACAAGACCGGCACGTTAACGCTCGGCCGGCCCCGCTTGGTCGACCCGCTGGATCCGGCTGATGATACGGTTCAGGCTGCCGCCCGGCTCGCACGGGCGTCGCGCCACCCGATCGCGCGAGCGTTTGTCCAGGCTGTCGGAGCGGGACCCGTGGCCGATGAGGTGGTCGAAAGCCCTGGCGAAGGGTTGAGCGCAGAGATTGACAGCCGGATCGCGCGCTTAGGTCGGGCGGATTTTGTCGGCGCAGAGGCGCCGCCAGAGGGCGCCGGTTCGACTCTGTGGTTCCGTTGGGGTGAGGCGGCGCCGGTATGCTGGCGGTTTCAAGACGCGCTCAAGGCGGACGCCGCGGCCGCGGTCGCCGGGTTGAAGGCCCGCGGGCTCAGCGTCGAATTGTGCTCGGGCGACCGCAGCGCGCCGGTTCAACGGGCCGCCGAGGCCGCGGGAATTGAACACTGGGCCGCGACGCGTAAACCTGAAGACAAACTTGAGCGTCTGAATGCACTCAAGGCGGAAGGCCGGAGACCCTTAATGGTGGGCGATGGGCTTAACGATGCGGCGGCCCTTGCGGGGGCGTTCGTCGCGATCGCGCCGGGGGCGGCGGCGGACGCCAGCCAATCCTCGGCGGACTTTATCGTTCAGGGCGATCGGCTTTCGCCAATCTTGGACGCCGTTGACCTCGCGCGGACGGCTAAGCGGCGCATGTTGGAGAACTTCGCCCTGGCGGCGGGCTATAACCTCATCGCCGCGCCCTTGGCGATTTTGGGCTTCGCCAGCCCATTGGTGGCTGCGATCGCGATGTCTGCGTCGTCCCTGATCGTGACGCTGAACGCCATGCGGCCCTCGCGGGCCGTAGCGCCGAGCTAATGGAGGCTCTGGCGTTTCTGATCCCCGCCGCCTTAGGGCTGGGCGCGCTGGGGCTGGTCGGGTTTCTCTGGGCGCTCAAATCGGGCCAGTTTGAAGATTTGGACGGTGCCGCGCACCGGGTTTTGATCGACGAACCCGACGACGAGGCGGCCGCGCGTCCGCCTAAGTTGGATCACCCTCGCCCATAACGTCCTGATACGCCCGCCAGCTGGCATGACCCAACAGCGGAAACGCCACCACCAACGGAATGAAGGCGAGCAAGCACGAGACGGCGGTAATCAAAGCGATCAGCCACGCCCACAACGCCATAACCTTAAAATGTTTGCGCACCTCGATAATGCTGAAAATCACGCCGGTTACAGCGTCGAGTTTCCGATCCACCATCATCGGAATGGCGAAGGCCATCGAGGAGAACACGGCTGTGGCGATAATCCCGCCCGCGATGGTGCCGACGGTGACCATCAAGAGCCCGTCCGTTTGCGTGAGCACGTAGCTCGCAAACGCGTCCAGGCTGGGATAGTCGCCCTGGATAAACAGCGCGAAAATCATGATCGCGACGCGCAACCAAACGATATAGGCGAACAATAACACGCCGCCTAAAAAGGCGATCTGGCTCCACCCGGACGCGGGCTGGGCAAAAATTGCGGTCCAACGAGCCGGTTCGCCCGCATCGCGCGCTCGGCTCACGGCGTAAAAGCCTACCGCGATCATCGGCGCCACCAGCGCAAAACCGCCCGCCGCCACGGGCAGCAGCGACGCCCAACCATAAGCGTTGAGCAAGAGCGCGATGGCGAGCCCGCCAAAGGTGGCCAAGCCGCCCAAACCCAAGCTCGCAGTTGGGTTGGCCTTTAGATCGCTCCACCCTTGCTCAAGCCAGCGCCACGGCGCTTCATATCCCAACACGGGTTGAGCCGCGCGCGCGGCGGTTCCGGTCGATCCGATCGTCACAGTCACCTCCCCAGGTTTGCCACTTTTTGTTGGTCGAATTGGTTCGCTGCGTTTTTGGCTGAGAGTATGCGTGTCTTCTTCAGCACGGTGCAAGGGAAATGGCGGGAACCTCTGGCGAGTCCGAGAGTTCTCCTGTAGTTAGAGTGAGTCGTTCGTTTGCCACCTAGCGGACAGGCGTGCGGCGGGGCCTAGCGTTAGGCCGGTTCGATCGACGAGCCCGCGTGGCTTTGAGAGGGGAAATGATGAAACATCAACTTTTCGGCGCCGTTGCTCTGGCTGCGTTGGCGGCCGCGCCGGCGTTCGCCCAAACCATTGAGCGTGGGCCGTACGTTCGCTTTTCGGCAGGCGGCGGTTTTGCGTCAAACCACGAATTTGAAGGGCCGGGCACGCTTGACGGCAATGCGCAAGGGCCGCTCAACTATCGAGTCGCAGCGGCGCTGGGGTACAAATGGAACGACTCGTTGCGGTTTGAAGTCGATGTGTCGGATCGCTTCAATAATCTCGGCGCGCCCTTCGAAATCGACGGGTCGGACGCTGATATCCATAATACATCGGTTCTGTTCAACGCGATTGTCGACCTGCTGCCCGGATCACCTGTGCGGCCCTATGTTGGATTTGGTGTCGGTCCAGGGGTCACCACTCTTGACGCCGAAGGGGCCTCGATCTTTCCTGGTATAGATAGTGGCGTCTTCGTTGATGACACTGAAGCCCACCTGGCCGTGAATGCTCTAACGGGAATTACCTATAACCTCACGGAGCGGTTCATTTTCGACGCTGGTTATCGGTACGTTCGTCTCTTGGGTCTGGACTTCGACACGACCACCCTGAGCCCGGCGGGCGTTTCGGTGGCGACGACAGGTACGACTGTCACCAGCGCCGACTTCCATGAATTTCTGTTCGGATTGCGCTATCAGTTTGGCCGGGTGAGCCAACCCCCGCCCCCAGCCGCGCCTCCGCCTCCGCCACCGCCGCCTGCGGCGGCGCCCCCCCCCCCCCCCCCCCCGACCGCGGCCGCCCGCCCGGGGCCTTGCACAGG
>JBHJGU010000036.1:0-24336 GCA_050331475.1 Maricaulaceae bacterium | reverse complement strand
CGCCCCCCGCCACCACGCGACGACTGGGCCTTTGTTGTGTATGAGTATAGCTGTTCAGCAACCGAGGGCCAGCCGCAACCAGTTCCGCGTTTTGCTATTCCTGACATGCAGTATAGCTGTTCAGAAACCGGGGTCCAGCCGCAACCTCGGCCGAGCCTAGCCCGCGGGCCGAGAAAGTATAGCTGTTCATAAACCGAGGTCCAGCCGCAACTACGTGCTAGAAGTCATCGCCGGAAAAAACAGTATAGCTGTTCAGAAACCGGGGTCCAGCCGAACCCGGAAAAGGGCGCTTTGCAAAGCGATTCAATACCGTGTTTGGGCTCCCATCCTAGCGGGTGTCACAGCACCCCGTGCGGTCGCGCACCAGCCGAACGGCGCCCCCCGGTTCGGCGACTATACGCCGATAAAAGCACGATCGAACGCCCGTGTGGCACGCGGCGCCGGTTTGGTCGACCCTCAGCACCACCGCGTCTTGGTCGCAGTCAATGCGCACCTCGCGCACCTCTTGGATATGCCCCGACGTATCGCCCTTGCGCCACAGGTTTTGACGCGAGCGCGACCAGTAATGCGCCCGGCCCGTCGCCAGCGTCTTGTCCAGCGCTTCGGCGTTCATATGCGCAACCATGAGCACGTCATTATTATCGACGTCGATCACCACGGCGGTGATCAACCCGTTCGCATCCCATTTCGGAATGAGTTGGTCGGTGGTGTCGCGGTCTGAGGCGGTCATGAACAGGTGTTCCTGGGTGTTCGTGGGTCGGCGCGCACGGATTAATCGGTTCGTCTCCGGTCCCTATCGGGGTTTCCGCGGGATTATGCTAGTCTAACGCGTCTCATGGATCGGAGACACGTTTTACGGACCGAACCGAACGCCGTCGGCGATGCAACCGCCTCTTAGCGCCTTAAGCCAAAATTTGACGACTTTGATCCACGATACGGGTCAGATCGGCGATTTCGACGATCTTGTGGAATATTATATCCGCCTTTTCACAGCGCAAGGCGTGGCGATGCTCAGCTATCACCATCTGCCCCCGCCCGGCGCTAGAGATTACGCCCGCCAATTGACGGTGCGGGCCTATGGGTTTCCGCCAGATTGGGTTGAACGCTACACCCAAGACGAACTCTACCTCGTGGATCCGATCCCCAAGCATGCGCTCAACGCCACGGGGCCGTTTTGGTGGTCCGACGCGCGCGCTTTTCCGGACTTATCTGAGGCGGAACACCGATATCTCGACCGCCTTGAGCACGCGGATTTCGGCGATGGGCTCGCCATACCGGTGTTTGGGCCTCACGCGCGAAACGGCTATGTGGGGATGGGGTTCGGCGGCCCCCGCCCGCATTTGTCCCCAGAGGCCGTGCGTTTGGCGCAATTGGCCTGCCAGATCGGTCATTTGCGTTATTGCGATTTGTTGTTTGTGCGATTGGCGCCCGACGCCGCGCTGTCGCAACGGGAGGCTGAAATCCTCGAATGGATCGCGCGGGGTAAAAGCAACGCCATCATTTCCCAAATCGTGGGTATCTCCAACCATACGGTGGATACTTACCTACGCCGGATTTTCGCGAAACTCGGCGTCGCGGATCGGGTGAATGCGGTGTTGCGCGGCATCGCCGTCGGCGCGATCGGCTAAGCCCACGCGTCGTCGAGCCATAACTGCGCCGTCGTCGCGTCTTCGGTGACCAGCACCCGCCCGCCGACCTGCGCCGCGGCTGCGCCAAGCGCGAGCACGAACACGTGCGAGCGCGGGGTTGAAATCGCTAACGAGGCGGCGTGTGCGGCGACCAGAGCGCCGAGCCGTTCGCCGCAAATGTCCGCGTCGCTGATCCGGGTTTCAACCGGAGACCCGGCGACGGCGAGATGAATCGCGCGCACGCCGCGCGCCAGTAAATCCTCCAACACGGCGACGGTTTTGGCGTAGTCTGACGCCGTTCGCGCGCGCAGGGACAGGGTCACCCGGCCGGCGGCGCGGGATTGTATCGTAAAGGGTTCAGCCCGCACGCCCATGAGCCTGTCTCCGTCGCCGCCAAATTGGAAAGAGTGCGAGCTGACGAAAGTGTCGCCTTCGCCGACCGCGCAACGGATTTATGAAATTTAACGACAAAATTCATGTCCCGTAGTTTCGGGACACAATTTCGAATTGCGCCTTTAAAACAAAAATATATTTTTAAAACATATACTTAGATTTTTGCGATTATTGAGACGCCGAAATACGCAAACCCGTGTCCCAAATCTGGGTAGAAGAAGCCGAGCCCGAAGGCTCGGCCGGTCAGGCGGCTACAAATTTGGCCTAATCGTCAGGCGATCCATCGAGATCGCCCGTCGATCTAAAGTCTCAAGTGATCGCGCCGGAAATCGCGAAAAACCGGTGACCCCTTTTTCGCCCGGCGCTTTAGCCTTTTTGGCAAAGCCGCAAGAAGCGTTCGCGCAGTTCGGCGGAGTCTCGGAACACGCCGGTAAACCGGGTGGTGATGGTGGAAACATTGGGATGCGCCACGCCGCGGGTGGTCATGCACTGATGCGCCGCATCGATCATCACCGCCACGCCACGGGGGTTGAGCGCGTCGGTAATGCAGTCCGAAATCTGCGCGGTCATCGTTTCTTGGGTTTGTAGCCGGCGAGCAAAAATATCGACAACGCGGGCGAGCTTAGAAATTCCCACCACGCGGTCGGTCGGCATATAGGCAATATGCGCAGTGCCTATAAAGGGCGCAATATGGTGCTCGCAATGGGATTTAACGTCCATTTCCCGCAGCATGACGATGTCGTCATAGCCCGACACGTCTTCAAACGTGCGCGACAATTCTTTCACCGGATCGGCGTTATATCCCGAAAACCATTCGCCATAGGCGTCGACGACCCGACGCGGCGTGTCAATCAGACCTTCGCGGTTCGGATCATCGCCGGTCCAGGCGAGTAAGGTGCGCACCGCATCCTCCGCCTCTTCTCGCGTTGGGCGCAGATCGGTGTCGTCGACGACCTTGAGGGTCGCCGGATCGGTAACGTGAGCATCCATGGGAATGTGTCCCTTAGGTTTGGGGACGGAGGGTCGAGCCGGCTCGTCCGGTCTTAACGCCCGCCCAGTTGTACAAATAGGCGAGTTCGTAGATAGGAGGCGAAGCTGCGACGTCCAACCCTTATGCGGCAAGATGGGAAAAGCCGATCGAATTGGAGTGTCGGGCTGGCGGACCCAGCGCGCGGCGGCTGGGCCTGATCGATGGAGACAATTTTGAGCGAACCGGTCTTAGAACTCTATGACACGGCGGCGCGGAGCAAGCGCGTCTTCACCCCGATCGATCCAGACCGGGTCACGCTCTATGTCTGCGGGCCGACGGTGTATAATTACGCCCACATCGGCAACGCCCGCCCGCCGGTGGTGTTCGACGTGCTGTTCCGCGTCCTGCGCCGGATATTTGGGTCCGAGCACGTGGTCTATGCGCGGAATTTCACCGATATCGATGATAAAATCATCGCCGCTAGCCAAGAAACCGGCCAGCCGATCGCAGCGATCACCGAGACCTTCACCCGGGTTTATCGCGAAGACACCGCGGCGTTGGGCGTCACGGCGCCCACCTTGGAGCCCACCGCAACGGGGCATATCGCCGAAATGATCAACCTGGTGGAGCGGTTGGTTGAGGCGGGTTGTGCCTATGCGGCTGAAGGCCATGTGTTGTTCGAAGTGGCCCATTTTGATCGCTATGGCGCGCTCTCTGGGCGATCCTTAGACGACATGATCGCCGGCGCGCGGGTTGAGGTCGCGCCCTACAAGCGCGCGGCTGGGGATTTCGTGTTGTGGAAGCCCGCCAAGCCCGGCGAACCGGCTGGGGACAGCCCGTGGGGGCCTGGACGGCCGGGCTGGCATTTAGAGTGCTCCGCCATGATTGAAGCCAATTTAGGCGAGACCATCGACATTCATGGTGGCGGGCATGATTTAACCTTCCCGCACCACGAAAATGAAATCGCGCAGTCGGCCTGTGTTCATAACGGCGCGCCGTTGGCGAATTACTGGCTGCACAACGGTTTTCTGACCATGGATTCAGAGAAGATGTCCAAATCCTTGGGCAATGTGCAGCGCATCCACGAATTGCTCGAGCATTGGCCCGGCGAGGTGCTGCGCTTTGCTTTGCTATCCGCCCAATACCGTCAACCGCTCGATTGGACCGACCGCTTGTTGGAGCAGTCCAAAGCCACGCTCGACCGGCTTTACGGGGTGTTGCGTCGGCTCGCGGACGTCGAGGCGACGAACTCCGACACGCCAGCGGCTGTGATCACCGCGCTCCACGACGATTTGAACACACCTAAAGCCTTGGCGGAACTGTCCGCGCTGGCCAAAACCGCGGGCGCGGCGCAGGGCGAGGGCCGCGCCGCCGCTAAAGGCTCGCTTCTGGCCGCGGGCGCGCTTCTGGGTTTGCTCCAGGCCGACCCGGAGGCGTGGTTCAAAGGCGCGGGCGACGCGGACGGGCTGTCGGACGCGGACATAGACGCAATGATCACCGCCCGCCAAGTGGCGCGTCAGGCGCGCGACTTTGCGGAAGCGGACCGATTGCGCGACGCGCTTGCGGCGGCCAACATTGTGTTAGAGGACGGGCCCGGGGGCACGACCTGGCGACGGGGCTAAACGGGTGAGACAACGTTATGCGGCATGACAAGGGCGTCGTGATTACGGACGTGGATCCGGAAGCGGGCTTTGAGGCTATGCAAATGTACGCCGCCCACACCCGGTTCGCGGACGCTGATTTCGCCTTAGTGCGCGATTTGGCTAAAGCGCTTGAGCGCGTGCGCGCGGGCGATTGGCCGGAGACTGAAACGCAGCGGGTGCTGAACCGCTGCCTGCGCGCGGCCGGAGGCGGCTTGCGGCTTGATGTGCCCCCGCAATACCGCCGCGGCGGCCTACGGTATTATCCGGATCAATTGCGCGCCTCGGTCCTATGGCTATTGGATTTGCTGGCAGAATTCGCTGAAGCTTCAGATTTGAGCGACAAGACCATTCTGGATATCGGCTGCGGGGTGAAATTTAGCCAAGCGTTTGTCGAGAATAATATCCCCGTTGGGCATTATCACGGTGTGGAGCTCGACCCCGGCTTGGTCGAATTCTTATCAACGACGCTGCGTGTTTTGCCGTATTTGAGTTATGCGCATATTGATGTTCAAAACGATATGTACAACAAGGACGCGCCGCGCCTGAACGAAGCTATCGATTTAGGCGCCGGCGGTCGGAAATTCGATATCGTCTGTTTGTATTCGGTATTTTCTCATCTTGACCCGACCGACTATCAAACCATGCTTCGGCTGACCCGTCGTCACGTGGCCGAAGACGGCCGGCTCGTGTTCTCCTCCTTCATTCGGGATCAAGAGCCCGAGTTTGTCGACCTCGACCCCGCAAGCCCACTCCATAAAGCGTGCTACCGCCGGGATGTGGTCGATCGCTGGATCGAAGCCGCGGGCTGGCGGTTGGTGCGTCACCGGGCGGCGGACAAAGAGTATTACGGCCAGGACTTGTTCGTCTGCGCGCCGGCCTAGGCGCTGTTGGCGCGACGCGACGGGCCGCCCATATCCCCGCAATGGACGCGCTTTACTCCAATCAAATTTTGGCCCTCGCCGCGAACATGCCCCGCGTGGGTCGGCTCGCCGAACCGGACGGGACGGCGAAAGCGGTCTCAAAGGTCTGCGGCTCGGAGGTCGAAGTCGATCTCCGCCTGGATGGGACGGTCATAAGCGACCTGGCGGTTCGACCTAAAGCCTGCGCGCTCGGCCAAGCCGCCACGGCGGTTCTGGCGGCCAATGCGGTCGGCGCGTCTTTGGCCGAGCTTGAGGCCGCGCGCGACGGCCTCGCGGCCATGCTCAAAGAGGGTGCGCCGCCGCCGCAGGGCCGGTTTGCGGACTTAGCCGCTCTCGCGCCGGTCAAAGACTATCCTCGCCGCTGGGCGTCCGTGCAGCTCGCTTTTCGAGCTGCCCTGGATGCGGCGGCGTCCGTAACCACGGCCGCGGGTCTGCACGCTAGCCAGCGATCGTAAGCGGCGTTAAAACGAAATTATGTTGTCTCGTCGCGCCATCGCTGAAGCCGTGCTGAAGGCTTACAAGCTGAGCCTGAGCCCAGTGTTTTATGCGCTGGGCGCGCGCTGCCGGTTCGAGCCCTCGTGTTCGACCTACGCCGCCGAAGCGGTCGCCCGCCATGGTGTGATCCGGGGCGGTTGGCTCGGGATTAAACGGTTGTCGCGCTGCCGGCCTTGGGGCGGGCACGGTTACGACCCGGTCCCCGACCGCACGGCCGAACCGAAGACGCTGCGAACTAACAGGGGGGCGGCGAACCCGCTGTGATCGGCGACCGCGGCCCCCGTTAATTTCCGCTATCTTGCTTCTGAAATTACGCGAAGGTCCGAGGACCCCCCAATGCCAAATTTAACGTTTCCCGACGGCGCCGTGCGGGCGTATCCGCCCGGCGCGACCGGTTTGGACGTCGCCGCATCGATCTCCAACTCTTTGGCGAAGAAAGCGCTCGCCGTCGTGCTCGACGGCGAAATGCGCGATCTCAAACGCGAAATCGACCGGGACGGCCATTTCCGAATCTTGACGCTCAAGGATCCCGAAAGCTTAGACTTGATCCGGCACGACGGCGCGCACGTGCTGGCTGAGGCGGTCCAGGAGCTGTTCCCCGGAACCCAAGTCACCATCGGTCCGGTGATTGATGACGGCTTTTATTACGACTTCGCGCGGGACGAGCCGTTCTCTACGGACGACTTCGCCGCCATCGAAGCCAAAATGCGCGACATCATCGAGCGCGACGAGCCCATTGAGCGTGAGGTCTGGGACCGGGACGAGGCGATCGCCTATTTCCAGTCTATTGGCGAGCATTACAAAGCCGAAATCATCGCCGATTTACCCGCCGACGAGGAGGTGACGGTCTACCGCCAGGGCGCTTGGAAAGACCTGTGTCGCGGCCCGCATTTGCCCTCGACCGGCAAACTGCCCAAGGCGTTCAAATTGATGAAATTGGCCGGCGCGTATTGGCGCGGCGATCATCGCAACGCGCAGCTCCAACGGATTTACGCCACGTCCTGGGCGACCGACGCGGAGCTCAAAGACCACCTCAACCGACTTGAAGAAGCCGAACGACGCGATCACCGGAAACTCGCGCGCGTCATGGACCTCTTCCATATGCAGGAGGAGGGGCCGGGATCGGTGTTCTGGCATCCAAAAGGGTGGACGCTCTTTCAAACGCTGATCGATTACATGCGCCGCCGGCAGGCCAAGGCCGGTTACGTGGAAATCAACACCCCAGACATGCTCGACTATTCCTTATGGGAGACCTCCGGTCACGCCGAGAAATTTGGCGAGAACATGTATTCCACCGTTACGCCCGATGAGCGGAAATACGCGCTCAAGCCCATGAACTGTCCCGGGGGCGTTCAAGTCTATAACCATGGTCAGCGTTCTTACCGTGAATTGCCGCTGCGCATGGCTGAATTCGGCAAAGTCCACCGCTATGAACCCTCAGGCGCTTTGCATGGGATCATGCGGGTTCGTCACTTCACCCAAGACGACGCGCACATATTCTGTACGCCTGAACAGTTGCAGGACGAGTGTCTGAAAATCGTCGATCTGATACTCGATATCTACCGAGACTTTGGGTTTGACGACGTCAAGATTAAGTTTTCCGACCGACCCGAAGCGCGGATCGGCGACGACTCGGTTTGGGATAAATCGGAAGCGGCGTTAAGGCATGCGTTAGACGCGACCGGCTTGGAGTATGGCGTCAACCCGGGCGAGGGCGCCTTTTACGGTCCTAAACTTGAGTTCGTGTTGCGCGATGCGATCGGTCGGGATTGGCAGTGCGGAACGCTTCAGGTGGATTTTAACCTGCCGGAGCGGTTTAACGCGGGCTATATCGGCGAGGATGGCGAGCGCCATCAACCGGTAATGCTCCACCGCGCTTTGTTCGGATCGCTTGAGCGCTTTACGGGCATCCTCATTGAGCACTATGCCGGCGCCTTGCCGCTGTGGCTCGCGCCCACCCAAGTGGTGGTGGCGACCATCACTTCGGATGCGGACGCCTATGCGGAGGAGGCCGCGAGCGCGCTGCGTGCGGCGGGGCTGCGGGTGGAGACCGATCTGCGCAATGAGAAAATCAATTACAAGGTCCGCGAGCATTCGGTGACTAAAACGCCAATCATCGCCGTGGTGGGCCGGAAGGAAGCCGAAGACGGCCAACTCGCCCTGCGCTATCTCGGCGAAGGCGCCAAGCATCAAGAAATGATGGGGCTTGCGGCCGCATGCGCGCACCTTTCCGCCAAGGCGGCCCCGCCCGATCAGGCCGGTTAGGCGGGACGCGAGCCGGTGTCCCAGGCGCAGTCCCCCCGGCGCGCGCGCACGTGGCGGACCTGGGTTAGCCGGCGGTACGACTTGGCTTGGGCGTTGCTTCTGGTGGGAACCCCTTATGGGATCATCGCCGGGGGGCGCCCCTTAAACGCTGTGGTAGGCTTGGCGGGCTTGCTGGCGCTCGCGCCGGTGAAATGGTGGCGGGTCTCGCTACCCACCGGCTTGGGGCTGGCGAGCGTAGCGTTTCTGGCCTGGGTGGCGGTGAGCCTGATCTGGTCGCCCTATGACCAAGCCCGGCTGCTGCCCGCGGTGTTCGGCCTGCCGGTGGCGGCCGCGAGCTTAACGGTGGTGGCGATGCGCCTGCGCGACGGGCGGCGGAGGCTCTGGCGCGAGGCTCTGCGGTTCAGCGTTTTGATGAGTGGGGTATGGCTGTTGATCCAAGCCCTGGGTGCGCTGGCCTTCGTTACGCCGTGGTATAATGGTTCGGTGACGGAGGCGGCCGCCCTATCCAGCCGGCTCATGGGTCACGCGAGCTCCGCCTTTCTCGTGTTGATGTGGCCGATTTGGGCGATGTCCGCCCGAAACGACGCGGACGGATGGCTCGTGATTGGGGGCTTGGCGGTGTGCGCGGTCGCCGCGGCGGTGGCCTTTGACCAATCCGCCAACGCGGTGGCGCTCACGGTCGGCGCCAGCGTCTACGCCAGCGCTCGCGCGGCCCCGCGGTGGACATGGCGGGTGCTGATTGTGATGATCGTCGCCCTGATCGTGTCCGCGCCTTGGCTGTTCGGACCGGGCTTAGATGATTTGCGCGCGTTCACCGCGGAGGGACCGATCCCGACCTCTTGGCGGCAAAGACTGGCGATGTGGGACCATGTCAGCGGCTTAATCGCTCAAAAACCGTTTTTCGGATGGGGGCTAGACGCCAGCCGAACCTTTGAGGACACCATGGTGGTGGACGGGGTGCGCTCGCGGGCGGTCTTGCTGCATCCCCATAACGCCGGCTTGCATCTTTGGTTGGAGACCGGTCTTCTGGGTGTGCTGGCCGCGACGTTGGTGATCATCTTGCTCGCCGCGCGCGTTGACCGCACAGCGCGTCCTGGCCAACTCGCTGGCGCGTGCGCCGCTGCTGCGGCGGGCTGGACACAATACGCCGTCTGTTAGGGGGTTTGGCTCGAATGGTGGTTTTGCGTGGTGATTCTAGCGACGCTCGCCTGCGTTTTGATCCCCCGACACCAGCCGGCGCCCGCTCAGACGCCCCCCGACTTGGCGGATCGCCCGTGACGTCAGCGTTTGTGAGCCTGGTGATGGTGAGTTGGCGAACCGGCCCGGTTCTCTATGACGCCCTGGCCGCAGCTCTGGACGCGCAGGGCGTGGTCGAGGTCATCTTGGTGGATAATGGCAATCCGACGGCCGACCAGGCGCGATTGGACGCTTGGGCTCACGAGCGTCCACGGCTGAAAATCCTGCGCGGGCACGGCAATATAGGGTTCGCGCGCGGCTGCAACCTTGGTGCGGAGGCCGCGCGGGGCGACTATCTGCTGATCCTCAATCCGGACGCCATACTGGAGCCGGACGCCCCGCTGCACTTGATTGCAGTCTTGGCCATTGCGCGCAGGCCGGCGATCGCGGGCGCCTTCGTCGCGGATTTGCAGGGGCGCGAGCAGCGCGGCGCCCGGCGGCGCGAGCTGACCGCCTGGCGGTTGCTCATGGAGCTGACCGGCTGTGCGGCGCGCTGGCCTGACCGTCCCTGGGCCCGCGGCGCGCACATGCATGGAGAGCCGCCCCCGGAGGGACCTACGCCGGTCGATGCGGTCAGCGGCGCCTGTTTCGCCGTCGCGCGAGAGGATTTTTTGCGCCTGGGCGGGTTTGACGCACGGTATTTTCTGCACGTCGAAGATGTCGATTTGTGCCGGGCCGCGCGGGAGGCCGGCGGGGCGGTTTGGTATGCGCCCGCGGCGCGCGCAGTGCATCACCGGGGAACGAGCGCCGCAGCGCGCCTGCGGGTGGAATGGTCCAAAGCGATTGGGTTTTCAAGGTATTTCCGAAAGTACGCTCAGTCGCCCGCTGCACGCATCGGATATTGGTTGCTCACCGGCCCGATCTTGGCGCTGGGATTGGCGCGAGGGGGCGCTCAGGATGGCCGCACCCTTTTAACGAGAACGATCAAAAAATTTGTCGCGCCCGGTTGACGAGAATTTGCCAGCACGCTTCTCGCGAATAGGTTATGTTGGGTCCATCTAGCGGAGACCGAGGCAACTGATCGTGTCCGATATCGTCGAAAGCCCTACTGAACCTGTTCGCCCGATCCGGGCGCTTTTGCGCGGCTTAGACGCGCTGCAAGCGTTAAACCGACGCGACGGACTGACCGTAACGGAAGTGGCGCAGGCGACCCGCCTGCCGCGCACAACCGCCTATCGCATTCTCGAGACGTTGTGCGCGGGCGGCTATGTGCTGCGCGACGAGGGCGACGACCGATATCGCCCGACTCTGCAGGTTCGCGGCCTCTCTGAGGGCGTGGCCGAGGAGCGCTGGGTCCGCGAGATCGCGCGACCAGAGATGGAGCGGCTGTGCCGGCGCATTCTCTGGCCTGTCATGTTGTCGACCATGAGCGGCGGTGTGATGGTACTGCGCGCCACCACGGATCGAATGAGCCCGCTGGCGCTGGAGCGTTATTCACCGGGCGCGACAACGCCGATGACCCATGGCGCCGCGGGTGTAATGTGGTTGGGGGCCTCCCCGATCGCCAAACGCGACACCCTTCTCGCGGTGGCCAGCGCCAACGGCGCATCGGCCGCTGATCTGAGCGCTGCGCGCGAACTGGCCGATCAAGCGGAAGCGTCTGATCACGCGCTTGATCTGCGTCCAGTCAATGGCGAGGCGTGCGTGGCGGTGCCGGTGCGCGGGGAAGACGGCGAAATGCGCGCTGCGTTGAGCATGCGCTTTATTCGCTCCGCCTTAACCCCAGAACGGGTAGTCGCGGACTTCGTGCCCCAATTGCGCGAAACAGCGGATCGGATCGGTCAAGCCTTTGGCGCCGTCGCCCAACCTCGGCCCGTCCAGTCGATCCGGACCTCAGCGGCCGCGTTCGGCGCTTAACGCTGAACGGCCGGGGCGGCGGCGGTCGCCGCGGGTTCCGTCTGCGCGGGCGGCCCGAAGAGGCTGACCCGCACCATTTGGCCTTTCGAATAGTTCAACCCGTTGAGCGCGCGAACCGGCGCGCCCAACGCGCCAATCGCGGTCTCGCGCGGATCCTCTGTCACAGCGACGCTCACGGCCAAGGCGCTGAGCTCACCCGCCGCCAAAGCCTCCGCCGCCGCCTGCGGCGTGTCAAACAGCCGCGTGTCGGTGCGCGTGAGGAAGATCAGGCTGGGTTCGCTAAAGCCGTAAACGCCCAAAGGCGCCCGCTCCCCGGGACCCCGCGGATGCAGGTCCGTTTCCCACAACGCTTGATCCAAGCGCGCGCTCACCCACAACGCCCCAGCCTGCGGAGCGAGAAGCCCGCGCACGCCCCCATGCACGCAGAGCGCGGCGGCGACAGCGAAGCAGACCGCGGGCATGCGCTGGTCGCGCCAAACACAGATCGCCGCGGTCAAGCTCAATGCGCCGATCGAGCCCACGCTGATGACCGTGAGGACGAAAGGCGGATCGAGCGCGGCTAGAACACCGTCAGATCCAATCCCTAATCCGAGGCAGACCGCAGCAAGCAAGAGACCGACGAGGGCTGTTAAAACCGCGGACACCCGGCGGGAGGCGGGAAACCGGTCGCCTGCGCAGATGGCCGCCCCGACCATGAGCGCGAGAGCGGCGTGCAGCGGCAAGGTGTAGTGCGCAAGCTTGGTGGGCGCGAGTTCGAACACCAGCCAAGCCGGCGCCGTCCAGGCGATCAAGAACCGCCAGGGCGCGTGAGTATCCGCCCGGGGCGAGCTGCGCGCCGCCCGCCAGGCCGAGACGAGCGCCGGCGCAAGAGCGATCGTGATCGGAAACACTAAGAGCGGCGCGAGCGCGGCATGGGTTCCCACCGGCGCGCCATGGCTTTCTTGCCCGCCAGCGAGTTTGGGCGCGAGGTCTTCACCGATCGCGGTGGCTAAAAACGCGCCGTCTGTGGCAATCTGCACCGCGACGAACCAGGGAAGGGCGATCACGGTCGCTATGAAGGGGCCCCAAAACGAAGCCAGCGGTCGGAGCCACGCGGCGCGACGCTCCCAGACCGTCAGGGTCAGAACCGCAAGGCCAATCACCATGGGCCCCACCGGGCCCTTGATCAAAACACTGGCGCCCAAGGCGGCCCAAATGATCGTCGCCCAAACCGGCGACGGACCGACGAAGCGCAAATGCGCCAACCCCGCCATGGCCGCGCAAACGCTTGCGCAAAGCAAAGCGTCCGCCTTGGCGATCCCCGCTTCGGCCCCCAACACCAGGCTCGCGGCGAACAGCGCCCCCCCGATGAGGGCGGCGCGCGCGTCGAACAGCGTTTGGCCGATCCGCCAGCACAGCCACGCCCCTAACACGGCCGCCAAAACCGACGGCAGCCGATAGGCCCAGATGGCGCGCTCTGGAGGGGGCGCGAGCATGGCGGCCGCACCGGCCTGCAACCAATAGGCGCCCGCGGGTTTCTTATGCCGCGGCGCATCCTGGAACCGGATGTCGATGAAATCGCTGCGCTCTAGCATTTGCAGGCTGGCCTGCGCGAAGCGGGCTTCGTCGCGGTCCAGAACGGGCAAGGTGAACACCCCGGCCAGCGCAACGATCAGCGCCAGCGCCGCCACCACCAAACCGTCGCGCGCCTCTGAGGTCATGGCTTTGGGGTCCTTCCGCGTCCGGCGCTAGGCAAAGCCCACGCTTACACGATAGGGAAGCGCCCATGAACGCCCCTCCGCCGTCCGATCGTCCGACGCTCAGCGTCGTCGCCCCCGCCTTCAACGAGGCGGGGAATGTGGAGGCTTTGGTGTTGGAGACCGCCGCCGCGCTTGAGGGCTGGGCCTTCGAGATCTTGATCGTCGATGATGCGAGCACTGATGCGACCCCGCAGGCGCTCAGGGCGTTGAAAGCGCGCGTCCCGCAATTGCGTGTGCTCTGCCATGGCCGCAATGCGGGTCAAAGTCGGGCGATCCGCACCGGCGCGGAGGCCGCGCGCGGGGGCCTGCTCGCCACTTTGGACGGGGATGGCCAGAACGATCCGGCCGATTTGCCCCGACTGGTCTCGGAAATGATGACCGCCGCACCCGAGGCGGCTCTGGGCATGGTCAGCGGTCAGCGGGTGAAACGTCGGGACCCTTGGTGGAAGCGGGCCGCCTCGCGGGCGGGCAACGCCTTGCGCCGGGCCGTTCTTCGCGATGGCGCTTCAGACACCGGCTGCGGCATTAAGGTGATGCGGCGGGACGCTTTCCTCGCCCTGCCGTATTTCGACCACATGCACCGGTTTCTTCCCGCCCTGTTCCAGCGCGACGGCTGGGCGGTGATCTATTGCGACGTTAATCATCGCGCCCGCGCGACAGGGCGATCGAAATACACCAATATTGGTCGGTTGGCCGCGTCCGTGGTCGATTTGACCGGCGTGGTTTGGCTCATCGCCCGGGCGCGGCGTCATGACGGGGTGCGCGAGCTTTGACGGGTTCGGGTTGGTTTCCTGGCTCGCCAGCAGGCGGGGGTTTCGTCTAAACTCTGATTTGCGGTCAGGTGGGATCGTTCGGGGGAAGTTACGCATGCGCTCATTGTCCGCGTTTCCGCTGCTGGCAGCGCCAGTTTTGCTCTATAATCTTATTGCCTGGGGGGGCGGCGCCGTATCCGGACCCCAAACCGTGCGCGCGCAAATGCGTGAAATCCTGTTTGTCTTGCCCATGGCTTCGGACGCGCAATGGGAGGTCACCAGCGGTGATCTGCTGATTTCCTTCGCGTTAGTGATGTTATTTTTCGAACTGCTAAAAGCCACGAGCACCGGGCGCGACGCCATCGTCAATCACGCGCTCTCTCTGGTGATTTTTGTCTTTTGCCTGGTTGAGTTTTTATTGGCGTCCGCCTTCGCCACATCGGTGTTTTTTATCATTACCTTGATGGCTCTGCTTGATGTGCTTGCCGGCTTTATCGTGACCATTGTCTCCGCGCGCCGTGATATTGGCGTCGGCGAAGGTTTCGTGGATTGAACGCTTGGCTCTGATGGCTAAAGCCAGAAGAAAA
This sequence comes from Maricaulaceae bacterium, assembly GCA_050331475.1. GTDB lineage: Bacteria > Pseudomonadota > Alphaproteobacteria > Caulobacterales > Maricaulaceae > JBHJGU01. The sequence goes on along the minus strand of JBHJGU010000036.1, from coordinate 9,851 downwards.
ATGCGGTGAACGCCACGACAAAATCGGCCGCCCAGCCGACCTTTCGATCGCGCAGGATTGCGGGGCTTATGCGCGCCATTCGTAAGCCCGGGGCGCGGATTGGGGCGCATCGGCGGCGTAACCTGCCGCGGGCTGGGGCGCCGGCGGAGTGTCCACCTCAGAGGTTTCGGCCAGAATGTGCGCCATGAACGGCGCGGTGAACGGCACATGCGGCGGTTCCACCGCTGGGCGCGCGTCAGACCGCCGACGTCCGCTTTGCGCCGTCCGTCGGTCGGCCTCAGGCTCAAGCGCTGCTGTGTCGGCGGGGGACCGGCGACGGGCGCTTAAGGCGTAGACGGGGGCGACGGGTGCGATTTGCATAGCGGTTAACGCTTTGCAAACCCCTTGCCAAAATCTAAACAGGCTTAAGTGGGCGTTTACGGCCGGTTAATCTTTCGCGCGGGGAAAAAACCGGTCGTATTTGCCCGGGACCCGGCGAAAATCGCCTAGCGCTGCGCCCGACGATGTGCCCCGCCTGAGCCGAACAGGGGCGATCAGGCGTCGGGCGTTTTGTTCTGAGACAAGCGGTCGAGTTGGTCGCGCATGGCTTCGACCTGGCGCTTCAGGTCAGCCACGGTGTCCGCGTCCGCAGACCCCGTCGGCGACGACTGAGCTTTGGCGTCCTCCGTACTCGCGAACGGCGCGAACAAACGCATCGCGCGCTCAAAAAGCGCCATATTTTGTCGCGCCTGTTCCTCGAACAAGCCGAAGGTCTGGCCCGCGTCGAAGCCGCCCTGGAACTGGTCCCGCCAGCGGTCTTGCTGACGCGAAAACGAGTCCATCGACATTTCCAGATAGCCCGGAATGACCGATTGTAGGCTGTCGCCATAAAAGCTGATCAATTGTCGCAAAAACTGTATGGGAAGAAGGCTTTGGCCGCGGCTTTCTTGTTCGAAAATGATTTGCGCTAAAACAGATCGGGTAATGTCATCGCCCGACTTGGCGTCAAAGACAACAAAGTCAACGCCGTCTTTGACCATTTGGCTCAGATGGTCAAGCGTGACGTAACTACTTGTAGCCGTATTGTATAGGCGTCGATTCGCGTACTTTTTAATCGTGATCGGTTTGTCTTGAGCGGTTGGCTCGGTCACCGTCCATCTCCCCGTCGCATCGCACGGACCGTTCGTCATCAAAGACGAGGGCTTTAGCCTGCGCCGCGCGACCGTTCCTACACGACCAAACTGGACGTTTTCTTGCGCCGCAACAAGTCTCGGGCGCCGTTCTCACAGCGCGGCGCGCTAGCCGAGCGGGCGTGGCTTTGTCACAATGGCGTCCGCCATTCGGACACAGGGGACCTCCGATCTTATGACCGATGTCGTCATCACCGCCGCCAAACGCACGCCCGTGGGCAGCTTTAACGGGGCTTTCGCCGACGCGCCCGCTCATTACCTGGGGCAAACCGCCATCGCCGCGGCTCTGGCCGATTCCAAAATTGGGGGCGGCGAGGTGTCCGAAGTCATTCTGGGCCAAGTGCTGACCGCGGCTGGCGGACAAAACCCCGCCCGCCAGGCGTCTATGGCCGCAGGCGTGCCCAAGGAAAGCCCGGCGTGGAGCGTGAACCAAGTCTGCGGCTCGGGCTTGCGCGCGGTCGCCCTGGCGAGCCAGGCGATCCAGACCGGGGACAGCGCCATCGTCGTCGCCGGCGGCCAGGAAAGCATGTCCCAAGCGCCCCACGCCGCACGACTGCGCGCGGGCCAAAAAATGGGCGATCTCAGTTTTGTTGACACCATGATTAAAGACGGTCTGTGGGACGCCTTTCACGGCTATCACATGGGTCAAACGGCGGAAAACGTTGCCGAGAAATGGCAAATCACCCGCGACCAACAAGACGAATTCGCCGTCGCCAGCCAGAACAAGGCCGAAGCCGCCCAGAAGGCCGGCCGTTTCGCTGATGAAATCGCGCCGGTCACCATCAAGCACCGCAAGGGCGACACCGTCATCGACCAGGATGAGTATATTCGCCACGGCGTTACGCTTGACGGCATCGCAAAGCTACGTCCCGCTTTTGTGCGCGACGGCGGCACGGTCACGGCGGCCAACGCTTCGGGTATTAATGACGGCGCGGCGGCGTTGGTGCTGATGAGCGCGGACGACGCCGAGCGGCGTGGGCTGACCCCGCTCGCCCGGGTCGCCTCCTGGGCCACCGCTGGGGTAGACCCCGCGGTCATGGGCTCCGGCCCGATCCCCGCGAGCCGTCGGGCGCTTGAGAAGGCGGGTTGGTCGGTGGAGGACCTCGACCTGGTGGAGGCCAACGAAGCCTTCGCCGCTCAAGCCTGCGCGGTGAATAAGGATATGGGCTGGAACCCGGAGATCGTGAACGTCAATGGCGGCGCCATTGCGATCGGCCACCCGATCGGCGCATCGGGCGCGCGGGTGCTGACCACGCTGCTCCACGAAATGCAGAAACGCGACGCCAAAAAGGGTCTCGCAACCTTGTGCATTGGCGGGGGCATGGGCATCGCGCTCTGCCTGGCGCGCTAAGCGCTTAAGCCGGGGCGCACCAGCGTCCCGGCCACCAGCCTAAACGCCTTTGAAGAGATTGCCGACCGCCAACACCAAGAAGGCGACCAACAAGAGTTCAAACTCATAGCGCGCTATCACTGGCCCGATGACGGGTACGACCAAGAGGCCGAAATAAGCGATGATCGCGAGTGCCGCCAAGACGGCGGCTAGCAAGAAAGTCGACGTTTTCGGTCGGCTCAAATTCATAATCTCTCCCCCCCGTTTTCTCCGGTCCGAGGCGCCGGACGAATTGCACTGTAGGCAAGCGGGGGCGGGTTTGCATTTATGCGGGTGAGACCGCCGAACGGAGTGGCGGCGAATTAAGCGGGAGGCGAAATCATGGCGCGCGTAGCATTGGTAACTGGCGGCACCCGAGGGATTGGGGGCGCGATTAGCAAACACCTCAAAACGGAAGGCTATCAGGTGGCGGCGAATTTCGCCGGCAATGAGACGGCGGCCGCGGCCTTCAAAGACGAGACGGGCATTCCGGTCTATAGATGGTCGGTGGCCGATTATGAGGCGTGCGCCGCCGGGGTCGCTCAAGTCGAAAGCGATATCGGCCCGGTGGATGTGTTGGTGAACAATGCCGGCATCACGCGCGACGCCATGTTCCACAAAATGACGCCGCAACAGTGGAAAGAGGTGATCGACACCAACCTGACTGGCGTCTTCAACATGACCCATCCGGTTTTCCCCGGCATGCGGGCGCGGAAGTTCGGCCGCATCATCAATATCTCTTCAATTAATGGTCAGAAGGGCCAAATGGGCCAAGCGAATTACTCCGCCGCTAAGGCCGGCGATTTGGGCTTCACCCGCGCGCTCGCTCAAGAAGGCGCCTTTAAGGGCGTGACGGTGAACGCGATTTGCCCCGGCTATATCGGAACCGAAATGGTGCGTGCGATTGACGAGAAGGTGCTCAACGAAAAAATCATTCCGCAAATTCCGGTGGGCCGGTTGGGCGAGCCTGAGGAAATCGCCCGCTGCGTGGCGTTTCTCGCCTCCGAGGATGCGGGCTTCATCACCGGGGCGGTGCTCTCGGCTAATGGCGGGCAGTACTTCGCGGCCTAAATTTCCCAGAGCAGGAGTTGCGGTTCGGATGGGCCGGGTCGCAAAACCGCCGCCTTGTCGGGACGTCATGGCGCAATGATCCGAGTGAGCCCCGGTCTCTGCCGCCTGGCAGCCGTCCTGAGCGCTTGCGCCATCCTTGTCGCGGCGCAAACCGGGCCGTCGGATACGCTTAAAGGCGCGTTTTTTCCCAATGGCGCCGATCCGGCGCGCGAAGCTGCGGCCTATGTGTCCGAAGACGGGCGTCTGAGCCTTGTGCTCGACTGGAGCGGAGCCCAACCGCTACTGCGAATTGGCGGTTCACGAGAAGTGTTCGCCCTGAAGCCTGTGCCCGGTCCGCGCGGGGATACGGTGTTCAAAAGCGACGCCGGGCAAAATATATTACGCGCCTCAGCGCTGGGCGGGCTAACCTTGTTTCCTGACCGGCCCGAAGCGGCCGCGCCGTTGGAACGTCGTGGCCCTGCGACCCGGCTGAGTTACGCCGTTTTGCACCAAACGCCGCCCTCAACCCAGATCGCCCAAGCGCTCGACGCTATGCGTCGTTCGTTGGGGCGGCCGTTGACCTTTGACCGGCCTGCGAGCGAGCCGCACACCGAGTCGTTTTTCGCCGACATCGCGGTGATCGCTGAGCTAGGGCTAATCCAGAGCGAACGCTGGGACGCCGCAGCGGCGGCGCGGGCGCGCTTAACCGGGATCGTTGTTGTGCGCGCGGACAGCCCGCGGGCCTATGTGCGCGACGACCGGTTGATCTTGGCGGTGGACCCGGCGGCGGGTTTCGCGGGCCGGCCGTCCTCCACGGCGATCGTCCAAGCGCTGATCCGGGCCGGCGCGCCCGACTGACACCGGCGGTCCGTTTAAAGGGAGTCTGTTATGGCGTTGACCGACCTACTCATCCCCAGCTTCACGCAAATGCTGCGTGCGCTGTCAGCCTGGCTTGAGAAAGCGCAAGCTCAGCGCGCGGACGCCGAAGACCTGCTCGCGAAAGGGCTGGCCCCGGACATGCTGCCGCTGTCGACCCAAGTGCGGTTTGCTTGCATTCAGGCTTACGAGGCGGTGTCTCGTCTGCGCGGCGAGGCCTTTCCCGTCATCCACCAGGCGTTGCTGGAGGAGGGGCGGCAGGGCCGCGATAACCCGGGCGCCTTGGTCGACGCCCAGGCGCGCATCCGCGAAACCCTGGCGTTCCTGGAAACCGTGGCGCCCGGCGATCTAGACGCCTCCGCGCCGCGAGCCATCGCCCACGCCTTGCCCAACGGTATGACCTTCGACCTCAGCGATGTCCAATATGCGCGCGATTGGGTGCTGCCGCAGTTCTACTTCCATCTGATGACCGCCTACGCCATTTTACGCGCCCAGGGCGTCGATTTGGGCAAAGCCGATTATGTGACGCACATGTTCGCTTATCTGAGGCCGGGAACGGCGCCGCCCGAGACGCCAGCGCCACAAAGCGTGCGATGAACGCCGGGCGGCTTCAAGAGACCAAAGGCGGTGAGCCAACTCAGCGCTAGGATGGGGACTCACATGAGCCAAGAGATGACGAGGGCGCGTCCGGGGCTAAGGCTGCGGCAAACGCTGGAACGACCGCCTCCCCCTTACGCAAAACCAAGCTAGTTTTGCGGGCCTCTGACCCCGCGGGCTCATACCGACCACCCAGACAGCCTGCCAGGAACTCCTCGAGCGCCGCGACGGCGACGATCGCGACCTCCGGGTCCTGGGTCAGCGAGCTCAGCTCTTGAGCGAGCACTTCCACCACCGGTGTCGCATTGGAGCTCAACGCCTCGGTGAAGGCCGCGACAGCGTCCGCCTGAGCCAGTGGCCCAGCGCCAGCATGGGCGATGAACACCGGCCGGCGGAACGCTTCGGCGCGAAAGCTCGGCGAGCGGCCGACCATGCGGCCATAGTCCTGCGGCGAGTCGAGGTCGCCGATCCGCCGGCGAAACAGGCTCTGGTCGAACTGACGGGCCGGCGCATCCGCGCTCAAAAACGCCACAAGGTCCACAAAACCGTCCATAGCCGCTGCGCAAGTGAACGCTTCCGGCGCGTGCGCCATGGCCGAGAGCGCGAGAAATCCGCCCCAACCGCGGCCGCTGACCGCCACCGCGTCCTCCGCCGCCAAGCCCTGATCGATCAGCCACGCGCGGGCGTCGATAACGTCCTCAAGCACCGCATCGGTCCATTCCCCATCGCCCGCATTGAGAAACGCTTTGCCGAAGCCCGTCGAGCCGCGATAATTCAAGCTCAGCACCGAATAGCCTCGATTGGCGAGCCATTGGGCCTCCGGCGAATAGCCGTACTCAAAGCGCGCCCACGGCCCTGGGTGCAAGAGGATGATCCAGCCATCGGTGCGCTGGGCTTCGGGCGGGCGGGTGAGATAGCTGACCAGCTTCAACCCGTCGCGCGCGGGGATCACCACCGGCTCGGTGTCAGCGAGTTCAGCGTCCGCAAGGCCCGGGCGAACGTCGAAGAATTTCGAAACCGTGCGCGCGCCGCGATCGAACAACCAATAGGCGCCCGGGCTCAATGGATCGTCTTCATAAAGCACCCAGGTGGAGAAGTCCTGGGTGGCGGCGAGGAAGGTCAAATCGCCGGAGAGCTGCTCGCGCAAAGCAGCGAAGTCGCGCTCCACCTCCGGCTCCAACCCGCGCCACGCTTTGCGCTTATGGCTCCACGACACAGCCACGGGGCGGCGCGTGGCGGGGTGCAGCACCACCGATTTCAAGTCGGCCTCGTCGACTTGCGCCAAAACGCGCTGCTCGCCCGTGGGCAAATCAACGGAAATCAGCGCGGCCTTATCCCGACCCTCGCTGTCGAGATAAAACAAGGTGGTGTTGGTGGCGTCAAAGCCGACCGCGCGCGAATTTAAAACGTCTTCGGGCGGCAGCCGAAACACCGGCAACCAATCATCCGCCTCCGCAATGTGCAACAACGCGCCGCCATCTTCGGTTCGAGTCAACCCAAAGCGGGGCTCCAGATCATTGTCGATCACCCATTCGAAGAACCCCGGATTGCGGGCCGCGCGCTGGATCTCCAAGGTGCTCAGATCAATGCGGTAGAGATCGAACACGTCGCGGTCGCGGCCATTATGGGCCAACAAGGCCTCGTCGGGTCGGTCCGCGCTGACATGGGCGATATAGCTATCCGCTGTGTCCGGCAGATCGGCGAGAAGCGCCCGTTCCGCCCCGGTGGCCACATCGATCACAAAGGGGCGCGCTTGGCCCTCGTCGGCCGGATCGGCGACGTAAAGAATGCGCGCGCTGTCTGCGGTCCATTGGTGGGACAGCACGCCGCTGCCGTCGATCCGGGTCAAAGCGCGCGCCTTGTCCGGCGCACTTGCCGGCGCGGTCCACAGATTAAGCGCCCCCCCAATTGGGGCCAGCCAGCTAATGCGCGAGCCGTCCGGGCTGATCCGGCCTTGAAACCGCTCCGGCGCACCAAACAACAGCGCGCGCGGGATCAACCCGTCCGGTCCGATCGCCGGTGGCGTTTGGGTTGGGGATGGGGTCGGATCCGAAGCCGTGTCGCAGCCGATCAACAGTGCGCCGAATGCAGCGCACAGACCAAGCGCTGAGGATCGAAGACGAGGTCGAGGCGAAAAAGACACCATGCACCGGGGACGCTATCGAGGCGCGGGGCGAAAGAAAACTGAAGACTGAGTCATGGTTCGGCCACGCGAGACCGCGCCGCTCATGAGCCGCCGCCGCCTAAACGTTGATTGAAGAATTTCAGCCGGGATTGCGCCACATGGCGAGCGACCGTGAGGTTAGAGCGCACCCCATGCCGTTCGCCCGGATAGACCATCATGTCAAACGGAACCCCGCGCTGCTGCAAATCATGGAGCAGCTCGGTCGCGTGGCTAAAGAACACATTGTCATCCGCCATGCCGTGGATCAGCATTAAATCGGCCTCGATTTGCTCCACCTTGTCGCCCAGCGCCGAGGACCGCTCATAGCCCTCCACGTTGTCCTGGGGCGCACCCATATACCGCTCTGTGTAATGGGTGTCGTAAAGCCCCCAGCGGGTGACTGGCGCGCCGGAGACGGCCGCGGCGATGTCCCCGCCCGCCGCTTGCGCGATTTTTAACGTCATATACCCCCCATAGGACCATCCGGTAACGCCGATCCGATCCCCGTCCACATAGGGCAAAGACTTTAAATAATTCAGCCCGACAAGTTGATCGCGCACCTCCGCGTCACCCATATTCCGGTGGATCACGCTTTCAAAGGCGAGCCCGCGGTTCCATGAGCCGCGATTGTCGATGCGGAACACCACATAGCCGTGCTCGAGATAAACTTGCTCCAAGGCGGAGCCCCAGCTCTTGCGCACGGTTTGAACATGCGGCCCGCCATAGACCAAGAGCAAAGCCGGGTAGGTTTGATCCGGGTCGAAGTCCGGCGGCGTGGTCACGGCGTAATAAAGCGTTGAACCGTCTTCGGCTGTGAGCGTGCCATAGTCAGGTGTTTGTCGGCGCGCGGCGTAAGGCGCGTAAGGGTGATCCTCGTTCAATGCGTTTTCTTCAATCCACGCCCGGCGCACACCGTCCGCGCCGTATAGCGCGGTTTGTGGCGGGGTTTCTGGGTCGGAATACTGGCCCACAAAGGCGGTAGCCGGACCGTTCAATGTGGCGGACCACCAGCCTTCGCCCTGGGTTATGCGGGTCGGTCTGGCATCCGCGTCCGCATAAGACACCCCATAAAGATGCCGCTCCAGGGGCGTCTCAATCCAGCCTTCGAAGTAAACCCGCTCGGCGGCTTCGTCGACGCCGGCGATCCGGTCAACGACCCAGTCCCCGGCCGTGAGGGCGCGCGGCTCCGCCCCGTCGCCGTCATAAAGATAGATATGCCGGAAGCCGGTGCGTTCGGAGGTCCACAGAAAGCCCGGACTGTCGGTCAGGGGCGTGAAATCATTGGTGAGGTTCACCCAGCTCTGGGAGGTTTCGCTGAGAACCGTCTCCCCCTCTCCAGTGACCGGGTCCAAAGCCAGCAGATCAATCCGGTCCTGAGCGCGGTTCTGAGTTTGGACGTAAAGCCGGTCGCCGTCCGGGCTCCAATTCACCCGAGCGAGGTATTGTTCGGGGTCCGAGCCGATGGTCATCTCGGTGGTCGACCCCGTCTCCCGATCAAAGACGAACAGCGTGACCACTGCATTGGCTTCGCCCGCGTAGGGGTAGCGCTGCTCGATGACTTCCACCTGGCCGGCGCCGATGTCATAGCGCGGGGTGACCTTGACGTCGCGCTCATCTACCTTGGCGAAGGCGACGAACCGATCCCCCGGCGCCAGCCAATAGCCAGAAAACCGGTTCATTTCTTCTTGGGCGACGAATTCGGCGACGCCATAAGAAATCCCGTCCTCGGCGTCGGGGGTGGCTTGGGTTTCTTCGCCCGTCTCAATGTCTTGCAGGATCAGCGCGCCGTCGCGGATATAGGCCACATAGCCGCCCTCGGGGGACAAAGTGGGGTCAATCTCGAAGGCCTCGGTTCGGGTGAGCCGTTGCGCCTCCCCGCCATCGATCGGCGCCAGATAAAGGTCCCCGCCTAAGGGCACCAGCACCGATTGGCTATCATTAGCCCATTGATAGCTCACAACGCCTTTCAAACCCACCTGACGCTGGCGTTCGCGTCGGGCTTTTTCGGCTTCGCTCAGCGCTGTGTCCTCGGCGCCTAGAGCGGTGGCGTCCACCAGAAGCCGCTCCTCCCCGGTCTCCACATCGTAGGCCCAGAGGTCGAGCTGCAGCGCGTCGTCCTCTTTGGCGCGGGTGAAGCCTAACAGCGCGCCGTCAGGCGAGAACCGGGTCGCCCTCGGGGACGGACCGGATAAAGCGGGCGAGTCATAAACCCGATCGAGGGTCAGCTTTTCGCCCTCTTGGGCGAACGCAGCGAAGCTCACGACCGTTAGAACGGCGTAGACGGCGGTTAAGCGGACAAGACGCATCAGATGTCTCCCCCCGGAGGTTTATCGGCGATCAAGCTAGCGGGGGAAGTGGGTCGCGGAAAGGGGGGCGTGCGGCCAAATGACGGGGATGGCGCGACTCGTCTCCCCAAATGCGCGTGAAGGCCCACAAGGGGACGACGCGGGCGCCGCCCCCTTTCTGGCCTCTGCGATTAGCCCGCTTAGCCGCCCAAGAGGCTCGGGTCGAGCAGGTCGGCGAGGCTTGTGGGCTCGGTCAGCGCCGGGGTGGCGCGGGGGTCGTTGGCGAACCCGCCCGCAGCCTCGATAAAGCTCGCGAGGGTCGGCCCGCCCGCCTCAACGCC
>JBHJGU010000035.1:0-5405 GCA_050331475.1 Maricaulaceae bacterium | reverse complement strand
CGGCGGAACGGCGCGCCGATCTCGCCGCGCGCGGGCGCGCGATGTCGGACCAGGTGGAGCGGGTGATGCGCGGGCTACTCGCCGCGATCAAAGCCCAATCCGACAAGATCGAGCGGTTCAAGCGCACCGCCGACCCGCTCGACGCGATCCACGCCAAGTTTGACGCCGACACCGGCGCGCCCGTGGCGGAGGACGATTTGTGGGGACATCTGCAGATTGACGCCATTGGGCTATTCTTGCTGGCGTTTGCGCAAATGACGGCGGGCGGTTTGCGGATTGCGCGCGATAGCGAAGACGCGGCGGTCTTACAGAACCTGATCTGGTATGTGGCGGATGCGGCGACCACGGCGGACTACGGCGTTTGGGAGCGGGGCGAAAAGACCAATCACGGTCGAGTGGAGATCAATAGCAGCTCCATTGGCATGGCCAAGGCGGGGCTGGAGGCGATGGCGGCGTTGGGGCCGGAGGCTGCGCCCGGGCTTGCGGCCGGCTTTATCGTCCCCCCCGATGACGTGGCGCGGATGCACGTCGCGCTTGACGCGCGTTTGCCCGAGGAATCCCCCTCCAAGGACACCGACGCGGCCTTGTTTTCCGTCATCGGCTTTCCTGGCTACGCGGTGGCTGACCCGGAGCTTTGCCAGCGCACCCGCGCCGCGTTGGACGCGCGCCTGGCCGGGGCGTGCGGCTATAAGCGTTTTCTGCGCGACGGCCATCAATCGCCACAAGAAGACACCGGGCGTTTGCACTATGAGCCCGGCGAACTCGCCCATTTCCAAGACCGTGAATGCGAATGGCCGTTGTTTCTCGCCTATGCCGGGATTGAAGCCGGTCGATGCGGCGAGCTCCAAGCGGTGCAACGCTACGCCGCCGACCTAAAGCGACTCAGCATCCGGGCGGGGGAGTATGATCTTATCCCCGAGCTCTACATCCCCAACGGCTCTGAGGCCCGGCCCAACGACAATATTCCGCTCCTATGGGCGCAGAGCCTCGCGTTGATTGTCAAAGCTATGGCCGCCGGCGCGCTGGAGCCTGGCGATTGGGACCCGCTGGGGCGGCGGCATCCGCGAATCCCCGGCGGCGCGGTGCGTCTGGTTATCGTTGCGGCGGACGCTGAGGCGAGCGAGGCTTTGGACGCCCGCGGGATCGCTGCGGACCGGTTGACCCGGGACGTGGAGACCCGGCTCGCCGCGCCGTTGGCGCTTCGCGCGGCCTGGGCGCGATATGGCGCAGCGGAAGCGTTGGGATTGACCGGCCGGCCGCTTGACCCAATCGGTCCGCATGCGCGCGCCCGCATCCACCAAGACGCGGACGGTCGGCGGGCATTCGTCGCCGCTTTGCGCCCGGGTTCGCGGGATCGGCCGTGGCGCGCGGACGCCTTAGCGGCGGATTTGTTAGAGCTTCAAAAACGTTGGACAGGGGACGAAGCCCCTGTGGCGATTTGGGTTTTGTCCGGGCGGGATTTGGCCGACGCGCGGGGTCGCGCGGTTCTGGATTTGATCGCGCGTGTGGTGGCGGGAGAGAGCGGGGCGGTGGCTTTGATCCCGCTCGCCGCAGTCTTAGATGGGCCGACCTGGCCGGGGGCGGCGGTGCAGACCGGGTTCGCTATCTGCGCGCCCGCGCCTTTGACCGGGCAGGCGCGGCTGCGGCGCATGGCGTCAAGTTTGGACGAGGCGGCGGCGGATTTGATCGCGCGCGGCTATCGGATCGATCTTGGCGATGGCGGATATGTCGAAGCGCGGATCGTCCATGGCGGGGTCGCTGAGCGGATCGAGGCGCGCCACGGTGAAAACGCCGAAGCCGTCGCCTTGATGCTGGAGGCTGCGGCGCAACTGGCGCGTGGGCCTGAGGACCCCTTTGTCGGAGCGTTGACGATTCGACCGGCGGCGTGGTCGGCTTTGGCTTATCCGGTGTCGGCGCCAACCGTGTTGACCGATTTGCGCCGCTACGCGGAAGCCACCCCAGGCTTAGACGCCGCGGACGACGACAGAGAGACGGATTGGCGCGCTTGGCGGCGCCGGTTTGGTGCTCTGATCCGGCTCGGGCCCGCCTTTGCTGGGGCGATTTGGGACAGCCTGGAGGGCGTGACCGTCGTGGATGGCCCTGACGGGGCCTGGCGGTTGGACGGGCGGGTCTTGCGCGCTGACCACACCCGACACGAGCGCGGCTTTGCGCGGCTGCTTGAGCACCATATTTGGTGCGACCCGATCCCTGAGCGGCGGTCGGTGCTGTGCCAAGCGCTTCTTGGAATCGGCGCGTGGTGCGGCGGATCGGTCGATTTGGCGCGCTGGATCGATCGGGCGGGCGGTTCTGCGTTATACGATTTAAGCGTCGCGGCCGTTGCGGAGCGACTGTCCGAGGCGACCAATAGGATCAAAACGGAGAGCCGAGCATGAGCGCGCCCGCGGTCATCGCCCACGACGACATTCAGGGATGGGTCCGCGCGGCGGTCGAAAGCGTCACCAAGGCGCTGGACGACGCGTTTTACGCACGCGGCGCGGCGACCATGGCGGTGTCCGGCGGCTCCACCCCAGGGCCGGTCTATGACAAGCTCTGCTTGGCGGATATTGAATGGTACCGGGTGAAGGTGGGCTTGGCGGACGAACGCTGGATCCCCTTGCGCGACCCCGCATCCAATGAGCGCCAGGTGCGCGAGCGCTTGTTACGTCACCGTGCGGCCGCGGCGCGTTTCGTGGCCATGAAGACCCCCGCGCCGACGCCGTTTGACGCCGAGCCAGCGGTCGACGCGCGTTATCGTGAGGCGCTCGCGCCTTTGGACGTGGTGATCCTGGGCATGGGCGCGGACGGGCACACCGCGTCGCTGTTCCCCGGAAGCTTAGGCCTGGCGAGCGCATTGGACCCCGGCGGTTGGCGGATGGTCGCCGCGATCGACGCCTCCGAGTGCCCCGTTGCGGGCGGACACCTTTTGCGCATGAGCTTGACGTTGCCGGCCCTATCCCAGGCGAACCGCGCGGTGCTGTTGCTGCGGGGGGAGGAGAAACGCCGCGTTTTTGAGGCGGCGATGACGCAAGACCGATCCGACGCGCCGGTGCGCGCGGTGGCCGACGCGTTGGGCGCGCGTCTGGTCGTCCATTGGGCCCCTTAATAGGCTGACGGAGAGCCGCCATGAGCCTGCATACCGAACTGGCCGCGGTCACTGACCGCATCATCACGCGCAGCGCAAAGCGCCGCGCCGCTTACCTCGCGAAAATGGAGGCTGCGGGCCGGGATGGGCCCCACCGGGGTGTGCTGTCGTGCGGTAACCTCGCCCATGGCTTCGCCGCCTGCGGGACAGACGATAAACAAGCCCTCGCCGAGGGCGCGGCGGCCAATATTGGTATCGTCACCGCCTATAACGACATGCTCTCCGCGCATCAGCCGTTTGAACGGTTTCCCGGCGTCATCAAGGCGGCGGCGAAAGACTGTGGCGCCGTGGCCCAGGTCGCGGGCGGGGTTCCGGCCATGTGCGACGGGGTCACCCAAGGCCAGCCCGGCATGGAGCTGTCGCTGTTTTCCCGCGACGTGATCGCTTTGGGCACAGCGGTGGCGCTCAGTCACAATATGTTCGATGCGGCGATTTGTTTGGGCGTGTGCGACAAGATCGTGCCCGGGCAGTTGATCGGCGCCCTACGGTTCGGCCATTTGCCGGTGATTTTCGCTCCCGCCGGGCCGATGCGCTCTGGCCTGCCCAACCCGGAGAAGGCGCGCATTCGCCAGCAATACGCAGCCGGCGAGGTGGGGCGCGATAAGCTGTTAGCTGCGGAAAGCGCGTCCTACCACTCTCCAGGCACGTGCACGTTTTATGGCACCGCAAACTCTAATCAAATGCTCATGGAGTTGATGGGTCTGCACATACCCGGCGCGGCTTTCGTCAATCCGGACGATCCTTTACGGGACTCCTTGACGATCGCGGCGACCCGTCGGGCCGCGCAAATTACGGCGTTGGGGCCGAATTATACGCCCATCGCGCGGGTCATTGACGAGAAGGCTATTGTCAACGGGATTGTCGGGCTCATGGCCACCGGCGGATCGACCAACCACACCATCCATCTCGTCGCCATCGCCCGGGCCGCAGGGATCGAAATCGATTGGGACGATATGGAGCGGCTCTCCAAAATCACCCCGCTCATGTGTCGGATTTATCCTAATGGCACGGCGGATGTGAACCATTTCCACGCCGCAGGCGGTCTCGCCTTCTTGGTGCGCGAACTGCTCGATGCGGGCCTGTTGCACCAAGACGTCACCACCGTCTCGGGCGGCGATCTGCGCGCTTACGCTCAAGAACCGTTCCAAGCCGAAGACGGTGGCGTTGTCTACAAAGCGCCGCCGGCGGAGAGCGCGGACACAAGCGTGCTCGGGTCCGTCGCTGCGCCGTTTTCGCCCGATGGCGGGTTGCGGTTGATGTCAGGCAATCTGGGCCGCGGCGTGATCAAGATCTCCGCGGTCAAGCCCGAGCACCGGGTTGTCGAGGCACCGGCGCGGGTGTTCCAAGATCAAGCGGATCTGATGGCCGCCTTTAAAGACGGCGATTTGGAGGGCGATGTGGTCGCGGTTGTCCGCTTCCAAGGGCCGAAGGCGAATGGCATGCCGGAACTGCATAAGCTGACCCCGCCTTTGGGCGTGCTCCAGGATAAGGGCTTCGCCGTCGCCCTCGTCACAGACGGCCGCATGTCGGGTGCAAGCGGCAAGGTGCCCGCCGCCATCCATGTCGGCCCAGAAGCGCTGGACGGCGGCCCCATCGCCAAGGTGCGCGACGGCGATATCATTCGGCTCGACGCGGAGGCGGGCGTGCTCCAGGCGCTTGTCGACCCGGACGACTGGTCCGAGCGCCGCCCCGCGACCCAAGACATGGCCGCCAACAATATCGGCATGGGCCGGGACCTGTTCTCCGGTTTCCGGGCGGTGGCCACTAGTGCGGAGACCGGTGCGTTGAGCTTGGGCGCGTATGAACCGGAGATCGACGCGTGAGCCTTTTGCTGGTCGGCGATATTGGCGGCACCACGGCGCGCTTCGCGCTCGCCCAAGGGCCGGACGCCACGGGCCGGTTCGCCGTCTCCGATCCCCAGTCGCTGCGCGGGGATGATTTCTCCACCCTGGTGGACGCGGCGGACGCGTATTTACAAACCCTGACCGGCCCCCGACCGGAGGCCGCGTGCCTCGCCATCGCCGGACCGGCGGAAGGCGCGCGGTTAAAACTGACCAATCGGGGGTGGGATTTCTCCCGGGAGGAATTGGCCCGCGACCTCGGCCTGACCCGGGTGGAGGTGTTCAATGACTGGGCGGCGATGACCCGCGCTTTGCCCATGTTAGAACCTAAGGACTATCTGCCGCTGGCGGGCGGCGCGACCGACAGCACAACGCCGCCGTGTGGGGGAGGGCCTGGGGCCCGCGGCGCTCGGTTCGTTCGG
>JBHJGU010000034.1:0-11812 GCA_050331475.1 Maricaulaceae bacterium | reverse complement strand
CACCCCAGTCGCCGACCTCGCCCCCCTCAAACACCTCGCAAACCTGAAAACCCTTTATCTCTCCAGTACCCAAGTCTCCGATCTCACCCCCCTCAGAGACCTGAAAAACTTAGAACACCTTTTTCTCAACGAAACCCAAGTCGCCGATTTAACCCCCGTACGGCATGTCAAAAGCATCTATGGGGCGACGCCGGAGGCCTACGCCACCATCGGGCGGGATGCGGAGGGGAACCCAGTCGAGGATTAAACGTCATCGCGAGGAGGCCTTTGGGCCGACGTGGGCCAATCCAGGCGGCAGCGCCACCTCGCTTCACGGTCGATCGGACCGGCGCGCCTACAAGACGTCGAGCATGCTCGCGACTAAGGGGTGGCGGACAATGTCTTTATGCGCCAAGCGGATAACGGAGACATCCTGGACCCGTTCGAGCCGTTCCGCGGTCTCCTTCAGCCCGGAGAGTTCGGGCAGCAAATCGGTCTGCGCCGGGTCGCCGGTGACCACCATGGTGGAGTGCCAGCCCAGCCGGGTTAGCAACATTTTAAGTTGGGTGTAGGTGCAGTTCTGCGCCTCATCCACCACCACAAAAGCGTTGTTCAGCGTGCGCCCGCGCATATAGCCGATGGGCGCGATCTCGATGACGCCTTCGCTCATCATGGCTTTCAGCCGTTTGGGTGAAAGCCGGTCCGAAAGCGCGTCATAAAGCGGGCGCAGATAGGGGGCGAGCTTGTCCTCCATATCCCCGGGCAAGAAGCCGATGGACTCCCCCGCCTCCACCGCTGGGCGGGAGAGGACGATGCGTCCGACCTTGCCGGTCTCCAGCGCTTCGACGGCCTTGGCCACGGCGAGATAGGTCTTGCCCGTGCCGGCCGGCCCAAGCGCAAGCACCAGGTTGTGGGTGTCGATGGCGGTCATCAGCTGGGCCTGGCCGTCTGAGCGCGGCTTGACCGTGCGCATAAACCGTTGGTCGCGTCCGCCGGGGGCGGGATCGTCCTCGACCGGTGACCAATGGGTCTCCGCCGCCTGGGGGTAGAGTTTGCGCACTTTTGCGTCCTCGTCCCAGGGGCCGTGCGCGAGTTCAGCCTCTTGTTGACGCCGTCTTTGAGCGCGTTTCGCCATGACTGTGACCTCCATAACGCCAGAGGCGCAGGCCGGGCTCTTGGACTGCGCGTGGTCGGTGGATTTTGGAGAGACGAGACGTTTGCGAGCCCGCTAAACACGGGGCCGAGGCGGCGACTGGCGGGTTCAAGACCCGATACCCGTGAGACCGCGTCACAAACGTCCCTCGGCTAGGCCGCCCGCCGACCGGGCGGCGACGTTCGAACGCTCGCGTGATTCGCCCGGTCGCGCTATGGCTGGTTCGTGAAGTTTGAACGACAGCGCCCTTAACGCCTCAACGGCGCTGAACCGAGAAGGACCGCGCTATGCCGCTTTACGCACTGGGAGAGCATCAGGTCGAGACCCCGCCCGAGGGCGAGTATTGGGTCGCGCCCAGCGCTCAACTCATTG
Organism: Maricaulaceae bacterium; assembly: GCA_050331475.1. Classification (GTDB taxonomy): domain Bacteria; phylum Pseudomonadota; class Alphaproteobacteria; order Caulobacterales; family Maricaulaceae; genus JBHJGU01. The sequence goes on along the minus strand of JBHJGU010000034.1, from coordinate 10,308 downwards.
GGCGGGTTGTGCTGAAACGAAACGCTTCGGTGTGGTTCAATGCGGTGTTACGCGGGGACAATGAGCCGATTATCGTGGGCGAGAGCGCCAATGTGCAGGATGGCGCCATCCTGCACACCGATATGGGCTTTCCGCTCGATATCGGGGCCAAGGTCACCATTGGCCATCGGGCCATGCTGCATGGCTGCACCATTGGGGAAAGCGCTCTAATCGGTATCGGCGCGACGGTCCTCAATGGCGCTGTGATCGGCAAGGCCTGCCTGATCGGCGCCCACGCGCTGGTCACCGAAGGCAAATCAATCCCTGAGGGCACGCTCGCCGTCGGCGCGCCCGCCAAACCGGTCCGCGATCTGACCGCGGACGAGATCGCCCTGCTCGACGCCTCCGCGGAGCATTATGTGGAGAACGCCCGCCGGTTCGCGCGTGAGCTTGAGGCGGCGCGCTAAAGCGCGGTGCTCCACCCCGCGCGCAGTCGCGCGTCCGCCGCGGCGGGCAGGTTAAACCAGGCGCATCGCCCCCGGCCTGCTTCGGCGACGAGGAGGCGGTTCCCCCGGCCTAAAATGCGACTTAACCGGTTGCGCACCGTCGGCGCGGTCTCCGACGTGGTGAGGGTCCAAAGCGCCCGCCCGAGCGGATGGGGGTCGCCAAGGGTTTGTAAAATTTGCTCAAACGCCAGGCGTCGCCGGGCGTCGACCTCGGCATAGACCAGCACGCGCGTGGACGTTTGCGTGGCGCGTTGGGACAGGAGCGTCTTAAGGACCGCGTTCTCGCGCAACGGCCCGAACGCGCCCGCTTTGTCGTCCGCAACCAGCGTCTTTGGGCCGATCCGCCGCTCCGTTAAAAAGCGTTCTAACCGAGCCAGGGAATAGGGTCCGTAAACGCTGTCCTTTACCTTCACCCACCACGCGATCGAGCCGCCATCCCACGCCATAAGCCGCTGTCCTGTTTTGAACCGTTATAGGCTTTAATCGCGCAAGGCCGGCGCCAGGATCACTCGGCACGGGGCTTGCATGCTCACGCACAACAGTTTGCGACGGCCCGAGCGCAAAACCCGTGCGGGACGTCGGGCTAAGTAGGGAGCGTGCGATGAAACGGATTTGGGCGGCGGCCGCGGCGATCGTCATCGGACTAGGGCTGACAGCGCCGGCGGTCGGCGGCGACAAGAAAGGCGGCCGAGGCCGTGTGGCTGGTCCGCAGGTGAAATTGCCCAGCGTGCGCGTGGGCGCGCCGCAAATCGCAGTCTCCACCCCGCAAGTGGTGGTCAACCAAGGCGCTGTGATTGTGCAATCCCCGGCGGTGCGGGCGGGCGCTTCGGCGGTGGCGATCGCGCGTGGCGGGGCTGCGCGCGATGTGCCCTTTATCGTCGGCGGCGGGGGCGCGTTTTTCTCCTCCACAGCGCCCCAACCCACCGCGGTTTCAGGTTTGAGCGTTGTCGAAAGCTTTGAACGGCGTGAGGAAAAATCCCGCTCCGTGGTCGACATGGTCGTCCTCCAAGCGATCTGCGTCGATGATAGCGGCACGCCCCATCCCGCCTCTCGGCTCGACCCGGAGGAGTTGGTGGACCCCATGTTTGAGGGCGAACTGTTCCGCTGCATTGCGGGCACGCACATGCGCGTCACGCTCGCGCGCATGGTTGATGGCGAAATCCTGGAAGACGGCGCCCCGACCTTGACCTGCGAAAAGGGTGAGGCGCTGGTTCAGGTCAAAGGTGGCGGCGTGCAGTGCGCGGCCCAACGGCCCGAGCGGGATTGTAACGAACGCAGCCTGCTGCGCCGGTTCGGCCCGGGCGTGAAAGTGGTCAAAGTCGCCCGCCAGGAGCAGTACGAAGAGACCGTGCAAGAAGAGCGGACGCTCAATGGCTCGCTCGTGCTCGACGGCGGGGTGGGCGGGACGCCCTTCTAGGCGCCGAGCAGCCCGGGCCCTCTCCGCCCTGAGCGGCGCGCCAGCAAATTTTGAGGCGACTGACCCCGGGAGGCCTGCAGCTCCCGGGGTTTTTTATCACCCCTATCTGCGCCTCGACATCGGACGGTCCGCCACCGCAAGCCGCAGACGAGGCCGAGACCTATGCGAGCCCTATGGAAGCGTCCGGTGAGCCTTCGATTGTGATCCGTGCTGTGGCGCGCCGTCGTTAAACGCTGACGATCACAGCCCCAACGCTGACCGCCGCCGTGCGCGCCTAAATCTACCACCGACAAAGGCGTCGTCATTTGGGCGTCAGCATGGGGATAACCGCTTGATACGTAGCAAGCGTTCCTCGACCGTTCCTCGGGGGCAAACTGTTTGAAATCAGATAATAGTCTTCCACAATAGCCGCTTCTTGTTCGATCTTATAAGATCGAAATGGGCGTTTAGTTGTCAAAATCCCATATTTGTATTGGCGGTGAAATGCGCCTTGGAGAATAACCTTTTGACCGACTTGCTTTTGCCAGCAATGGGTCAACTCGTGTATTAGCCATGACATATCTCTTTTTGTGACCGAGAAATCCAATAGAAAATCCTCTGGATGAAAGTAAACATTGCCATTCGGCGCCATCGCTGTTTTCGCCGGCTGCAATGGCCACCACGGACGATCAAAAATTCGAACTGCGCTATAATTCAAATGGTTGGTAAAGCATGTTCGCGCTTCCCTAATTTCGCCGACGGTTAAGACACGCGGGGTCACATCTAAAGCTCCGCGTTCATGAGACGAAACTCCATCTTTCTCCAGAACCAGTGCAGTACGGAATAAAGAACGAAGCTACCGAAAAAAATGATAATAGCGTCAGTCGTCCATCCATCTGTGGAAGCTTGATTGGGACTTCGATCACCCGCATTGCGACCGTAAAAAATAAAAAAGGCCCCTACCCAGTAGACAGCGCTGAAGACTGTCCCGATCAATGTCGTAAGAATAAGAAGCATTTTTTTTTGCATACGCTTAAGCTATCGATCTATTTTGTTTTTTGCAATCAAAAACGTACATATTTTAATGAAATCGGTGGCGTGTCCGCCGGCTGGCAAAGGCCGTAATGAGGTGCGCGACGACAATCAGCGTCGCCCGGATTCAGCGCTCGGATACCTCACACCTAAGGCCTATGCCGCAGTTTAACGGCCACAACGGGATGACGCGCCTGAGCGATCGGATGGCTCCGCGCGTCGCCGCATTGCTCAAACCGCTCGACTGAGCAAAATTAAACTGCCAACGCTGGTCCATGCTGACCGCTCGTCGGGGGTTACAGCAGCGACTGTGGGTGCGATTGTTATCGCTGGCGTTGTTACGGTTGCCTACGGTGCGAGCGTCGTGCTGTCCGGTGGAACAACTGGCTTGGGCGCTCCCGTATATGCTTCAGCCGTTACAGTCATTCTGACGACCGGAACTGTTGCAACAATTACTGTTCGATAATCAGGTGCGCTTAAAAAGATTTTTCCTGACACTGCCCGCCGCCATTGCGGTCATGTATGCGGGCGGAGTTTTCTGGTTTAACCAAAAAATACCTACATACTCATCTAGAATCAAGGGTTTAACAGGGCATGCCGTGTATCTCGCGGCGCCGCAAGATCTAACGGAGCTCCAGATTGACGCTCGCATAATGGGTACGCCGCCCAATTACTGGCAGGCGATATCGGCGTTGAGCGCCGTTCAGTCCGCGCTGACCGCGTATCCAGAAAGCCCTCTTCGACAATCAGGCCCGGCTTTAGTTCTTGCCGGCGATGTAACCCTGCTTGGTGTTGAGGTGGGCGGGACAGTCCAAACACCGAATGTCGTTATCCTTGCTACTAGATACATGTTTGGTGGTTTGGGTACTAGAGATCTGAAAAATACTTTCCATCATGAGTATTCTAGTATCTTACTCCGTGAGTACGTCTTTCCGGCGGAGGCTTGGCGCGACACCCTGCCTGACGGTTTTTCCTTTCCAGAAACGGATAGTGAGCGCTTGGCTGCGACGCAAGTTTACGCAGATGATTTGAGAGAATATCATCAGCTTGGATTTGTATCGGATTACGGCGCGTCGAGTTTTGAAAATGACGTCAATACCTATGCCGAACTCTTAATGGGCGATCCGGCGCGTTTGAAGCAGTTATCGGATCAGTATGCCAAAATTAGGGCTAAAAAAGAGCTTATTTTGAAGTTCTATGTTGGAATAAACCCAGATTTTGTCCAGCGCTTCAGGGGTGCGGGCTTATTCGACCTGTCCGAATAAACTGAAGGGCAAATGAATCAAACGGCATGTATAAGCTGTGGCGTTAGGTGATGTTAGGCGCCTCACTTATAGACTCCGCATGAGGATGCGTGCGGAGGCGAGTTGGCGCCTGGCGAAGTGGTTGTCGGCGTCAAAGGCTTTGACGGCCAGCATGATCGTGTTCGCGGCGACGGTGTTAGAAAGGTCCGGCGTGGCGGGGCCGAGGTAAGCGTGAAGCTTTCATAACGGTCTGTTTTAAGGTTGGGAACCGAACGCGCCTTTGGGCCGCTCGTGCGTCAAACGCGATATCCGGAAATGCCGCTGCGTCCAATCCGGGCGCCAGACGCCGCGCGGTTCGGAAATCAGGGGGAGCGTTAAACCCCGGTTCGGTGAGGGCAAGCACGTGAGCGTAAAAACGATCGTCTCCGGGTTGAAGAAGCGGAACCGGACGATCGGTCCCGGTTCGAGCGGCTCCAACGCAAACCGTCCCGTCGCGTAGGGCATCGCCAGGACGGCGCGGTCAAGCAACGCCAGATCGGGCCCGAGCAGCGTGATATCTAGACTGTCCTCTTGGGGAATATCTTGGGTCAAAAAGACGAGCAAAAAATTCCGCCAGCCTAGAGCGGCCTCCAAAACCGCCCCGCCCAGCACCGGTCCGAGACGCCCCCCATAACGCACCTGGCTGCGCGCCGCCCCGTTAGGCCCGTCCGCGATTGGCTCGATCTGAAGGGACGAGACACGCTCCAAAATCTGCGTCCCTACCAAACCGAGCGGACGCTGAAGGCCGCGAGGCCCCCGCCGATAAATGCACCGATGACCACGCAAACCGGCGCGCCGGGTCCGCACGCCAAACCCGCCACGGCGCCGGCCGCCGCGCTGCCGGCAACACCGCCCGCAACGCCGGCGGCGAAAACGGCGCCTTCGCGTACTGCGGCGTCCACGGGGTCTTCGGCCGTCGCGATGGCGTAGACGGCCACGCCTAAGGACAAAAACAGCATGCCGCGCCCGGCCGCACCAAGACGCCGCATCAATGTATTGACTTGCGGATTCGAACGTCCTGCGCCTTCGATCACCGCACGATAGACAACATTCTTTTGCGCGGCGGTCAGATTGTCGAACCGTGCGTTGGCCCCGTAGAGCTTGATCGTTCTCTGGCCGATGAGCGCATTGAGCGTTGGGCCTTGGGCTTTGATTTCTTTAGCGATCGAAAGGCCAATGGGCGATGTCCGGTAGCGGGCTATCTGCATTGTCGCATTTCGGGTTTGGGTCGCTTCGCTGGCAGCCTGAGCCCAGCTTATGCGACCCTCAATCGCTTGACGACGTAATGTAGACGCCATCTTCTTGATTTCCTGCGCGTAAGCGGTGCGAACACTCCCGTCCCAAGCAAACTGTGCGCCTAGGGCGGCCAATTCCGATTGAAACACTTGAACGACGGTCTCGAAAGACTGCTCATCGGGGTCCATAAACGGCTCCTAGCGTCACGCGCGGGTTGGACCATCCGCCGCAAAGGAACACTACCGCGTTCGCGCCGTTTCTAGGAGACGTTTTCCGGCCGCCCCGCTCCTGCCGGTCGCCGCGCGTCTCTTGCGCCCTCGCGCGGTCGCAATTCGCCGGATTGCGCCGCAATTGGCCGAAAATCGCCTTAACGGCGCCGGGAAAGCCTTGGTTCGACCCCCGTGATCGCCTGCTTCTCCCCTCATCTTAGGATCATCCAGGCAGGGAGGACGAGTATGGGACGTGTTCTGACCAAGCCGGCGCGCTTTGAGGGTCGCGCCGGACCTCACAGCGGGACGAGCCTCGGGCTCGCCCGCTTTTTTTTGATCTTAGGTCTGGGCCTCATTGGGCTCACCCTAATCGCCGTCACGCCCGCCTTGGCTGCGACGCCCGCCGACAACCGCGCCCAGGGCTTGGTTCGGCTCGACGACACGGGCGTGGGGAGCTTGATGTTGCAAACCGACGAGCCGGGCTGGTGGCTCGAAGCCCCCAGGGTCGCCACCGATGTCGAGATCGCGGTGGCGGGTCCCATTGCGCGGGTGCGGGTCACCCAAGCCTTCACCAACCCCTCCGACGCATGGGTAGAGGGCGTTTACGTCTTCCCTTTGCCCGAAGACGCGGGCGTCGATCGGCTTAAAATGATCATTGGCGAGCGGGTGATTGACGGCGAAATCCAGGAAAAAGCCCAAGCGCGGGCGACTTATGAACAGGCGCGATCGGAAGGCCGCAAAGCCAGCCTAATCGAACAGAGCCGGCCGAACCTGTTCACCAATTCGGTCGCCAATATCGGCCCCGGCGAAACGGTGGTGGTGCAGATCGAATATCAGGACGCCGCCCGGTACGAGGACGGGGCGTGGACCTTGCGTTTCCCCCTGGTGGTCGCGCCGCGCTATGCGCCCGAGCCCGATCGGGTGGAGACCGTGGACATCGGGCCGGGCGGGTTCGCCGTGCGCGATCCCGTGCCCGATCGGGACGCGATCACCCCGCCGGTGTTGAACCCGGCCTTAGAGCCTGACGCCGCGCGCCTGCCCGTCACCTTGCGCGCGCGCATTGATGCGGGCTTCCCACTGGTCCGGTTGGACAGTCTGCACCACCCCTTCACCGTGGAGGCCGATGGCGCGGCGCAGATCCTCCGCCTGGACGGGGCGGTGCGCGCGAACCGGGACGTGGTGATCGAATGGGCGGCCGAGCCCGCGCAGACCCCCCGCGCCGCGCTGTTCCAAGAACACTGGAAGGGCGAGACCTATGTGATGGCGATGATCGCGCCGCCAGAGGATCTGGGCGCCGCAGCGCCCGATCAACCGCGTGAGGCGGTGTTCATCATCGACAATTCGGGCTCCATGGCCGGCCCGTCCATCGCCCAAGCCAAAGCGGCCCTGATCCATGGCTTGGACGGATTGGAGCCGCGCGACCGGTTCAACGTCATCCGGTTCGACAACACCTTCACCGCCCTGTTTCCTGTCGCCCAGCCGGCCACACCGGACGCGCTGGCCCAAGCGCGTAGCTTTGTGCAACGCTTAGACGCGGAAGGCGGCACCGAGATCCTCGCGCCTTTGGACTACGCGCTTAGCTCGGGAGGCGAGGACGCCGGGAGCCATGTGCGCCAAGTCATTCTGTTAACCGACGGGGCGGTGGGCAATGAGGCGCAAATCCTTGAGACGGTGAGCGATCGCCTAGGCGGCTCGCGGCTCTTCACTGTGGGCATCGGGTCCGCGCCCAACAGCTACTTCATGACCCGGGCGGCGCGCTTGGGGCGAGGAACCTTCACCCATATTGGCGACGTCGCCCAGGTTCAGGCGCGCATGGCGGCCCTCTTGGAAAAACTCGAACGGCCAGTGATGCGCGACCTCACGGCCGCGTTTCCGCCCGATCTGGGCGCTCAAACCTGGCCCGATCCGTTGCCCGATCTCTACACCGGCGAGCCGGTGGTGGTGTTCGCCAAGGTCGCGGATGCGCAAGGCGACCTCACCGTGTCCGGCAGGCTCGCGGGTTCGGGTTGGCGCGCCAGCTTGGACCTGGGTCAAGCCGCGCCGGCCCTTGGCGTGGCCAATCTCTGGGCGCGACGGAAGATCGAAAGCCTCGAATCGCAACGCTTCGCCGGGATCGATCCGGAGACGATTGACGCCGCCGTCCTTGAGACCGCCTTGCGCCATGAGCTGGTCAGCCGGCTCACAAGTCTGGTTGCGGTGGACAAAACACCGAGCCGCCCGGAGGGCGAGAGCGCGCAAACCGCGCGCGTGCCGCTCGAACTGCCCGAGGGCTGGGATTATGACCGCGTGTTTGGCCGACCCAGCGCGCAGGCCTCGCCCGCCCCCTCGGGATCATTGGCGAGCCCGCTTCAAGCGGCTGCGCCGCCGCCCACCGCCTTGGCGCGGTTGAAAACCCGAAGCTTCGAGGTGACTCTGGGTGAGCGTGCGGTGGCCCGTGACGCAGGCTTGGTCCTGCCGCAGACCGCAACCTGGCGCGATGGTTTGTTATTTGCGGGCGGTCTGCTTCTAAGCGTGGGGCTTGGGCTTGCGGCCTGGCCGCGGCGGCGACGGCGTTGAAGCGCATGAGCCTCAGGCACTGGCTGGGCGCCGGCGTGGCGGCGGGGGGCGTTGGGCTGCTCGCCGCCGGCGGCTGGATCGAGGTGAAAGCGCACGCTGCGCAAGTCTTGCTCGATCGGGCGTGGCGGGAGACCCAAGCCGACGCGGCCCCGGTCAAACCTTGGCCTTGGGCAGATACCTGGCCGGTGGCCCGCCTCTCGGCGCCGCGCTTGGACGCGGGGGCGGTGGTGTTGGCCGAAGCGGGCGGCGAAGCGCTCGCCTTCGCGCCGGCTTGGCTCAACGCCTCGGCGGGGCCCGGGCAAGCGGGCCTTGGCGTCATCGCGGCCCATCGCGCCACCCATTTCCGGTTTCTCGCCGATCTCCAACCCGGCGACCGGGTCGGTCTGGAGACGCCGGACCGGCTGCGCGAATATCGCGTGGTGAGCACGCGCGTCGTCCGCTTTGACCGCTCCGGGCTCACGGTCGCAGGGCCGGACGGGCTTGCGCTGGTCACCTGCTGGCCATTGGACGCGAAAACGCCGGGACCGCTGCGTCTGGTGGTGGAGGCCGAACCGGTGTGATATCGGCGGTGGGTGTGCGCGGGCGTGTTAGGAGGCTCCCATCGCTGACCGTTTCCCCGACATGGATCAGGCGCTGGCGGCGCTGAAAACCCATTTGCCCGACCTCTCTGCGGTGCTCGATGTGGGGGTTCATCGGTGCACGCCCGCCTTGATCAAGGCCTTTCCCGATCGGTTCCACTACCTCTTCGAACCGGTCGTGGAGTTCGCCCCAGACATTGCGAAGGCCTATGCGGGACTTGAGTACGAACTGATCCCTAAGGCGGTTTCGGATGGGGATGGTCCAGGCCAACAGGCCTATCGGTTCGACACCCCGAGCCATGACACGGTCATCGCCTCCCAGGTCGTGGAGGGCGAGTTCCAGCCCCGGCCCAAACAATCGGTGCGCCCTGTCGAACGGATCAGGCTGGACACATTCATCCACGAGCGCGTCTTGCCCGGCGGTTTGCTGCTCAAGGTGGATGTGGACGGGCATGAAGCGGCCGTGCTTAAGGGTCTCGAACGGGCGGCGGATCGGGTGGACGTGTTGATCCTGGAGACCTCGTTGCGCGACTTCCCAAAACGCTACGCCATGGTGGCCGATCTGGGCTTCATGATCCGAGACATTGTCGATTTATGCTATTATTTCGATACCTTGGCCCAGGTGGATTTGGTCTGTGTGCGGGAAGACTTGTTCGCCCAAGCCGGCCGCAGCCCGTTCCACGAAAAAGATCTCGATTTTCGCCATTGGCGACGGCTGACGCCGACTTCCGCGTAACCGGGCGGTCGCTTAACCGCTCTTTAGCCGCCAATGGCAATACTCACGGCCTCGTTGGGGTTGGGGCCGTTATGACCGTCGCCGCTATCGTCCAAGCCCGTTGGGGCTCTTCCCGCTTGCCGGGCAAAACCTTAGAGCGGATTGGATCGAAAACCGCCTTGGCGTGGTGCTTGGATCGTTGCGCCGCCATCCCGGGCGTTGACGTGGTCGTTTGCGCCGTCCCGGACACGGCCATCAATGATCCGGTGGCTGAGGAGGCGGCGCGCGGCGGGCATCAGGTGACCCGCGGTTCTGAGGACGACGTGCTCGCGCGCTATGTGGCCGCCGCCCGCCAAGTTGAGGCGCAGACGGTCATGCGCATCACCTCGGACTGCCCGTTTATTGATCCCGCCATCGCCGGGCGGGTGCTCGCGCTGTCCGCCGAAGCCGGGGTGGATTACGCGTGCAACAACATGCCCCCGGCTTTCCCCCATGGTCTGGATTGCGACGCGTTTGACGCAGAACTTCTTTATGAAGCCGACGCTTTGGCGTGGGACCGCTATGACCGCGAGCATGTCACCCCCTACATCCGCCGGCACGCGCATATCACACGCGCCAGCCTCACCGGGCCGGGGGGGGTGTTCGCCGATCTGCGGTGGACGCTCGACTACGAAGAAGACCTCGCGTTTTTCCGCGCGGTCGCGGACGCGCTCGGACCCAAAGCCGAGACCGCGACGGCTGCGGAGATCGCCGCGCTGTGCCTGCGCCGGCCCGATCTTGTGGCCATCAAGGCCGAACGCGCCAACCCAGACCGCATG
>JBHJGU010000033.1:0-2808 GCA_050331475.1 Maricaulaceae bacterium | reverse complement strand
AATACCGGGCGCAGCGGTTGAGCGCGGCGGCCGTGTTGGCGGGGTCGTCAGCGCCCAATGGGGCGACGAACACCGCGGCGTGGCGCAGATCCGGGGAGGCGCGCACTTCGGACACGGTGACGGATACGCCCGCTAAGTCCGGATCGCGCAAATCCTCGCGCGTGAGAACCTCCACAAGCGCGTGCCGGATGAGTTCGCCCGCACGCAGCTGGCGCTGGCTGGGGCCTTTGTCGGAGGTGAACCGCCGGCCCACGTCAATCGATCTCGGGCAGGAAATTGGCCAGTGTCATCACCGCGCCTGGACAGCCGGGAACCGCAAGCGCCGCATCGGCGCTGAGCGTCTCATACCGCTGATAGCCGTCCGGACCGGGCTCCGCGAACACATGCAAAGCCGGGTTCCGCACATCCGCGACCCACAAACTCGCCAGCCCGTGCGCGGCATAGAGGGGCGGTTTCACCTCAAGGTCATAGCGCAAACGGCTGTCGGAAATTTCGATGGCGAGCAAGACGTCAGCACAAGTTAGATTTTTCCGGACGCTTTCTAGCGGATAAATGGAAATATCAGGTTCGAGAAATGTTCGGTCCTCCAAAAAGAGTGTTGTTTCAACTCCAATACCCATTCGTTCATTCGTTTTTTCGACGAGAAACCGGGTTAATTTTGCTTTGACGTATTCATGGCGGACATGCTTGGGCGACACGCGGATCAGCTCCCCGTCAATCAGTTCGAGCTTCTCGTCGGGGGTCAAAATGCCCGCCTCCAACATCGCAAAGACGTCGGCGGTGGAGAACCGGTGCGGCTCGGCGTCAATGAGCGGGCGCATGACCGTCATGACCTCTATCTACCACAGCTCGACCGCAATCCGCAGGAGCGGGGCTAGGCGAGCTTGCGTTGGACTTCGATGACGTCGAAGCACTCAATGCGATCGCCCTCTTGGAGGTCTTGGTAATTGACGAACGCCATGCCGCATTCGGTTCCCGCATTCACCTCCGGCACCTCGTCCTTGAACCGCTTCAACGTGGAGAGCTGGCCTTCGTGGATCACCACGTCGTCGCGCAACAGCCGCACACCGCAACCGCGCTTGACGACGCCTTCGGTGACCTTGCAGCCCGCGACCTTGCCCACCTTGGAGATGTTGAAGACCTGCAGAATTTCGGCGTAACCTAAGAATTCTTCGCGTTTCTCCGGTGCCAACATGCCTTCAAGCGCTGATCGGACATCGTCAATCAGATCATAAATCACCGAATAATAGCGGATCTCGACCTTCTCGCGTTCGGCCATTTCGCGAGCTTGCTTATTGGCCCGAACATTGAACGCGAACACCGGCCCGCCTGAGGCTTGCGCCAGAAGCACATCCGACTCGGTGATCCCGCCCGGGGCGGAATGGACCACCCGCGCACGCACGTCCTCATTGCCGATTTTCTCCAACGCCCCAACAATCGCTTCCGCGGAGCCTTGCACGTCTGATTTCACCACAATGGGAAATTCTTGAACGACCTTTTCGCGCAGCCGCGCCATCATCTGTTCCAGCGATGAACCGGCGCCGCCAGCCGCGGATTTATCGCGTTTCAGCCGTTGGCGATATTCAGTGAGTTCGCGCGCCCGTGCATCGTTCTCGACCACGGCGAATTCCTCGCCCGGCTCCGGGGCGCCGTCCAGGCCGAGGATTTCGACCGGCACCGAGGGGCCCGCTTCTTTCAGTTGCTGACCGCGTTCGTTCATCAACGCACGCACCCGACCCCATTGGCCGCCCGCGACCACAATGTCCCCGCGCTTGAGCGTGCCGCGTTTGACCAGAACGGTGGCGACGGGGCCCTTGCCCTTGTCCACCTGGGCTTCGATCACCACCCCGTCTGCGCTGCGCTTGGGGTTGGCCTTCAACTCAAGCACCTCAGCTTGCAAGGTGATCGCCTCGATGAGATCGCCGAGGCCGTCTCTCTTCAACGCAGAGACTGGGATGCACTGCACATCCCCGCCCAGGGTCTCCGAAATCACTTCGTACTGGAGCAGCTCGTTGATCACCCGATCCGGGGTGGCGTCCGGCTTATCCATTTTGTTGATCGCCACGATCATGGGCACCTCGGCCGCTTTGGCGTGGTTAATCGCCTCCACGGTTTGCGGCATGACCCCGTCATCGGCGGCGACCACGAGGATCACCAAGTCGGTGACCTGCGCCCCGCGCGCCCGCATGGAGGAGAAGGCCGCGTGGCCCGGGGTGTCCAGGAAGGTGACTTTATCCCCGGTCTCCACCGTTACTTGATAGGCGCCGATATGCTGGGTGATGCCGCCCGCTTCGCCGGCCACCACATCAGTTGAGCGCAAGGCGTCTAGAAGCGACGTCTTACCATGGTCCACGTGACCCATGACGGTGACGACGGGGGCGCGGGCCACTTTCGCGTCGTCCGCGTCATCATCGTCGATGAACCCCGCCTCAACGTCCGCGTCCGCCACCCGTTTCACGATGTGGCCGAAGTCTTCCACGATTAGCTCGGCGGTGTCCGCGTCGAGCGTATCGATGGCGCGGACCATTTGGCCCTGCTTCATCATGTATTTGACGATTTCCGCAGCGCGTTCGGCCATACGGTTGGCGAGTTCCTGAACCGTAATGGTTTCGGGCACCACAACTTCACGCACCACCTTGTCGCGCTGGGCTTGGCCCTGCGCCATGCGCCGCTGACGCTCTTTCTCCCGGGCGCGACGCACCGAGGCGAGCGAGCGCTGCCGATCCCCGCCGTCTTCCTCCAACGCGCCAACAATCGTCAGCCGGCCCTGGCGACGGCGCGGCTCATTACGCTTCGCGCTCGCGGCCT
>JBHJGU010000032.1:0-69143 GCA_050331475.1 Maricaulaceae bacterium | reverse complement strand
GATGGGGCCCCAGATGACGACGACCGAACGCAGGCCCAAACCCGCAAAGGTCCCATTGCGAACGGGCGCCCATCCGCACCACAACACTACCCCAAAACCAACACACAATTGCTAGGCCCGTTAGGGCCGCGGCAATCCAGGCCTGGTTTCCGCTTGGCGCCAACGTTTCCTGGATCGCCGCGTCGCCTGCGGCTCCTCGCGATGACGTTTATCTCTCAATCGGCCGCCCCTCCGCATCCCGCCCGATGGTGGCGTAGGCCTCCGCCGTCGCGCCCCGAATGTCCGGCACATGCCGCACGGGCGTCAGGTCGGCGACTTCAGTGTTGTGGAGATCAAGCTCTTGCAGGTTTGCGAGGGTTTTGAGGGGGGCGAGGTCGGTGACTTTGGTGTCGGAGAGATAAAGCTTTTCCAGGTTTGCGAGGGTTTTGAGGGGGGCGAGGTCGTCAATTTTCGTGCCATTTAGATTTATTCTAAATACAGACTCGCACGCCCTGGGATCGGGCGTTTCCCCGCGCAGGATCATGGCGCGCGCTTCATCTTCCGTGAGTTGGCGGATGGGCGTGTCGTCTACCCGCGTGTCTTCCGGCTCCACCACGTCATCAGGCGTTCCGAAGTCTTCGCGAAATAATTCAAGGTCTTCGAGGAGCTGCTCGCGGCTTGGGCTCGGCGGACCGCCGACGCCGTCGCGGGATCGTCGCCACGCGGTCCACGACTTTGCCGCCCAATTGTAACTGCGCGTCAGGCCCTTAATCAGCTCGGGCGCGACCCTGTCGACGGTTAGATCGATGAGGTCTTTAACGCCATCGCGCAACCAACTCAGATCGATAATGACAAGGGTAACGTAATTGTTGATTTGGTAGCGCGCCTCGGTCGTCTTGGCCTGAAGCGCTTCTGCGGTCTCATGCACCTGGGCCGTATCCGGGCCGTATCCGGGCCGTAATAGGCGGCGTCGACGGCTTGAGCCGCCGACCCCACCGTGTCGAGCGCGGCAGCCGTCTCCAGCGCCTCGGGCGGGGGCGGCGCCTTGGGTTTGACGGTGTCCGGGTCGGGCAATTGGCGCAGCAACAGGCCGACTTTGCCGATCAACACGAAGTCCGCCGGCAAATCGCAGGTGTTTTCCAGCTTGGCGTCGAGCCGCCTCAGCTTGATCGCCGCGAGAGCGAGATGCATGGCCCGCTCCTCGCCCTCACAGGCTTTGGCTTGGGCGATCGCCGCACACGCATGCTCGAAGTCGTCGCCATAGGCGGCGTTCGAGCGTTGCTCCCGCCACAGCGCGGCTAAACGCTCCGCACGGGCGAAGACGTCCTCATCGATCGCCGGAAGCTCGTTGTCATCGTCCATCACCGCCATCGGGCGCAAATCTGCCTGAGGGAGACGGGCGACGTCCAGCGGTTGCGTTGGAAGACGCGGCCGCCGCGCCGCGCCCTAAAGCTCCGCCTTCACCGTGGCGTAAGCCCATTCGATCCAAGGGAGCAGCGCTTGGACGTCGTCGGTCTCCACCATGGAGCCGCACCACACGCGAAGCCCGGGCGGTGCGGTGCGGTAATTGGCGATGTCGAAGGCGACGCCCTCTTGAGCCAACAGGCCCGCGACCTGGACGGCGAATTTCGCCTGGGCTTCCGGATCGAGGCGCGTGATCTCCGGCGCGGTGAAGCGCAGGCACACCCCGGTGTTGGTGCGCGCGGCGGGGTCTTCGCACAGCGGTTCGACCCCATCCGTCGCCGCGATCCAATCATAGAGCACTTTGGCGGAGGCGTCCGCCCGCGCGATCAAGGCCGGCAAGCCGCCCAATTGCTGCGCCCATTTCAGCGCGTCGATGTAATCCTCAACCGCCAGCAAAGACGGGGTGTTGATCACTTGGCCGTCGAAAAACGCCTCATTGACCACCGCGTCGGACCACATGCGAAAGAGCTTGGGGATCGGCCGCTCGGGGCGGAAGCTCGCCAATCGCTCGATCGCGCGGGGGGAGAGGATCAAGACCCCGTGGGCCGCCTCCCCGCCCATCACCTTCTGCCAAGAAAAGGTGGTGGCGTCGAGCTTCGACCAGTCAAGCTCTTGGCAAAAGCACGCGGACGTCGCGTCGCAGATCGTTAGCCCCGCCCGATCCGCGGCGATCCAGTCCGCATTAGGCACGCGCACGCCCGAGGTGGTGCCGTTCCAAGGGAAGACCACGTCCGCATCCGCCCGAACCTCGTCGAGCGCGGGGAGCTGGCCGTAATCGGCGACCATGACGCGCAAATCCTCCAGCTTGAGCTCTTCGACCGCATCCACCACCCAGTCGCGCGAAAACGCCTCCCAGGCGAGCACATCGACGGGGCGGCTCCCCAAAAGGCACCACATCGCCATCTCCACCGCGCCGGTGTCCGAGCCCGGGGTGATGGCGACGCGATAGTCGTCGGGGATTTGCAGCACGTCGCGGGTCCGCTCCACCGCCTCGCGAAACTTCGCCACCGCCGCCGGCGAGCGATGGTTGCGCCCCAAAGCGGCTTCGGAGAGCGCATCCAAGCTCCAGCCCGGGCGCTTCCGGGTGGGGCCGGAGGAAAAGCGCGGATCGGCGGGGCGGATTGCGGGTTTGGCGGGCGCGGTCATGGCGGGATCCTTTTGAACAACGCGCCCACGGTTGGCGGGCCGGACGGGCGAAGTCAATGCGTCGGCCGCCCACGCGGGCTTGTCTGGACGCGGACCCAAGGCGGCGGTATGACCCCGCTTCGAACAGGGACGATTGGTCCCCCTTTACAGTTCAGCGTTAGGGAGCAAGCCCATGGCGGTTCGGGTGGCGATCAACGGGTTTGGCCGGATCGGTCGGTTGGTGCTGCGGTCCTTGGTCGAGCATGGCCGCACGGACATCCAAGTGGTCGCGATCAATGATCTGGGGCCCGTGGAGACCAACGCCCATTTGCTGCGCTTTGACAGCGTGCACGGCCGCTTTCCCAACGCGGTCACCGTGGATGGCGACACCCTGGACGCCGGGACCGGGCCGATCCGGGTGACGGCCGAGGCCGATCCCGCCAAGCTGCCGTGGGGCGAGCTCGACGTCGATATCGCTTTGGAATGCACCGGCCGGTTCGCGGACCGGGAGAAAGCGGCGGCGCATTTGACCGCGGGCGCCAAGCGGGTGCTCGTCTCCGCGCCCTGCAAAGGGGCGGACAAGACGATCGTCTACGGGGTGAACCACGCAAGCCTGAGCGCGGGGGACACGGTGGTGTCGAACGCGTCATGCACCACCAACTGCCTCGCCCCCGTGGCGAAAGTGCTCAACGACGCGGTGGGCATTGAACGCGGCTTTATGACCACGGTGCACAGTTATACCGGCGACCAGCCCACCCTCGACCGGATGCATAAAGACCTCTACCGCGCCCGCTCGGCCGCCCAATCCATGATCCCCACATCCACCGGCGCGGCGAAGGCGGTGGGCTTGGTGCTGCCCGAGCTTGTGGGCAAGCTCGACGGAACGGCGGTGCGGGTGCCCACGCCGAACGTCTCTATGATCGATCTTGTGTTTGACGCGCCCCAAGACACCGATGTGGAGACCGTGAACGCCGCTCTGGTCAGCGCCGCGGACGGACCGCTCAAGGGTGTGCTCGGTTACGTGCGCGAACCGCTGGTGTCCATGGATTTCAACCATGACGACCACTCCTCCACCGTGTCGCTGATGGAAACCCAGGTCACCGACGCCCGGCTCGTCCGGGTGCTCAGCTGGTATGACAATGAATGGGGCTTCGCCACGCGCATGGCGGACACCGCGGCCGAGATGGCCAAACATCTCTAGACCGGAGCGATGGACGTGGGCTTTCGGCTCAACCGATTGGAGGACGCGGCGATCGCCGGCCAGCGCGCGCTGGTCCGGGTGGATTTTAACGTCCCAATGGTCGAGCACGAGACGGGCCGGCGGATCACCGACGACACCCGGCTGCGGGCGGCTTTGCCCACAATCCGCCATCTGCGCGAGCGCGGCTGCAAGATTGTTCTGTGCGCCCATTATGGCCGGCCGAAGGGCCAGGCCGTCGACGCGATGAGCCTGCGGCCCGTAGCCGACGCCTTGGCGGGCTTGCTGGGCGAGCGGGTTAAATTCATCAATGATTGCGTGGGTCCGTTGGCGCAAGGGGCGGCGGCCGACCTCGAGCCGGGCTGTGTGCTGCTCTTAGAGAACACCCGCTTTCATGAGGGTGAGGAGGCCAACGCACCCGCCTTCGCCCAAGACCTGGCCGCGCTCGCGGATATCTATGTCAATGACGCTTTCTCCGCGGCGCATCGGGCTCACGCCTCCGCCGAAGGAGTGGCGCGGTATCTGCCCGCTTACGCCGGATTAGCGCTCGGCCGCGAGCTCGACTACCTCGCGCAGGCCTTGGAGGCGCCCGCCCGACCGTCCCTCGCGGTGGTGGGAGGCGCAAAGGTCTCCACCAAGCTCGATCTCTTGGCCAATTTGGTCAAAAAGGTCGACATGCTGTTTGTCGGTGGCGGCATGGCGAACACCTTCCTCTTCGCCCAGGGCCATGATTTAGGTCTGTCGCTGTGCGAGAAAGATTTAGCCGAAACCGCCCGCGCGGTGATGGCGGGCGCCGCCCAGGCCGGCTGCACCTTAATCCTGCCCACCGATTTGGTCTGCACCCAAACCTTTGAGGCCCACGCGCCGTCCCAAGTGCGCGCGATAGACTCCATCGGCCCCGACGACATGGCGGTGGATGTGGGCCCCGACACGGTGGATCGGCTCGCCGACGCGATCGATCAGGCTCGGACGCTGGTTTGGAACGGCCCCCTAGGCGCGTTCGAGCTCAAACCGTTTGACACCGGCACGGTGGAGGCCGCGCGCTACGCCGCGAAACGCGTGCGCGAGGCGGGCCTGATCGCCGTCCCCGGCCGCCGCGACACGGTGGCGGCGTTAAACGCGGCCCAAATCGCCGACGATTTTACTTACGTCTCCACGGCGGGGGGCGCGTTTCTCGAATGGCTTGAGGGTAAAACCTTGCCCGGGATCGCCGCCCTCGCCTCCGCTTAACCCCCCTCGACCCCGCCCGGAGCCTCCGCAAATGAATCTGGATGTCCTCAACCAAACCGCCATCGCCATGACCGCGGGGGGCAAAGGCGTTCTGGCTGCCGACGAATCAAACCGCACGATCAAAAAGCGCTTCGACGCCATCGGGGTGGAGTCGACCTATGAAAATCGCCGCGATTATCGCGAGCTGATGTTTCGCGCGACCCCGACCATGGCGGACTATGTCTCCGGCGTGATCCTGTTTGACGAGACGATCCGCCAACAGGCAGCCGACGGCGTTCCCCTCGTTAAGCTGATCCAGGACGCTGGCGCGATCCCGGGCATTAAAGTGGATGCGGGCGCAAAACCCTTGGCCGGCGGGCTCGAAGGGGAGACCGTGACCGAGGGGCTCGACGGGCTGCGCGAGCGCCTTGCGGAGTATCGCAATCTCGGCGCCCGGTTCGCGAAATGGCGCGCGGTGATCGACATTGGTCGCGGCCGCACCCTCGCCATGCCCTCGCACACCGCTATTCACGCCAACGCCCATGCGCTGGCCCGCTACGCCGCGCTCTGCCAAGAGGCCGACATTGTGCCGATCGTCGAGCCGGAAGTGCTCATGGACGGGGACCATGACCTGGCCCGCTGCGAGGAGGTGACAGTCTGGATCCTCACCGAAGTGTTCCGCGAGCTATATTTCGCCGGCGTCGCGCTTGAGGGGATTGTGCTTAAGCCGAATATGATCGTTCCGGGCAAGCTCTCCACCCGCCAAGTCTCCGTCGAACAAGTCGCCCAAGCCACTGTCCGGGTGCT
Organism: Maricaulaceae bacterium; assembly: GCA_050331475.1. Classification (GTDB taxonomy): domain Bacteria; phylum Pseudomonadota; class Alphaproteobacteria; order Caulobacterales; family Maricaulaceae; genus JBHJGU01. Next base: position 63,361 of record JBHJGU010000032.1, on the reverse strand, counting down.
CAAGGCCTGCTGCCCGGCGGCCGTTCCGGGGATCGCGTTTCTGTCGGGCGGGCAGGACGACGTGACCGCCACGGCCCACCTCAACGCCATGAACCAACTCGGCCCTCTGCCCTGGGCGCTCACCTATTCCTACGGCCGCGCGCTGCAGGCCGCGCCACAAAAAGCCTGGGCCGGCAAAGCGGAGAACGTCGCCGCCGCCCAAGCGGCTTTCCACCACCGGGCGCGGATGAACTCGCTCGCCGCCAATGGCCAGTGGCGGCCCGAGTTGGAGCAAGAGGCTGCTTAGGCGTCCATGGCTAAGCCGCGCTGTCGCTTATATCTGATCACCCCGCCGCAGATCGATGATCTCGACCGATTTGCGGACACGTTGGAGGCGACGCTTTCGGCGGGCGATGTGGCCTGTTTGCAGTTGCGGCTGAAGGGGTCCGACAACGCGCCAGCGCCCGATGAGGCGGTGCTTAGGGCCGGCGCACGCTTGTTGCCGCTTGCACAGGCCCGCGGGGTGGCGGCCCTGGTCAATGACCGGCCCGACCTCGCCAAAATCCTAGGCGCGGACGGGGTCCATATCGGCCAAGAGGACGTCGATTACGCCCAAGCGCGTACGCTTCTGGGCGCAGACGCCTCCATCGGGGTGACCTGCCATGACAGCCGACATCTGGCGATGGTCGCGGGCGAGGCGGGCGCGGATTACGTGGCTTTCGGCGCATTCTTCCCCACGGCCACGAAAGCGCCGAAGACGGCGGCGTCGGTGGACCTGCTCGAATGGTGGTCGGAGCTTTTTGAGATCCCTTGCGTCGCCATTGGCGGGATCACCGTGGAAAACGGCGCGCCACTGGTGCGCGCGGGCGCGGATTTCCTGGCGGTGTCGTCGGGGGTTTGGAACCACCCCGAAGGCCCGGCCACGGCCATCCGCGCGCTCAACCAAATGATGGCGGACGCATGCGCGGTTTGATCTGGCTCTCGCTCTTATTGGCGAGCCCGGCATGGGCCCAAGAGCCCCCGCCCAATCCCGCCTTTGAGACCGCGGAGACGTTTTGGCTCGCTCGCGACGCTTATGAGGCGGGCGACTATGACAAAGCTGCGGACGCCGCCTTGGCGGCCGCCGCCGCCGGCGACACCGACGCCGCCGCGCTCTTAGGTCTGCTTTACGCCCGCGGCTTGGGCGTCGCGCAGGACGATGACGCCGCGGTGGCCTGGTGGCGGGAGGCGGCGGAGGCCGACCAAGCGGACGCGCTGAACGGGCTGGCGGACATGGCGCTAAATGCGCGGGGCGGGTTTTCCCCCTCCGACGCGCCGGGTTTCTTAGAACGCGCTGCGCAAAACGGCGACGGGCTTGCGCAACGTCGGCTGGCGGACATCCTGTCCATAGGCGGCTTTGCGCCGCGCGATCCCGCCCGCGCAGGCGAACTTTACGCCCAAGCCGCCAGCTCGGGGGATGCGGAGGCCGCTTATTCCGGAGCCATTCTGCTGATCGAAGGCGCGGACGGGTTGGAGCCGCAAGTTGAGACCGGTGTGGCGCTGTTGCGCCAAGCCGCCGAGAACCGGCTCGCCCCCGCCATGGCCGATTACGGGCTCATGCTTTACCAAGGACGCGGGCTGGAGCCGGACGTCAATGAAGCCGCGGTTTGGTTCGAACGTGCAGCCGAGGCCGGGGACCAAGAGGGTCAATACCTTTATGCCTTTGCGCTTCTAAAGGGCGAGGGCGTGGAGAAAGACCTAGAAGCGGGGTTTGGCTGGCTTTTGCGCTCCATGGGTCAAGGCCCCGCAACCGATCCGGTTAAAGAGGCCGAGCGCCAGCGGTTAGCGCGGGTGCTCACCGCGAACCTGCCGCCCGATGCGGTCGCTCGCGCGCGCGCCTTCGCCGATGACCGACCTGCGCCCGAACCCGCCCTGGCCATTGTCCCGTCCGTGAACGCGGATCCTGACTAAGCTGGCGCTTAAGCCGCGCCGCCTTAGTGTTGAAGACAACAGACACGGGGGACGAGTATGGACGGGCTCAGCCTTTGGCTGGCGTTTTTTGCGTATAATGGCTTGCTCATCGGGCTAGGCGTTTGGGCGCGCGGGCGCACCACGGATGTGGACAGCTTTTTCATCGCCAAACGCGAACTCGGGCCGCTGACTGCCGGGCTCTCCTATGCGGCGAGCGCGTCGTCAGCGTGGGTTTTGCTCGGCTTGTCGGGCTACGCCTTCGCCAATGGCCTCGACGCCATTTGGATCCTGCCCGGGGTGTGGGCCGGCTATGCGGTGGCTTGGCTGGCGTTGGGCAAGCGGCTGCGGGAGGAGGCGGAGACCCGGGGCCATCTGTCGCTTGTGGACTTCCTCGTCGCCGACGCCCCGCGCCGACACGCGCGCTGGCTCGCCGCCCTGGCGGGCGTGCTCATCGTCATCTCGCTGACCGCCTATGTGGCGACCCAGCTCGACGGCGCCGGCAAGACGTTTGAGCGGTTTCTCGACCTGCCCTATGGGCTCGCGGTGGGGCTGGGGGCCGGAGTGGTTCTGATCTACACCGTGTTAGGCGGGTTCTGGGCGGCGAGCGTGTCCGACGCCGTTCAAGGACTGATCATTCTGTTGGTGACGTTGGTGCTCCCCATCGCCGCGGTCCTGGCCGCCGGCGGCACCGGATCGCTGATCGCGGAGCTTCAGGCCAATACACCCGAGGGCTTTCTGGTTCCAGACGGCGGGTTTGCGGGATTGTCGGCCATCGGCTTCGCCTCGGGGCTGTTCGGCACCGGGCCCGGCGCTCTGGGCCAACCCCATGTGGCCAATCGTATTATGGCGCTCAGGTCGGAGGCCGAACGCAAGACCGGCTTTTGGGTCGCCTTTGGCTGGGTGGTGGTGGTCTATTCGCTCATGGTGCTCGCCGGACTGAGCGCGCGGGCGCTGATCCCCACCCATCCGGAGAGCGAGACCGCGCTTTTGGCGCTCACCGCCGCGGTGCTGCCCTCCGCCTTCGCCGGGCTGGCGTTAGCGGCCGTGCTCTCCGCCATTATGTCCACCGCAGACAGCCTGCTGCTGGCCTCGGCGAACGCGGTGGAGCGGGATTTGGGCCTGGGCCGGTTGTGGCGCGGCGCCGAGCTGACCATGGCGCGCGCGAGCATGGTGTTGGTGACGCTGATCGCCACGCTGGCGACCTTATTTTCGCCGGATGCGATCTTCGCGCGCGCGTTGTTCGCTTGGGGCGCGATCGGGGCGGCGTTTGGGCCCGTGGTGATCGCGCGTGTGCTCGATTGGCGGTGTCCGCCCTGGTCGGTGGGCGCGGCGATGGCGAGTGGATTTGGGCTCACAGTGGTGTTGCACTTCCAACCCGACACGCCCGGCGATCTGGCCGAGCGGCTCGCGGGCTGGCTGCCGGCGTTTGCGTTCTTGTTGGCGGGCCGACGACGTTAAATCGCTTCGGCCACCTTAACGGCTTGAGCGGAGCCGAACCCCACAAGCGCGCACCACAGCGATAACAGCGGACCGGTCTTTGCATCGGAAGCCGCGCGTGCCTCATCCCGGTGCTCCAGTTCATCGGCCTGGCAGGCGATCAAATCCGCGCGCAAGGCCGCCCAAGCCGGGTCACCCTCAAGCCGGTCGATCTGGTCCTGATAGTGCTTGTCAACAAAGGTCTCCACCGCGTCGATGGTGGCGTAAACGACCTTCGGCCCAAGCAGGGCCGGGATCGCGCCGGTGAGCCAACCCATCACCCGCCACAGCCCCAAAAGCCGGGTCGAGCGCTCCGTCGGCAGCCAGCGTTCGATCACCGCCAAATGCCGCGCCTCCGTGGCTTGGTGGCGCTCCGCGAAGGCGCGCACGCCCTCATCGCGGCTGACCGCCAAGACACCCTTGTAAATCTCCACCGCGCCGGTTTCGCCCGCCTGGTCGGAACGCAGGGCCGCGATCAACCAATTGGGCGGGTCAAGGGCGGCCACGCCGTCCGCCAGGCTCACCGCCGCGACCGGGCGCGCGCGGGGATCAAGGCCGGCTGGGCCACGCGCCAGCCCAAATCCCGGATCAGAACAGACCGGCGCGCGAGCCGACGCGCTTCGCCCGCGTCGCCAAGGTCCCGCAGCATTTGCGCCTGGCGGATCATCATTTGCGCAAGATCGCGCAGCTTGCGGCTCATCGAGGTTTTGGACATGGCTCACTCCCGTGTGTCTGAGTGTCTACGTCGCCAACCCGCGTTCGGACCACCCAGACGCCAAGTTTTCCCGCAAACGACTGGATTCGCGTCCCCGCTCGGGGTAAGTCGCGCGACCGCCCCTAGACGAGGACACGCCGCCATGGCCCACCCCAGCGCCGCCATGAACATTATGATGGCCGCCGCCCGCAAAGCTGGCCGCAAGCTCGCGCGTGATTTCGGCGAGGTGGAACATTTGCAGGTCTCCAAGAAAGGACCCGCGGATTTCGTCACCGCCGCGGACATGGTCGCAGAAAAGATCATTTTCGAGCATCTCTCCGAGAACCGGCCCGGCTATGGCTTCCTGATGGAGGAGCGCGGGGATGTGGCGGGCACCGACCGGACCCACCGCTTTATCGTCGACCCGCTCGACGGCACACTGAATTTCATGCACGGCCTACCGCATTTCGCCGTCTCCATCGGGCTGGAGCGCGACGGCGAGATCGTCATGGGGCTCGTTTATGACGTGATCAAAGACGAGATGTTTTGGGCGGAGAAGGGCCGCGGCGCCTACATTAACGACCGCCGGCTGCGGGTTTCCGCGCGTAAACATCTCTCCGATGCGGTGTTCGCGACAGGTATTCCGTTCCTGGGTAAGCCGGGACATGCGAGCTTCGTCAAAGAGCTGTTCGCGGTGATGAGCCAAGTGGCCGGGGTGCGCCGGTTCGGCTCCGCGGCGCTGGATTTGGCTTATGTGGCGGCGGGCCGCTATGACGGGTTTTGGGAGCGCAATCTGAAGCCGTGGGACACTGCGGGCGGGGCGATACTGGTTCGTGAAGCGGGCGGTTACGTCACCGATATCGACGGCGACGGGGACCCAATCCATACGGGCAATATCCTCGCGGGCCCGCCCACCCTGCTGGGCAAGCTCCAAACGCTCCTGAAATCGGGCTAGGCTGGCCGCGGTTTCGCCGCGAACCGGGGAAACACTCGCGAGCCTAACGTCCTATCCCCGAGGAGCCGCCCATGACCCGTGCAGAGATCGACGAGCCGGTCCGACGCTTGGGCGAAAGCGAAACCCAGGGCGTCCGCTTCACCGGGCCATGGCGCTACGTCATGCGCATGGGCGTGTTTGTGCTGATCGCGACCGCCGCTGTGATCGCCTTGTTCGGTGCGGTGCGCGCGGGTTTTCTCGCCAATGTGGCCATTAACGGGCTGATCGTCACCGTTCTGACGATTGGGGTGGCCTATACCTTCCGCCAAGCGCTGATGATCGGCCCTTCCGCCAGCTGGCTCACCCGGTTCGCCGCCGCGAAAACCGGGGACGCCATGACCCCCGCGCCCAGCCTGATCGCGCCCATGACGGCCATGCTGGCGGACGCGTCCAAAGCGCGCTGGCGGTTGTCGGCGGCCTCCATGCGCTCAGTGCTCGACAGCGTGGGCGCGCGCATGTCCGAAGCCGGCGAGACCACGCGCTATATTGGCCGGCTGCTGATCTTTCTGGGCTTATTGGGCACGTTTTGGGGCTTATTGCAGACCGTGGGCGCTGTAGGCGACGCGGTGCGCGCGCTCGCAGGCTCCGGCGAACCCTCCGACGACGATGTGCTCGCCTTGCTCAGCGCACTCGAAGAACCCGTGCGCGGCATGGGCACGGCGTTCTCCAGCTCGCTGTTTGGCCTGGCGGGCTCGCTCGTCATCGGGTTTCTGGATTTGCAGGCCAGCCAAGCGCAAAACCGGTTTTATAACGAGATCGAAGAATGGCTTTCGTCGATGTCCCGGGTCTCCGGCGCCGTGGGCGGGGTGGCGGAAGACGAAGACGGCGGTGGTCGCACGGCCGCCTGGCTGGGCCCGCTCGTGGAGCAGATGACCGACGCCATCGAAGCGGTGCACGGCTCCGCCCAGCGCTCCACCGAAACGCTCAACCGGCTCGCCCAAGCGGTGGTCGCGCTCTCCGATCGGCTCGAAGCCCAAGAGCAAGCGCTCGAACGGCTGGGCCGCAGCGGCCAGGATGGCGGCGCCCAACTTAAGCATTTGCGCAATCTCGACGCGGGCCTACAGACGCTCAGCGCCGAGCTCGCCGGCGGGCGGGAGCAAACCGTGCGCGAGTTGCGCTCCGACCTGCGCCGGCTTTCGCGCACCCTGGCGCTCGCCATTGAAAGCGGCGCCGAACCGGACGAGCCCGCATGACTGCGCCGCGCGCCATTCGCGGCCGCAACGTCGATCAGGGGGACCATTGGCCCGGCTTTGTCGATGCGCTGGCCACGTTGTTGCTCGTGGTGGTGTTTCTGCTGTCCTTGTTTATCGCCAGCCAATTCGTGCTCGGCCGGGCGCTGACGGGCCGGGACGCGGAGCTGAGCCGGCTCAATGCGCGGCTGGGCGAATTGGGCGATCTGCTCGCCTTGGAGCGCGACCGCACCACCCAATTGAGCGAACGGGTCGACCGGCTGCGCGCCACCCTCACCCGCACCCGCGAGCAAGCCGCCGCCGAAGCCGCCCGCCTGCAATCCCAAGCCGATGACTTGCGCACAGCCCTTCGAACCGCGGAAGCCGACGCGCTGGACCTGCAAGCGCGCCTCACCGAGGAAACCGAAATCTCTGAAGCCGCGCGCGCCGAGGTGGAGTTGCTCAATGAGCAGATCGGCACGCTGAACGCCCAGATCGCCCGGCTGAACGCGGCGCTGGAAGCCGCGGAGGAACGCGACCGGGAAGCCCAAGCCCAAATCGTCAATCTCGGCCAGAGGCTCAACGCCGCTTTGGCGCAGCGGGTGGACGAACTGGCCCGCTTCCAGTCGGAGTTTTTCGGCAAGCTGCTCGAAGCTCTGGAAGGCCGGGCGGACGTGCGCGTGGTGGGCGATCGGTTTGTGTTTGAGACCGACATCTTGTTTGAAAGCGCGTCCGCGGACCTCAATCCGAACGGGGAGGATGAACTCCTCAAGATCGCGGATGCGATTCTGCAGATCGCCGAAGAAATCCCCACAGACGTGAACTGGATCATCCGCGTGGACGGGCACACGGACCGCATCCCCATCCGCTCGGGCTTTCAATCGAATTGGCATTTATCCGCGGAGCGCGCGATTTCGGTGGTGAATTTCTTCGAAGCCGCGGGCGTGCCCGCCGACCGGCTCGCCGCCGCCGGTTTCGGCGAGCACCACCCCATCGACCCGGGCGGAACCTCCGAAGCGCTCGCGCGCAACCGGCGGATTGAGCTGAAATTGACGTCGCGTTAGCGCCGCCGGTCTTCGAATTGCGGGCGCTGGGCGGGGTAGGCCTCGGAATGGCGCCAAACCTCCGGCAGGTCGCAGGCCAGAAGCCCGTCGTCGTAAAGCCCGCCCATCAGCATTCGTCCCGCTTCCAAGTCGACAATCGCGGCGCCGGCCGCGGACAGCGGCTCACCAGCGCTGAGATAGATCTGATCGACCCGCTTGGCGTCCGGCTCGACCAGCAAGACCTGGGACGGACTTGGCGTCTTTGGATCGTTCGCGTGGCGCAAGCCAAGGGTTAAGAGGTTGGGGTGGCTGGCGATCCAAAGTCGATCGTCCGCGTCCGCGGTGATCCGGCCTGCGCCGGAGCCCAAAAACGCCCGCGCGGTCTGGGTCAGAGCGCCGGTTGAGGGGTCGCGATCGTAAAGCCGCAAGGCCCGCCCCACAGTTTCGGTCACCGCAAGCCGGCGGCCCTGGGCGAAGGTTGCGAGTCCTTCCGGACCCACAAGCCCTTGAGCGACCGCACGCGCGGCGGCGCCGTCGAATAAAACCACCCGACCCGTGCGCGCCTGGCGCAGATAGTCCCACGCGTAGCCAAGCGTTCCCGGCCGGGCCGTTCCGCGCACGGTGAAATAAAACGCATTGGGGCCAACTGCGTGGAGATCCTGTGCTTGAGCGAACGCCGGATCAGCGAGGGTGTCGCGATGAATAAGGGCGTCCGCTGTGACGTCATAGACCTCCACCGTCGGCGCGCCCGGCCCAAACGCATTGAGCACAAAGAGCCGCGGGCCGGTCCCGGCGTCGCCCGCCCAATAGCTCAGCGCGCGGGGATGAAAGCCGGCCGGCGCGCCGCCGGTCAAGTCCGTCAAGGCCCCCGTTACGCCTTCGGCCAAGGACACCGCATAGACCGCCCCGCGGGCCGGCGGATTAGCCCGGCGATCGTGCGCGATCGCAAACACCCGATCGCCGCCGACCTCGCGCGCAAGATCGGCCGCACCGATGAGCCCGGGCTGCAACACGCACGCGCCGTCGAAGCGTTCAATGAGCCGGGTCCACTCCCCGCTCCAAATGCTGGCGCGGATGAGCCAAAAACTGACCCCCGCAATCAGAACAATCCCCACAATGAGAAACCTGCGCGCCATGCCCGCCCTTTCGTGACTGTGCGACAGGGTTATAGCGGGCGAACCGGCTCAGGCGAGCGCTTGCAATCGATCGGAGCTTGGGTTATCCACCGCGGCTCACGGCGGCGGCTCCTGATCGGGGGTCGCCGTTCTAACTTTTGAGACCGCCATCGGCTTTAAGACCAGCGGATACAGGGTCAGCGCCATGAAAAAAGAAGGCCATCCGGATTATCACATCATCAATGTGGTGATGACGAACGGAACCACCTTCCAAACCCGGTCCACCTACGGCAAGCCGGGCGACACACTGCAATTGGACATTGACCCGTCCACCCATCCCGCTTGGACGGGCGGGCAACAAACCTTGATGGACCGGGGCGGTCGGGTGTCGCGATTTAAGAATAAATTCAAAGGCTTCGTCAAATAGCCCTAGAGCGTTTTCAGCAAAAGTGATATCGGTTTTGCGGGTCGAAAACGCGATAAACCAAAGACTTAGAGCCGCTTCTCCACTCGGATTAAAAAACGGCTCTGGGCCAACGCTGATAAAAAAAGCCCGAGACGCGTGTCTCGGGCTTTTTTTATCAGCAAACCGGACCCAACAATTAGACGCCGCCGAATGCCGCGCTCAGTCGGGATTCCAGGTCGGTGATCTGTTCATTCACCGGATTGGCCGGTTCAATCTCCTCCTCACCGAACAATTGCCGGTCGAGTCGGAACACGCGCTCATACAGTCGCTCAGAGCGTTCGAGCAAGTGAGTCAAAATACTGGGTAAGTCGTCAAGCTCGCCGAGCGCGTCGCCGCGGCAGACTTGTTCGGCGCCTAAGCGGTATTTGTCCTGGTTCGCCTCGGCGGGGCTCATTTCTTCCTCGAGCACCGCGCGCTGGACCAGCAGCCAGGAGGATATCTGCATCAGCCGGGTGGTCAACCGCATGCTTTCCCCCGCATACGCCAAAGCGGCCTCGCGCGGCAAGGTCTTGGAGGCCTCCCGACCCGGACCGTCCAGATAGGCGGCCGTTTCCTCCACCAAGGCCATGCCCTCTCGAAACGTGCGCGCGAAAAGTTCCGAACCGGCGAAATCGGTGATCCGGGCCGCTTTCGCAGCCGGCAAAATGTTTAACGCGGCCGTGCGGTTGTCGCTCATTCCGTCCACCTCGTTTCATCGCCCGCAAGGGATCGCGCGGGGCCGATGTGATCTCGTCATCCTGATCGTTGACCCGTCACAGGTCGACGCACACAGACCGGTTATGCAAGCGATAAGCCATCTCCGCGGCCTTAGACTTTAAACACCTCGTCCGCGGCGGCCCGCCCGGCGCGTTTCGCGCCTAAGGTCTCCTCAGTGCGTATCATCTCGGCGCGCAGCCGCGCGATCCGGTCCTCCAGCTCCGCCACGGACCAAGACGATAAATCTTCGTGCTCGCTTAGGCTTCGCCGACGATCGGCCGGGCGAGGATGATCCGCGTCCATGCTTGGGGTGCGCCTCCGAACGCTTGCCGTGATTTGGAATCACTCTTTAGTTTATCGCATGTCGCGTTGGGGTCGAGGGGGTCATGGCGAAATCTCAAACCATGCGCGCCGCGCGGGCGCCCGACCCTGGACCGCCCGAAGCGATCCGCCTTGAGACGCTGGCCCTTCCCATTCCGGGACGGGGCGAGGTCCTGATCCGAGTACGCGCGGCGGGCGTAAACCGGCCGGATTGCTTGCAGCGCCAAGGCCTCTACCCCCCGCCCGACGGCGCGACGGACGTCTTGGGCCTCGAAGTCGCGGGCGAAATTGTCGGCTTGGGCGACGCCGTTCCCGACGACGCCCTGGGGCGTGAAGTGTGCGCGCTTCTGCCCGGGGGCGGGTATGCCGAATATGCGGTTGCGCCCTACGGCCAATGCCTGCCCATCCCCAACGGACTGAGCGCAGTTGAGGCCGCGGGCCTGCCCGAGACGGTTTTCACCGTGTGGGCGAACGTGTTTGAGCGCGGCCAGCTTCAGCCCGATGAGACCCTATTGGTGCATGGCGGCGCGAGCGGGATCGGCACGACCGCCATCCAACTGGCCAAGGCCCGGGGCGCGCGCGTGTTCGCCACCGCGGGGACAGAGGCGAAAGCCGCGCTCTGCCGCGCGCTCGGGGCGGACCTCGTGGTCAATTACCGAGACGCGGATTTTGAGACGGCGGTCATGGATGCGGGCGGCGCGGATGTGGTGCTCGACATGGTTGGCGGCGCGTACACGCAGAAAAATCTCAACGTTTTGAAGCCCGATGGCCGATTGGTGCAGATCGCCTTTCTGGAAGGCGCCAAGGTGGAGATCAATCTGGCCAGCGTCATGCTCAAACGGTTGACGCTGACCGGCTCCACCCTGCGCGCGCGTTCGCTCGAGGAGAAAGCCCGCCTCGCCCGCGCCGTGAAGGCGGCGGTCTGGCCCTGGATCGCCGACGGCCGGGTCAAGCCGGTGATCGATCGGGTGTTGCCGCTCGACCAAGCGGCTGAGGCCCACCGCGCCATGGAGGCGGGCGAGCATGCGGGCAAAATCATTCTGACGCCGACTTAGGCTCGGGACAGGGTCCGCCATCGAGCTGAATGTAACCGAGGTCTACATAGGCTTCGGCGAGGAACACGTCGATGAACTCTTCCTTGAGACGATCCGGTCGCTTGAGGCCGTATTGGACAAAAACGGCGGCCTCAGGTCGCATCTCGTCCCGCCACCAAGGAATATCAGCGAGGAAGTCCGGCAAAGGTTGCGGGCAATATGTGTAATTAGGATATTTTTCTCGTAAGAATTGACGTGCAGCGGCTCCATATTCGTTAAATCCAAACCACAAACCGCAACTCATTCCAGAATAATAGATATGATCCAACAGAACGATTTCTTCGCTGAACAGGTCTTTACCTTCCCACAAGGCGCCAGGCCGCATTTTTTTCCAAAGCGTTTCAGACAAATCGTGACTTACAAAAAGACACATGTCAAATAAATGCTCGAGGCCCGAAATTTCCTTGTTTCTGAAACGCTGGAATGACAAATGAGAATCCTCAACCCGTTTCGAAACAGCTTCAACATCCGATTTATTCGTCCACGTCAGATACTTGAGGTACTCAACAAATACATCCGCTTTCCGATCAAAATCTACAAGTTTTTCATGTACTCTTATATCTGGCGACGCAGCCAACGCCGCACCTGCGAAGAACAAGCCTACAATCAGCGCGAAAAGCCTCATCAAGCAATCTCCAAAAGCCGAACACTGATTTCATCAAAAATTTCCGAATAATAACTATAAGCGTCATCGGCATTCATGCGACTCTTAACGTCTTGAGCATTACTGAATGGTGTTGATTCCGCAGTTTCGCCTAATAGCTCCCCGAGCGTTACATCGATACCGTCGACGATAATACTATTTAAAACGCCTTCAAATTCTAGCTCACCGTCGCGACCCTGTATCTCAATCTCCCAACCGTCATCGTCTTTAGATATATTGACGTCCGATAATCGAACCCCGTCGCGAAATTCAATTTCATGGTATTGGGAATATGACGCAACCTGAGATTATTGAATGTTGCGTGACAATCCGGAGCAGGAACGCGCAAGGGCGCTCGCGTCCGCCCCCCCTTCCCTCTGTGTCGGTTCGCGCTTATGTTTGAGATCGAAAGCGTGCGCTGCGCGCCGCTAAAGCCAGACCCGGCGCGAACGCGTCGGGTCGTTTTGTTTTTGCGTCCCGTGCGGGCGCTTGAGGAGCCCCGTCATGGCCGAGAAGATTCTGATGCCGAAAGCCACCGCCGTGTGGTTGATCGACAACACCAGCCTGTCCTTTGACCAGATCGCCGATTTCTGCGGCCTGCACCATTTGGAGGTCAAAGGCATTGCGGATGGGGACGTAGCTGCGGGGGTGCGCGGGCTCGACCCGATCGCCGGGGGTCAACTCACCCGCGAGGAGATCGAAAAAGGCCAAGCCGATGAGGGCTATCGCATGGTCGCGGTGGAGGCTAAGCACCAAGACGTTCAAAAGATGGCCGCCAAGACGGCGAAGAAAGGCCCCCGCTACACCCCGCTGTCGCGCCGCCAAGACCGGCCCGACGCCATTGCGTGGCTGCTGCGCAACCATCCGGAATTGACCGACGGGCAAATCTCCAAACTCGTGGGCACCACCCGACCCACCATTGAGTCCGTGCGCGACCGCAGCCATTGGAATGCGGCGAACATCAAGCCGGTCGACCCGGTGCAGCTGGGCCTGTGCACCCAGATCGAGCTGGACGCCGTGGTCGCCAAAGCGGCCGCGAAAAAACGCGCCGACGACGCCGCCCGAGGGGTGGTCGACGAGGGTCCCGCTTTGGAGCCGGCGGGAACCGAAGAGCAACCCGAAACCCCGAGCGACGTCGACCCGTTCGCCAATTTTAACCGCTAGCGCGCACCGGCGCCAGTCACCACGACGCTTAGCCAGCCATCGCCGCCAAGTCGCGGCGCGCCTGGCCCGCGGCGTCGCAGGCCGTGGCGGCGGCTTGGCCGATTTCGCCGACCGCATCGGCAATTTCGCGCGCTGCGCTCGCGGCCGTCTGCATGCTGTTGGAGATTTCCGCGGTTGCGGCGGATTGCTGGGTGGCCATGGCGCTAACTTCGGCGACCTGGCCGTCCAACTCCGCCATGGAGCCGCGGATCCGACCCAACGCGCCGGCAACGTCTTCAGACACCCCCTGGATCGCGGTGATTTCATTGCCGATGGAGCCGGTCGCGTCGGCCACTTGGCGCGCCAGCGACTTCACCTCTTGGGCGACCACGGCGAAGCCTTTGCCGGCCTCTCCGGCGCGCGCCGCCTCAATGGTGGCGTTGAGCGCGAGGATGTTGATCTTTTCGGTGATCGTGCGGATCAAATCCATCACCGCGTTCATGGCCTGGGCTGATTGCGCCAAGGCGGCGGTGGCTCCGTCGGCGGATTGGGCGTGATCGACCACCACCTGGCTCGCCGTTTTCGAGCCCTCCACCAGATCGGCGATGGCGCGCACCGAACTGGCTAATTCCTCACCGGCCGAGGCGACGCGGTCCACGGTTTGGGCCGCTTCGACGGAAGCCGCGTCCGCGGATTGCGCGCGACGGTTCACCGCGGCGATGCTAGCGTCGATTTCGGCGATTTTCGCGTCCACGGCGTGCATGAGCGCGGCGTTGGCGTCTTGCAGGCGCACTTGTTCGGTCACGTCGGTGGCGAATTTCACCACCCGCTCCACCACGCCTGACGTGTTGCGGATCGCGCAATAAACCGCGTCGATCCAGACCGGTTCGCCCGCCTTGTTCACCCGCTTAAACCGGCCGCTATGGGCTTCGCCCGCCGCCAGTTTCGCCCAGAACGCGCGGTATTCGGGGCGATCGGCCTCACCGGGGGGCATGAACATGCGATGGTGGCGGCCTTTGATTTCGGCGAGGTCGTAACCGGTCGCACCGAGGAAATTGGCGTTAGCGTCGAGAATATCGCCTTGAGGTGTGAAGCTAATCACCGCTTGGGCCCGATGAACCGCCGCCATTTGCGCCTCAAAATTCAGGCTGCGCTCGACTTCCGCCGTCACGTCCAGCGCGAATTTAATGACACGCACTACATCGCCTTTATCATCGCGGATCGGTGTGTAGAGCGCTTCAATCCAAATGGGCGCGCCGGAGCGGCGCACGCGCTTGAACCGGCCGTTCGCGGGTTCGCCGGCCGCCAAGTCGCGCCAGAATTGGGCGTAGTCTGGCGATGCAGCCACGGACTCCTCGACGAACATCCGATGGTGACGGCCGACAATGTCGCCCGCTTCATAACCCATAGCCGAGAGGAACACGGGATTGGCGTCGAGGATGGTTCCGTCCCGCTCGAATTCGATGACGGCGAAGTGCGTGTCCGCGGCTTGTTTCCACGCCACGGCTTTCTCGCAGGGTTTGGCGAAAAACATGTCAAAAGCCTCCAGCAGCCAAAATTCGGCGCTTGTTGCGAAATTGCGAACGGAACCCTTGATCTCGCGAAATTGATGAGCGGTTAAATTGGATAAATTTTTTTGTTTCCACGTTAACAATTTAGACGACGACACATTTTTTAGAAAGTCGACGTAATATACGTTACTTTCGTTCGTTTATCCGTCGCGAGAAACTTACAGTTTGCAAAACATCTGTTCTGTATTGAGCTTAAGGCCTTAAACCGATCCCTCTTGCCTTGCGCCCGCGGTCTCTGGCATGGCGGTCTTATGACTGTTTCCGCCGCGCCGCCGTCGCCTCTCCCACATCCATCCGCCGGTCGATTTATCGATCGCGTCCACGAGTTGGACGTGCGCGTTTATTACGAGGACACCGATTTCACCGGCGTCGTCTATCATGCAAATTATTTGCGGTATTTCGAACGCGGGCGGTCGGACTTTCTCCGATTAGCCGGGATCGGCCACGCCGAGCTATGGGCACGACCGGATCCGCTGGCGTTTGTGGTCGGCGATATCCGAGTGCGCTATGGCGCGCCGGCCCAGGTGGACGACGCGCTTGTGGTGCGCACGCTCTACCAGACCATACGCGGCGCGCGGTTGGAGATTGACCAGACCCTGGTGCGCGGCTCGAGCGTGCTTGCGGAGGCCAAGATCATTGCGGCGTGTGTAAACGCTGAGGGTCGCCCGCGACGCGCGCCCCAGGATTTGCTAACCCTTTTGAGTCCTTATTTGGAGCAACGCTCGCGGGGGTCGTCGCCGCCCCGCGTCCTCAAATCGTCATAATGGCGCGCCATCGAACGTGGGACGGATTGAGCGCTGTCCGATCCGTTCCGGCGCGCGTCAGCTAGGGGAACAGTCCATGCAGTTGCCTGTCGGAGAGGCCGCGATCGCCGCCGAACTCGCCGCCCCGGAAGCGGCCGAATTCACCTTGCTCGCCTTATTTTTGAAGGCCGATATCGTGGTGAAAATCGTGATGGGCTCGTTGGTGGCGGCCTCGGTATGGAGTTGGGGCGTCGTCATCGACAAACAATTCATGTTCTTAAATTTACGCGCCCGCGCGCGACGGTTCGAGGACGTGTTTTGGTCGGGCCGAACCTTAGACGAACTCAGCGAAGCGCTCGCCGAACGCCCCGGCGACCCGCTCGCCAAGGTGTTCCGTGCAGCGATGCGCGAATACCGCGACGCCCGCAGTCGGCCCGCCTCGGACGCCCAAGTTTTAAGCCAAAAGGAACGCATTGACCGCGTCATGGGGTTAACGGTGACCCGCGAGCTGTCGCGGGTGGAAAACGGGCTCGGTGTGCTGGCCTCCATCGGCTCGTCAGCCCCCTTTATCGGTCTGTTCGGCACAGTTTGGGGCATAATGAACTCGTTCCGCTCCATCGCGTTAAGCCAAGACACCAACCTGGCCGTCGTCGCGCCCGGCCTGGCGGAGGCGCTGTTTGCGACGGCGCTCGGCCTGGTGGCCGCGATCCCAGCAGTCATTTTCTATAACAAGTTTGCGACCGATCTCGCGCGCTACGCCGTCCGAGTGGAGTCCTACGCTGACGAATTGTCTGCGATCCTATCGCGTCGGTTGACCGAAAGGAGCGTTTGATGGGAGCGAGCCTACCCGGACCGAGCCGACGCGGCGGGCCACGGTTCTCCCCGCGTGCGGAGATTAACGTCACCCCGTTTGTGGACGTCATGTTGGTG
Organism: Maricaulaceae bacterium; assembly: GCA_050331475.1. Classification (GTDB taxonomy): domain Bacteria; phylum Pseudomonadota; class Alphaproteobacteria; order Caulobacterales; family Maricaulaceae; genus JBHJGU01. The sequence goes on along the minus strand of JBHJGU010000032.1, from coordinate 47,334 downwards.
CTGTTGATTGTGTTCATGGTCACCGCACCGCTGCTTACGGTGGGGGTTCCGCTTGACCTGCCCCAGACCGAGGCGCGCGCGCTCCCTTCCGACGAGGAACCGCTGACCGTGAGCATCCAAGCCGATTGCACGGTGTTCTTGCAGGAGACCGAGGTGGAGGCCGACGCCCTGGTTCCTCGCCTACTGGCGATCGGGGAAACGGGCTATGAGGAGCGGGTGTTCGTCCGCGCCGATGGGACGGCGGAATATGGCTGCGTCGTCGGTGTGATGGCGCGGCTGAGCGCAGCGGGTTTCTCCAATATCGGGCTAGTGACCGACCCCGCTGCGGTGGCCGCCGCGGCGGACGAATAGGCGGGGTCGATGAAGATCGGCGGACCGGCCTCCTTCGCCGCCCACATCGCCCTGTTCGCAGCGGCTTTTATTCGGCTGGATCGTCCGCCTGAACCACCCCCGGAGATTCCCCCGCTCATCCCCATCGAACTTGTTTCCATCGGGGAGACCTCGAATGTCTCCGCCGCGGCCGCCACGTCAGAAACGCCGCCGCCAGAACCGGAACGCGAGCCGGAGCGGGTGGCGCCGCCACCCCCGCCGCCTCCCCCACCGCCGGAACCCGAAGCGATTCCGCTCCCGGAACCTGAGCCCGAGCCGGAACCTGAGCCCGAGCCGGAGCCTGAGCCGGAGCCCGAGCCGGACCCTGAGCCCGAATCGGAGCCTGAGCCCGAACCGGAGCCTGACCCCGAGCCGGAAGCAGAACCTGCGCCGGAGCCGGAGCCGGAACCGGAGCCCAGTTTGGATCTCGCCCGGCTCAATGAATTGGTGAACCGCAAGCAAGATGAAGCGCGCGCGCAACCGGAAACCGCATCGGAAACGCCGCCGGCGCCCGAGCGGCGCAGCGTCGGCGCGGGGGACGCGCTGACCCTATCGGAAACCGACGCGCTGCGGATTCAAATAGAAAAATGCTGGCGGATCCCGCTGGACGCCCCGGATCCGTCCCAATTGGTGGTGAAGGTGGAGGTCAACTTGAACCCTGACGGCTCGACGCGCGGCGCGCCTAAGCTGTTGGATCGTGTCCGGATCATCGGCTCGGGCGATCCCTATCTGCGCACCGCTGGCGAGCGTGCGCGGCGGGCCGTCATCCAATGCGCGCCCTACACGCTGCCTGTGGAGAAATACGATCGCTGGAAATCTGTCGTCGTCACCTTCGATCCCCGCGTTGCGTCGGGTCGATGACCAAACGATCGTTTGGAGAGGAAACTTATGTTGAACCGGATCTTGTCTCGGTTTATCGCCGCGATCGCTGGGCTCGGTCTCATCGCCGGCTCAGCCGTCGCCCAGCTGGAAATCGATGTCACCCAAGGCCATCTCGATCCGCTCAAGGTCGCCGTGCCCACCTTCCTCGGCGCCACCGAGCAAGAGCGGATTTTGGGCGAGCAAATCGCCCAGGTCGTGACCAATAACCTGCAGCGCTCTGGCCTGTTTGCGCCGATCAACCCCGCAGCGTTTATCGAAACGCAGTCGAACATCGACATCACCCCGCGGTTTCAGGACTGGCGGATCATTAACACCCAGGCGTTGTTATCCGGACGAGTGCGCATTGGCGAGGCGGGTGCGTTGGAGGCGTCCTTTCGGCTGTGGGACGTCGTGGCGGAAAGCCAGCTGCGTGGTCAACGCATTGAATCAACACCAGAAAATTGGCGCCGGATTGCGCACAAGATTTCTGACGCTGTCTATGAGCGTTTGACCGGAGAGCCCGGTTATTTCGACACCCGGGTGGTGTTCATCGCGGAGTCCGGACCCAAGACCGCGCGCGTCAAACGCCTCGCCATTATGGATCAGGACGGCGCTAATCCGAGTTTCCTTACCAACGGCTCTTACACCGTGTTGACCCCGCGCTTTTCGCCGACCTTGCAAGAAATCACCTATCTGTCCTATCTTGGTGATCGCCCAAACGTGTTCATTTTCAACATCGAAACCGGCCGACAAGAATCATTGGGCGACTTCCCCGGCATGACGTTCGCGCCCCGGTTCTCCCCGGACGGCAGTTCCGTGATCATGAGCCTAGAGCGAGATGGGGATTCCGACATTTACGTAATGGATTTACGCACGCGCACGACAACGCAGCTGACCGATAGTCCCGCCATTGACACCTCACCCAGTTTCGCGCCGGACGGAGAGCGGGTCACCTTCACCTCCGATCGTGGCGGGTCGCCCCAAATCTACGTCATGAACGCGGACGGATCAGAGGTTCAGCGGATTAGCTTCGGTCAAGGGAGTTATTCGACACCGGTGTGGTCCCCGCGCGGCGATCTGATCGCCTTTACGAAACAACACCAAGGCCAGTTCCACATCGGCGTCATGCGTCCGGACGGGTCGGCGGAGCGGCTGTTGACCGAAAGCTTCTTGGACGAAGGGCCGACCTGGTCGCCGAACGGACGGGTTTTGTTGTTTACCCGCGAACAACGCGGGCTGGACGCCCAAAGCGAAATATGGAGTGTTGATTTGACCGGACGGAATCTAGCGCCGGCGCCAACGCCGGGTCCCGCCTCAGACCCTGCATGGTCGCCCTTGATCCAGTAACACAGACGTGGTTACGCTTAAGCTTGGGCGGCGGTGGCAGGTCGTCGCCGCATACGTGTTTCGCACTTTCGTCGTAAGACTGCGCTATGACGCGTCGTCTGCCTGCGAGTGGCGTTGTCTTCAGCGCTTTTCGCTTTTATTCGCGCCTATCCTTGGGGGATATCGATTATGCGCCTCACGTCAGCTCGCCTCTCCATGCTCGCCGTAGCCGCCGCTTTTGGCGTTTCGGCCTGCGCTCAAAACGACACCGCGCCGGTCACCCCGCCGGCTCCGCCGCCGCAGGCCGAACCGACGCCCGCTCCGCACCCGACCACGCGTCCGGCCGCGGCCGCGCCAACCGAATTACCCGGCTCTCAAGCTGACTTCAACGTCAACGCCGGCGACCGCGTGTTCTTCGCCCTCGACGAGTCGCGGCTGTCTAGCTCTGCTCAGGCCACCCTGCGCCAGCAAGCCGCTTGGCTTCAACAATATGGCGATATCAACGTTGTTATCGAAGGCCATTGTGACGAGCGCGGCACGCGGGAATACAATATCGCGCTGGGCGCCCGTCGGGCGAATGCGGTGCGCAACTTCCTCGTCGGCCAAGGCGTCGACGCCGCGCGCATCACCACGATCTCTTATGGCAAAGAACGTCCGATTGACGGGCGCTCTAACGAAGAAGCCTGGTCGCGCAATCGAAACGGCCATACGCGCTTGGTGAACCCGCGCACAAGCTAAACAACACGCCCGCTTTTGGTGCGGGATCGCTTCGGAACAGAGAAAAGCGCGCCGTGACGCCCACGGCGCGCTTTGCCGTAATTTCGCCAATCGTTCGGCAACATTTTTCGTCCAATGGTCGGGGAAGTTGTACCGTTTTCGAGAGGCCGCCTTTCGTTGGATAGTGTTTGCGCTTATCGCCGGGCTTTGCATCCCATCAGCCAGCGGGCAAAGCCGAAAAGAATTGGACGCCCGCCTGCGCCAGGCGGAAGAGACGCTGGCGGTCGTGTCCGAACGGGTGCTCACCGGCGACCCGGCAGCCGTTGCATTGATGGTTCGGCTTGACGCCCTTGAGGCGGAAGTTCGCGAACTGACCGGTACGGTGGAGCAGTTAGGCTTTGAAAACCGGCGTCTGCGCGACGAATTAACCGCGCTCGGGCGTGATGTTGATGATCTGCACACCAAGACCGAGACCCGGATCAATCCGGACGCCCTGTTCAGCGCGCCGCCCGGAACCCTGGGGTCCCAGCTTGACGCGGCGGAAACCGCACCCTCGGGGTTTATCGATCCGCGCAACGCGGTTGCGGGCGGAGACGCGCAACGGGCTTACACCCAAGCCTATGATGCGTTGACCCGGCTCAATTTCGATCAGGCCGAAACCCAACTCACCGCCTTTGTCGAGACCTTTGACGCGGACCCGCTAGCGGGCGACGCCTATTTCTGGCTCGGCGAAATCGCGTTTCTTGACGCGCGCTATGCCGACGCGGCGCAGGCTTACCTCACCGTGCTGGGCGAGCACCGGGGCAGTGTGAAAGCGCCGGATTCGCTGGTGAAATTAGGCGCAGCACTCGCCAATACCGGTGATGCTGAGGAAGCCTGTAAGACGTTGAGCCTGTTGGGTCGGGAATTCCCGAACGCGCCCGAACGGGTACGCCAGCAAGCCGATATCGAAAAACGCCGCGCCGGCTGCTGATCACGACCAACCGGTTTCACCATGGTTTCATTTCGCCGGCGCGGACTGCGGCTCGGGGTCGTTCTGCTCACAACCGCCCTGCTCGCGTCTCAAGCGAGCGCTCAGACGCCGCGCACGAAACCCTTTCCCAGCGCGCCGCGGGCGCGAACAGCCCTGTTCGCCCCTCAAACGCTGGACAGTTTGGCCCAAGCGCTTCGTGAAGCCGGCTACCCCGCCCAGATTGAGCGGGACGAGACGGCGGCTTGGGTGGTTGCGCGGGTCTCACTGACCCGGTTTCGGGTTTATCTTTTGGGCTGCGACACGCCGGGCCGGCCCTGCTCGGCGGAGTTTTTGGCGGGTTATGATCTCGACGCGCCCTTGGAGCCGGACGTCATCAATTTGTGGAATTTAGATCGACGCTTCGCCAAAGTGGCCGTGGACGGCCAAGGCGACCCCTATCTGCAAATGGACGTCAACTTCTACGGCGGTGTGTCCTGGGCGAACTTCCTCGACACGTTGGATTGGTGGCGGATCGCGGTGGAGGAGTTCGAACGGGTGGCGGGCTGGCGATGAGCGAGACCTGCCCGGTGGCTCACGTCACCGGAATGCTGGACGCGCATGTCCCTCAAACGGCGCGCACCCTGGCGATCGGGTTTTCTGGGGGCGGTGACTCGACCGCTCTTTTGCACCTCGCCCATGATTGGGCCCGCAGGCGGGCGCGCGAGCTTGTTGTGCTCACGGTTGATCATCGTTTCCAAACTGGCTCCGCCGGCCGTGCGCACGCCGCAGCCGCTCGAGCCCAAGCGCTTAACCGAACCGCGGTGGTGCTGACCGCGCCCGCTGTCCCTCGCAACGAAGCGCAGGCGCGCTCCCTGCGCCATCGCTTATTGGCGGACGCCGCGCGCTCCGCAAGCGCGGACGCCGTCCTGCTCGGCCACACTTGGGAGGATCAGGCCGAGACACTGTGGATGCGGCTCAGTGCGGGGACCGGGCCGCGCGGGCTTGCGGGCATGCGCGTCTGTGCGCCTTCCCCCGTTTGGCCGGAGGGTCGCGGATTAACGCTGGTTCGGCCGCTTTTAGGCATCCGGCGCGCCGCCTTACGCGCCTGGCTTCGCGCGCGTGGCGTCGACTGGGACGAAGACCCGATGAACCAAGATCAAGCGTTTGCACGTGTCCGCGCCCGGGCGCTCAGCGAGCGCTGGCCCGCGCTGTTCGACCGGCTCGCCGCTTTAGCCCCCGCGGCCCAGCGTTTAGACGATGCTGAGCGCGCAGCCGCGGCCGACTGCGCGGCGGGCGCCGGACAATGGACGCAGGAAGGCGGTTTTGTTCTCAATCGCGCCCAGTATGGACGCGCACCGGAAGCCGTGCGTCTGCGCGCGCTCGAAGCCATCGCATTGGCGGTGTCCGGTGCATCTGCGCCAGCGCCCGGCGCCAAGCTCACAGCGCTCGACCGCGCCCTGCAGACCGCGGATTTCGCCGGCGCCACGCTGGGCGGCGCACGGTTTTTTGCGGATGGCCGGGTTGAGCGGGACCCCGGGGCCGTAACCGGGCGGGCGGATGGAACCCCCGGGGTGGACGGGCTCCGATTAGCGCCGGGACGCGTGACGGTGTGGGACGGGCGGGTGGAGATGGTCGCCCCAGCGCCCGGATGGCGGGTCCGCCCGCACGCGCACACGCCTGACCTGGTGCGCGGCGGCGTCGCTTGTCCGTTAACGCAAGCGGCGGAATTCGGGATTGAGGCGCGCTGGCTGGGTCCGCAGCGGCTCAAAAGCTGGCTGGCCCCGCGAGGTTTGACGCCTCTGCGACCGCTTGGCGAGAACGTCCCATTGGCGTGATCGGTTTTTCGCCCCATGTTATGCGACGAAAGTCAACGCACCGAACGCTAACCGCGAGGACGCAATGCCCCTTCGAAACCTGCTGTTATGGGCGATTTTAGCCCTTCTGTTGGTGGCGCTGTTCAATTTGTTCCAGCCCACACAAACCCGGACCTCGGGTAATGAATTGAGCTATTCCCAATTCCTCGACCAGGTGGACCAAGGCCGTGTGTCCAACGTCGTTATTCGCGGTGACCGGGTCAGCGGGCAACTCTCGGACAATTCAACGTTTTCAACCTACGCGCCGGTGAACGACGCGGAGCTCTATCCGCGGCTGCGCGAATCGGGCGTTGACGTCAGCGTGCGTCCGGAAAGCGAAGGCGAAACCAGCCTGTTGTCGATCTTCATCAACTGGTTCCCCATGCTGCTGTTAATCGCGGTGTGGATTTTCTTCATGCGCCAAATGCAAGCGGGCGGACGCGGCGCCATGGGCTTTGGCAAGTCCAAAGCGCGGCTTCTCACGGAGAATAAGAACCGGGTGACGTTTGAAGACGTCGCGGGCATCGACGAAGCGAAAGAAGAACTCCAAGAAATTGTCGAGTTCTTGAAAGACCCCGCCAAATTCCAACGCCTAGGCGGCAAAATCCCCAAGGGCGCGCTTTTGGTCGGCCCGCCGGGCACCGGGAAGACCTTAACCGCGCGCGCCGTCGCGGGCGAAGCTAATGTGCCGTTCTTCACGATTTCCGGTTCGGACTTTGTGGAAATGTTTGTTGGCGTCGGCGCGAGCCGGGTGCGCGACATGTTCGAACAAGCCAAGAAAAATGCGCCCTGCATCATCTTTATCGATGAGATTGACGCGGTGGGCCGGCACCGGGGCGCGGGCCTGGGCGGGGGCAATGACGAGCGGGAACAAACCCTCAACCAATTGCTCGTGGAGATGGACGGCTTTGAGGCCAATGAGGGCATCAGCCTGATTGCAGCGACGAACCGGCCCGACGTGCTGGACCCGGCCCTGTTGCGCCCGGGCCGCTTCGACCGCCAGATCGTTGTGCCGAACCCCGATGTGGTGGGCCGAGAGAAAATCCTTAAAGTCCACACCCGCAACGTGCCCTTGGGCAAAGACGTGAACGCCAAGACGATCGCGCGCGGCACGCCGGGCTTCTCCGGGGCGGATCTTGCTAATCTAGTCAATGAGGCCGCGCTTTTGGCGGCGCGTCGGGGCAAGCGGCTCGTCACCATGACGGAGTTTGAGGACGCTAAGGACAAAGTCATGATGGGTCCGGAGCGACGCTCAGCCGTCATGACCGAGGACGAAAAGCGCCTGACCGCGTATCACGAAGGGGGCCACGCCATTGTCGCGCTCAACGTGCCCGCGACTGATCCGGTGCATAAGGCGACCATCATTCCGCGCGGCCGGGCGCTGGGTATGGTCATGCAACTGCCCGAGCGTGATCAATACTCCATGAACGTGGCGCAAATGCATTCACGCATGGCTATCATGATGGGGGGTCGCGTCGCGGAAGAACGGATTTTCGGCATGGACAAAGTCACCTCCGGCGCGTCGTCGGACATTGAGCAAGCCACCAAGCTCGCCCGCGCGATGGTGACCCGCTGGGGCCTGTCTGAAGAATTGGGAACCGTCGCCTATGGCGAAAACCAGGAAGAAGTGTTCCTGGGCCATTCGGTGTCACGCAGCCAGAATATCTCGGAGTCCACAGCGCAAAAGATCGACGCTGAAATCCGCCGTCTCGTCGAAGAAGGCTATCGCGAAGCCCATCGTATCTTGGAGGAGAAGGCCGATGATCTAGAAACCCTCGCCCAAGGTTTATTGGAGTACGAGACCTTGAGCGGGGATGAGATCAAAGACCTTCTTAACGGGATTAAACCGACCCGCGAGGACCCGGACGACGAAATTCCGCCCGGACCGACCGTCTCGGTGCCGACCACGGATGATACGAGTGACGCCAAACCGGCCTCAGGCTGGACCCAAGGGCCGGAACCGCAAGGCGCTTAACGGACGTTGGGCGGAGACAACAGGGAGGGGGCGGGATCGATGATCCCGCCCCGTTGCTTTTTACCGCCATTACCCGTAAACGCGCGGATCTTGATTGTTGAGCCGTTGGAAAGAGCCCTTATGTCGAACGCCGCGGAAAAACGCCGCAATATCGCCCGATTGGTCACCATACGCGAACCGGTCTTGCGACCGCTCTTGGCGGATAAAATGCAGCGTAAGACGCGCAAAGCCTTTGTGAACGTCTTCCAAAAAGGCGCGCTTGCGGCGACCGACAATAAATACGCGCTGAACTACGCGCAGGTCGTGCAATTCTTACAACACGACATGGTCAATTCCGACGAACCGATTACGTTTAACGACATTCCAGACTGCGTACGCGACCACGTCGGTTAAGCCGATGGCCTCGCGGTGAGGACGGCGCCCCCCCACCCCCATCCCCAGGTCATGGGGGTAGTCAATCTCACCCCGGACAGCTTTTCCGACGGCGGCCAGTTCGCCAATGGGACGGCGGCGCGCGACCACGCCCTGCGCCTACTCGATGCGGGGGCGGATTGGCTGGATTTGGGCGGGGAGAGCACCCGCCCCGGCGCCGCGCCGGTTTCTGAAGCCGAAGAATTGGCGCGCGTGCTGCCCGTGCTTGAGGCGATCCTCACCGCGCGGCCCACTGCCCTGATGTCCATCGACACTATGAAGCCTGGCGTCGCGCGGGCGGCGGTCCAAGCCGGTGCGCGAATGTGGAACGACGTCACCGCTTTACGATTTGCGCCGGAGAGCCTTGAGACCGCAGCTGAATTGGGCGTGGAGACGGTGCTTATGCATATGCAAGGCGCGCCGCAAACCATGCAGGCCAACCCTCATTATGACAACGTGGTCACCGAGGTGATCGGTTTCCTTCAAGCCCGCGTCGCCGCGGCCCGCGCAGCGGGGATCCCAACGGAACGGCTCTGGGTCGACCCGGGGATCGGCTTCGGCAAGACCCTGGCGCACAATCTCGCGCTGATGGCGGCTACTGAGCGGATCATTGCGGAGACCGGCCGCCCATTGCTGTTCGGCGCCTCGCGCAAGCGGTTCATTGCGGCGTTGGACCCCTCTGAACCGTCAGCGGAGCGTCGCTTGGGCGGGTCCCTGGCGGCCGCCCTTTACGCCGCGCGCGCCGGCGCGAGGATGGTGCGGGTGCATGACGTCGCCGAAACCGTCCAAGCGCTCAAGGTGCAGGCCGCGATCCTGGCGGACGACGGGCGCCGCGAGCCCGGTTGACCGATCCGGCCTCGCGCGCTCAAAACCGAAGGGTCATGAGCGCCCCTAAGACCTCCGCCGAGCCGCCCGATCCCCCGCCCCCGCCGATTGTGCTGGTCATTGCGGGCTAGGATTCGGGCGGCGGGGCGGGGATCCAGGCGGATCTGAAAACCGTCATGGCGTTAGGGGGCTTTGCGACCACCGCCCTCACGGCCGTCACCAGCCAGAACACTCAAGGGGTCAAGGGCGTGCGCACCCTGCCCGCGCAAACCGTGTCCGGCCAAATCGCCGCCATTCTGGAGGATATTGGCGCGGATGCGGTTAAGACCGGCATGCTGGCCACCGCGGAAATCGTCGACGCGGTCACCGACGCCCTGCCCGCAGACATTCCGCTGGTGATCGACCCGGTGATGTCCGCCACCTCCGGCGATCCGCTGGCCGAGCGCGGGGTGGGCTACGCCTTGCGTAAGCGGCTGTTTGCGCGCGCGACCCTGCTTACACCCAACGTGGCTGAAGCCGCCGCACTCACCGGCCTCACCGTGAAAACCGTCGAGGACCAAGTCCAAGCCGGCGCGGTGCTCCTGGAGATGGGCGCCAAGGCGGTGTTGGTGAAAGGCGGCGACGCGCCGGGGGACCACGTCACAGACGTGCTGCTGACGGAGCAGGGCGAAACCCGTTTCGAGGCGACGCGCCTGCCCGGGGGACCGTTTCACGGCACCGGCTGCACGCTGGCGAGCGCTATCGCGGTCTATCTGGCGCGCCGCGACAGCTTAGAGACCGCCATAACCCAAGCCCGCGCCTTCGTGCGCGGCGCCATCGCCCAAGCCCTGCCGATCGGGGCGGGGGCGAAACCCTTACACCCCGGCTGGGCGATCCACCCCCGGCCTGCATGGGAGCCCTAACATGCCCGCTTTACCGGTTTTCCAGTTCGACGCCTTTGCCGATCGCCTGTTCCAGGGCAATCAAGCCGCGGTCACCCCGCTCGACGGCTGGCTCGAGGACGCCGCCCTGCAGGCGATCGCGGCGGAGAATAACTTCGCCGAAACGGCCTTTATCGTTCCCACCGAGACCGCCGATCGGTGGAAGCTGCGCTGGTTCACCCCGGAAACGGAAGTCCCCTTATGCGGTCACGCCACTTTGGCCTCCGGGGCGGCGGTTCTGACCGAACTGGCCCCCGCGCTCGACCGGGTGACGTTCGAAACCCGCTCCGGCGACTTAGTGGTGGCGCGGGACGGGGCGCGCTTCACCCTCGACTTGCCCGCGCGCGAGGGCGCAATGACGCCTCCGCCCGACGGTTTGTCCGACGCTTTAGGCCACCGGGTCAGCGCCCTGCGATTGGGCGAATACGGCCTGGTGGAGATCGGATCGGAGGCGGCGGTGCGCGGTTTGTCCATCGCGGACGGGGTGGCCGCCGCGCGCTTGGTCCCTGGCGACCGGCCGGGCTGTCTCATCGTCACGGCGAAGGCGGATACGGAGGGGCTCGATTTCGTCTCGCGGTTTTTCGCCCCCGGAGTGGGGTTGGAGGAAGACGCCGCCACCGGTTCGTCCTTCTGCGATTTAGGTCCCTACTGGGCTGACCGGTTGGGCAAAACCGAGATGGAGGCGTTCCAAGCCAGTCGCCGTGGCGCGCCAGTGGGCGTGCGGGTTATGGGAGACCGCGTGATCCTCTCCGGCGGGGCGGTGCTCTACCTCAAAGGCGAGATCCAGGTTTAGGCCGGCGTGCGGCCGCGTTTCAGGTCGCGCGCCAAAAACCGGGCCGGGTGCAAGGCGGCCGCCTGAGCCTGCGTGAGGGGTTCGGGCTCGCCCAACGCCTGAGCGATCACTTGCTCGCCTAAGAGGGGCGCCCAGACCAGCCCGCGCGAGCCCAACCCGCCCAAGACATAAAGCCCGGCGTGAACAGGACCGGGCGCGTCGCCCCGGCGCCGCCCCTGGGCCAGCCCGGCGAACCGCTCAGCATAAGCCGGCGCGTCCACAACTGAACCCACCATGGGCCACCGGTCCGGAGTGGTGGCGCGCACCGCCGCCCGGCCGCCCACCACTGCGCCGCATCGATCCGCGAGTTGGGGCAGCACGGCGGCGAGATCCTGACGATTGCGCGCATGACCTTCTACGGTGGGGTCGAGCGGATCGCCCTCCACCCAGGGGTCATAGGTCGCGCCCACCAACAGCCGGTCCGGCCCCAAAGGCGCGGCGTAAGCTCCGAAGGCCAGGGCGCACGCCGGCGGATCGGTGCAGGCGAACACGCTGAGCTGACCGCGCGAGGGACGGATCGGCAGCGTGGCGGTCTGGGACAGGCGATGCAAAGCCGGACCCGAGGCCAGAACAACCATCGGCGCGCGGGCGATTTCCGCGCCGTCCGCGTCAAAAGCCGCCCAGTCCTCGCCAATCGGCGCCAGCCGAGCCACGCGGGCGCGGATCAAAGGCGCGTCCCCGACCAGCCGGCGGGTGATAGCCTCTGGCTGCGCCACGCCGGCCGCGCCATGCCACAAAGCGGGATGGTCCAAGGCTTCGCCCACGCGCGCGCCCGCAGCCTCCACATTCAGCGGGCTCAGATAGGCTGGCGGTAAATCGCCCTTGCCGAGCTGTTTGGCGAACCGGGTCGCATCCGTGTCCGAAATTGCGATCTGAACCGCGCCGGTGGCGGAAAACGCCTCGGGCCAGCCTGCATAGAGGTTCAGCGCGTAGGCATAGGCCGCGAGCAATGCGCTTGCTTCCGGCCGGTCCTCCAGATCGAGCCGCGGCATGACCAGGCCTAGGGGATTGCCGCTGGCGCCCGCCGCTAAGCCTTCGGCGTCGATCAGGGTGGCCGTCATCCCGCGTCGCCGGGCGGCGAACGCGCACGCGGCCCCCGCCAGCCCCGCGCCAATGATCAAGGCCGCGCCCTCGCGCGTTTGTCCCGGGGGCCGCAGGGGATTGCCCCTGGGGTGGTGAGCGGGTCCGCTATAGCGCGCTTCTAAGCGTTCGCGCTTCTTGCCGAAACCGGGCCGCTTCTCCACCGCAAAGCCCGCGGCGGTGAGCCCCTGGCGCACCGCGCCCGCCACTGTGTAGGTCGCCAAGCGCGCGCCGGGCGCCGAGGCGCGCGCGATCTGGGGATAAAGCGCGGGCCGCCACATTTCGGGATTCCGCGAGGGCGCGAACCCGTCGAGAAACCAAGCGTCGACCGGGTCGTCCAGGGCGGCGAGGCCGTCGCCCGCTTCGCCGTGGAAAACGTCAACGATCAAACCATCCGTGTCGAACCGGAGCCGATGCCGGCCGGGAATTGCGGGCGGCCATTGCGCGACCAACGGACCAGACAGCGCCCTCAACGCCGGCCAAGCGGCGTGGGCGCGCGCGGCGTCCTCGGCTGGAAACGGGCGGCCTTCGATCGTCTGAAACCAGAGCCACGCGCCCGGGGGGCGGTGGGCGCGCCACAACGCCCACAGGGCCAGCAGGTTGACCCCGGCGCCGAACCCCAACTCGCCGACGACGAAGCGTGATCGTCCGGCCCACGCTTCCGGCAGGCCGGCGCCCGCCATGAACACCGCCTGCGCTTCGGCGAGGCCGTCCTGGGCGGAGTAATACACATCGTCAAAGGCGCGCGAGCGGGGCCCCGCGTCAGTCCATTCCAAGTCCGGCGGGCGCACGCCCCAGCGAGCTGCGCTCATCGACGGGGTATTTCGCTTTAGGGCCTAAGAACAGCCACACAAGAAATCCCAAAACCGGCACTAAAAGGACAAACACCACCCCAATGGCCTTCCAGAGCGCGCCGGACTCGCTTTGGACGATGGAGATCAACGCCCAAAGCCAGAGCACCAGCCACAAGACGCCCAATAAATTCAAATTGTCGAACGATACGGACACAGAGTTCTCCCGACCCCCGCCGGGAGGTCAGGGTATTACGCCTCGCCGGCTTGAGACAACGCCTCTTCCAACTCGGAGAAGCTGGGTTGGAGCGCGTCGGGCACCGACCCCCGGCCGATCTCCACGGCGATTTGGGCGGCGTTACCGTGCAAGTGCGCTACCAACACGTCTTTGATGATCATATAGAATTGGTGTTCTTCGTCATAAACTTGCTTAAGGCGCGCCGCCATGGGTCCCACAAACCCATACGCGAGAAACACACCCAAGAATGTGCCCACAAGCGCGGAGCCGATCAATTTACCCAGATATTCCGGCGGCTCGGAAATCGCACCCATCGTTTTAATAATGCCCAAAACAGCGGCGACGATCCCCAAAGCCGGCAAAGCGTCGGCCATGTTTTGCAAAGCATGGGCGGGCTCGCCGATATGGTGATGGTGCTTCTCAAGTTGCTTGTCCATCGCCTCTTCGACCTGGTGCGGGTCTTCGAGGTTCATGGTCATCATGCGCAAGGTGTCGCAAATAAAATCGACCGCGAAGTGATCCTTCATGATCTTGGGATACTTCGAGAAGATCGGGCTGTTCTCCGGGTTCTCGATATGGGACTCCACCGCGATGACGCCCTTGGCCTTGATGGTTTTGGTCAAGGTGAACATGAGCGATAGGAGATCGGTGTAATCGGACGCTTTCCATTTCGGCCCAGCCATCACCTTGGAGAAATCCTTCAGCGTGGCCATAATCGTTCCCGGCGCATTGCCGATCAGAACCGCGCCGACCGCGGCGCCGCCAATCATCATCAGTTCGAACGGAGCGGCCGCGATGATGACGTCGAAATGCCCCCCCGCCAGGGTGAACCCGACAAACACAATGCCAAACACCACCACAATACCGATTATCTGAAACATGCCGCGCTCCGAGGGCCCTTGTGTTGACGCGACTATCGAGGTGATTGCTTAAAGCCGCGTTTAGGATGCGCCCAGGTGAACCGCCCCTTGATACTTTTCTTAAACCGCCGCGTAAGGCCTGGCGCCGGCGCCCCCTCCTCCCCGGCAGCGCGGGCCGCAGCGTTTCGGGTGCTGTTTGTGGCGCTGATGGTGGTGGGGATGGGCAATTCGCTGTTGTTCGCCGTCCTCCCCTCCGCCTCGCGGATTATGGGAGCGCCGGACGCGGCGGTGGGTCTGGTCTATGCGGTCTCCGCCCTGTTCTACACCGTGATGAGCCCGGTTTGGGGCCGGATCAGCGATCGCGCGGGACGCAAACCGATCCTCATGCTGGGCCTCTCGGGCTCGGTCATTTCCATGCTGGGGCTCGGCTTGGCGCTCAGCGCCGGGCTCGCCGGGCATTTAAGCGTCGCCTGGGCGATTCTCACCTTGGCGCTGGCGCGTGCGGTGTTCGGCATGGTCAGCTCCGCCACAAACCCCGCCGCCCAAGCCTATGTGGCGGACCGCACGGCGCCGGAGCACCGGATCGACGCCCTTGCGGGCCTAACGGCGGGCTTTAGCTTGGGCGCGGCGCTGGGTCCCGGCGCGGCGTCGTGGATCGCGGACGGGTTTGGGCTGGCGTCGCCGATCTTCGTCATCGCCGGGCTCTTACTGGTGGCTGTCGTCATGGTGGCGGTGGTGCTACCCGAACGCACCGAGCCCCAATCGAAAATTGGCGGGCCGGGCCTGTCGAGTTGGGGGCTTGCACGGGATCGTCGCCTACGCCCGTTCCTGGTGGTGGGCGCGATCGCCTGGATCGTTCAAGCGGTGCATCTGCAGAGCTTAAACTTTTACATTATGGATCGGGTCGGCGCGGGCGGGCGTACGGCCACCGAACTCGCTGGCCCCGCCTTAAGCGCCGGCGCTTTGGCGTTATTGGCCGCCCAATTGGTCGCCGTGCCCAAGCTCAAGCTCGACGCGCGACATTTGATGGTGGCGGGCGGATTGGCTACGGGCTTGGCGAGCCTGATGATGGCCGCCGCGAGCAGTTATTCCGGGGTCGTCTTCGCCTTCATGATCGCCAGCTTCGGCTTCGGGCTGAGCCGGCCGGGCTTCTCCAGCGGCGCGTCTTTAGCCGTCGAACCCAACGAACAAGGCGGCGCAGCGGGGCTGATCGCGGGGCTCGCGGGCATCGGGTTCATGACCGCGCCGTTGGCATTGGTGTGGTACCAGGCCGGCCCGCTCTGGGCGCCCTATGCGGCCTGCGGCGCCGCGCTGTTGGTCGCAACAGTTTACGCCGCGCTTAGCCCTCGGGCGGCGCGCGCCGCAGCCCGGGGCCGCCCGGACCCCACAGCGCTGCCCGGTCCCGATCGCCCCTAAACCACAGGCTCCGCGTCGGGCGCACCGACATCGGCCAGCAGGACGGAGCGTTCGGCCCGAACCCGATCGCTGGCTTTCAGGCGATCCAGCCGCGCGCGGTTGGCCGCCCCGATCGGACGCCGCGGATGCCACAAATGCAAAACCGGCTCGGCGTGCTCAAGGGTGATCCGTCGCGCGCCATAGCGGAACAGCCGGATCACGAAATCCGTGTCCTCGAGGCCATAGTCCGCATACCCCTCCTCAAATCCGCCGAGGGCAAGAAAATCCGAGCGCCAGACCCCGAAATTGCAGGTTTGGGCCTTGTTCGGTTCTGTGGGCCGGTTCTTGCGTCGCGCCTCCGCGAAATTGAGCGGGATCAATTGGAAGGGTCGCGTCGCGCCCCCGAACACAGCGAACGCGAACAAGATCGCCCGCGGCCAGGCGTTGATCCGCCAGCTCCAGGTCAGGATGGCGCGCGTCGGCGTCTCATAGAGAAAACATCGCCGGCCGACGGTGAACCAGCCGGGCTCGGCCCATTGGACGTGCTTTTCAACCCAGCGGGGTAAGGTGATGCAATCGCCGTCGAGAAAGATCAGATAATCGCCACGGGCCTGTTGCGCGGCGAGATTCCGAATCCGGGCGAGGCGGAACCCCTCGTCGTCCTGGCGCACGTGGCGCACGGGCACCGGCGAGCCCTGCGCCAAAGCCGCAATCCGGGCGGGGGTGTCGTCGGCGGAGCCGTCATCAGCGATCAAGATTTCCAACGGCGGAACCGTTTGGCCCATCAGGCTGCGCACGACTAAGTCCAAGGCGTCGGGCCGGTTGTACGTCGCCACAATCACCGACACCGAGGGGGAGGCGGCTGTCACTTCACCCCGCCGCGGCCACCGCTTGATCAATCAACTTCACGGTGACGAACCCATCCGCGGGCAAGCCGACCGCGCGTTGGTAGGCGCGCACCGCTTTTCGCGTGTTTGGGCCGATCACCCCAGCGGCCGCGCCGGGGTCGTACCCCAGGGCCACCAGCGCCTCTTGCAGCGCTACAACCCGGCCCGGAGTGAGCGCAGGTTCGCCCTCGGGCCAAACGCCCGCGACGCCGGGCCGGCGCGCGATCGCGTCGGCGAGCAAGCTGACGCCCAAAGCATAGGCGGTGGCGTTGTTATACCCGCGCAGCACGCGAAAATTATCCATCAGCAAGAACGCCGGCCCGTTGACGCCCGCGGGCAGGATCAGTGAGGCGGTTTGCGGCGCTGGCGCATGGGGCCAGGCCGCGCGCGCGCGCGCAAGGCCCAGCGCGATCCAATCCGACAGGGGACGGGGCGTTTGCTCGGCCAAGCTCAGATCGAAGCCGGAAGGCAACGCCACTTCGACCGCAGGTGCCAGGCCCGTCCGCCAGCCCAAGGACTGCAAATAGCGGGCAGCAGAGGCCAAAGCGTCCCCCACATCGCCGCGCAGATCGATCCGCCCGTCCCCGGACCAGTCCACCCCATGAGCAGCCAAGGTGGAGGGCAGAAATTGCGTCTGCCCCATCGCGCCCGCCCATCCGCCGACGAGATCACCGCGCGTAAGGACCCCCTCAGACAACAAGTCGAGGATGGTCAGCAATTCGCTTTCCGCCCAGGCACGGCGCCGCCCATCATAGGCCAAGGTGGCGAAGGAGCGGACCACGTCAAAATCCCCGGTAATCGCGCCGTAAGCGCTCTCCAGACCCCAGATCGCGGTGAGGATGTCCGCGTCGACCTGGTGGGCGACTTCGATCGCGGTCAACAAATCACGATGCGTCTCAAACCGGGCGCGGCCGTCCGCGACCCGGGCCTCGGACACCGCAATGTCCAGATAATCCCAGATCGGGCGGATAAACTCCGGCTGCTGACCGTCGAGCCGGATGACGCGATCGTCCGGGGTCAATCCCGCGAGTAGCTCCGCAACCCGGTCCCGCGCATAGCCCTTGTCCGCCGCGCGCCCGACGAAGGCCTCGCGCCATTCGGCGAAGGTCTGCGCATCGCTCCCCTCAGATTGAGCCAGGGCGGCGGTCGCAAAGCCCAACCCCGCGCAAACCGCCCCGACCGCGCGTCTAAATCTGCTCACGCGTTTCGGTCTCGACGAAAACGAAACGGAACGTGGTCGGCACGGCAAGACTGATCGCATCCAGGCCCGCCAATTCGCGCAGCTTGTTCACCCCATCCGCAAGACCCAAGCTCAGCGCGTCGATGATGATCAGCTCCGGCGGTTCAACGGCGACCCGGTCCAACCCGATGCGCGTGACCATTAACGGCGTGTCGATGCGGGTTTCTTGCCCGGCCAAAGCCAACGTCGCGGTGGCCGCGATGGCGGTGCTTTCGCCCACACCGAGCGCGTCAAACCGGCTGAGATCCACATCGGTGGTTACGATAGCGTTTGGAAATTTGGCGGTGTTGAACAGGAAATCGCGCATGCGCTCATTGCGGATATCCACCCCGGTCTCCACCGAGTTCAAGTCGATCGTCACCCGCGCGGCGCCGGTTTCGGTCACATCCCCCGTCAGCCCAGTGAATCGGTGCGCCTCGCCCACGTCCCCAGCCTTGATGGAGGAAAAGCTGAGGCTGGAAACCGACGGATCGAGGGTCCACTGGCCCGCCCAAGCGGGCAGCGAGCAAAACGCAGTTATCGCAGCGATCAATAGAAGGCGCATGGGGGATCTCCCTACGTGTCACGGTGTTGGCTTTCATATAAAGCAGAAACAGGACGGCGCGAATGCGGCGGAGCCGAGCTAGTGCGGTTGACAGCCCGGCACGAGGGGCTTAGACGACGCGGCTCCAAACGTTGTTGATTTGATCGAAAGCTTGGATTTCGGCCATGAAAGTGCGCAGCTCTCTGAAATCGCTGAAATCGCGCCACAAGGATTGCCAAGTGGTGCGCCGGAAAGGCCGTGTCTACGTCATTAATAAGACTGACCCTCGGTTTAAAGCCCGTCAGGGCTAAGGGCAGGTAAGCGGTCCGCCGATGACAGCGCCGGCGCGCGAACGCGCGGTGGTGTTCGATCTGGGGAACACGCTGGTGCGTTGGGACCCAAGGAATTTCTACAAGACGCTGATTTCGGACCCGGCGCGGTTAGACGAATTTCTCACCGACGTGTGCCCGATGGCGTGGCACGCCCAACATGACCGCGGCGTGTCCATGGCCGCCAATATGGCGCGTCGCGCCGCGCGACGCCCAGACTTTGCGGGCGAAGTGCTGCAATGGCGCGCGGGCTGGCGGGCGATGTTTGATGGCCCCATTGAGGGCTCGGTGCGGCTGATGGAGCGGCTGGAAGCCCGCAACGTGCCGCTTTACGCGCTCACTAATTTGCCGGCGGAGGTGTTTGACTGGCTGGTGGAGGATTTTCCCTTCATCGCGCGCTTCCGCGATGTGGTGGTCTCCGGGGTTGAGGGGGTGATCAAACCCCATCCGCGCATCTTTGAGATCACCACTCAAAGGATTGGGGCCGCGCCTGCGGACACCGTCTTTATCGACGACAACGCCGATAATATCGCCGCGGCCCAGGCGCTGGGTTTTGATGCGGTGTTGTTCGAAGGCGCTGAACCGCTTGAGGCGGCCCTGCGTGCGCGCAATTTGTTGGACTGACGGCTTGGCGTCGACGCATTTCGCCGCCATGCTCGGCCCCATGAGACGACAATTGACCGCTTTACTCACCGTCCTGGCCGCTAGCATAGCGTATGCGCAAGACGACGTGCAGGTGACCGATCTGGAGCCGATCGCGCCCGCCGAAGCGGTGGAGACCCGCGAAGATCGCTTGGACCGCCTGTTGGCGCGGCTGGCCGACGCACCCGATGCGGAAACCGCCGATCCAATCGCCGACGACGTTTTGGCGTTTTGGCTGACCTCGCAAAGCCCAACGGTGGATTTATTGATTGACCGAGCGGCGACGGCGGCCGCGGAGCCCCCGCGCGATCTGGGACTCGCCCGGCGTCTACTTGACGAAGCGGTTGGGTTCGCGCCGGACTTCGCCGAGGCGTTCCGACGGCGCGCGGAATTGGCTTTGGAGGCAGACGACCCGGTCGCGGCGTTGGAGGATTTAAACCGCGCGCTGATTGTGGAGCCCCGCGATTTCAGGGTCTTGACCCGCGTTGGGGTGATTTTGGAACGGTTTGGTGAAACCGCCGCAGCCTATGAAAGCTACAAACAGGCGCTGGAGATCCACCCCCATTTCGAACCCGCCCAGGCGGCGGCCGATCGCTTGGCGGGAGAGTTGGACCGTCGGCTGTAACTTAAAAGAGCCGCATTCTCACCTTATTCCGCACACGAAGTGGGTTTTTTTCGCAACACTTCGCGACGCATCGGGGTGGAAACCGTCACGCCGGTGTTATCCCGCCTGGAACCGGAATGCGCTACTGATTACGTGCGTTTCGAGACGAAGCGGAAACGCTGGAGACGACCCATGGGTTTCAAGGCGACAGCCTTTTTTGCGGTGATCGCGTTTGCGGTGGCGTTCTTCACCGCTGAAACCGCGCGCGCCCAAGACGCGCTTGAGACGACCCTCACGGAACGCCCGTTGGATATTCAAACCGGCGATCAAAAGGAGTCTGCAGCGAGCTCGCGCATTTTCGGCGTTTGGCGGACGGCCGGCAAAGAGGGCTTGGTCCGGATCGCGACCTGCAAAGACGGCTCGATTTGCGGCTGGCTTGTTCGGCGGGGCGAAATGATTCTGTCGGAATTTCGTGAAGGCGATGACGGTTGGATTGAAGGCCGCATCCACGATCCACGGTCGGGCAAGACCTATCGCTCGCGCCTAACGCCGGTTGATGACAGTAATTTGCGGGTGGTCGGCTGCTTGGCTGTGTTCTGTAAATCGCAAATCTGGACCCGCGCGGAAGCAATCGGCTAAAGCTGAGCGCCGTTGAGGACCGACCCGCCACAAGGGCGACGGCCTCCCCCTGCATGATAAAGGCAAGGCGCGTTTATGGCTGTTTCCGACCCTCCTCCCGTGGACGACGCGGGCGCAGACGCGTTCGGCGCGTCGGCGCGAGAGCAACTTAAAAGCTTTGTCGGGCGTATTGAACGCCTTGAGGAGGACAAAGCCAACGTCACCGCCGACATCAAATCGGTCTATGACGAAGCCAAAGCCATGGGCTTTGACGCTAAGGTGCTGCGCCAAGTCGTCCGCCTGCGGAAAATGGATCGCCAGGAACGGCAAGAGCAAGAAGCCGTTCTTGATTTGTACTTGAGCGCGCTCGGCGATATATAGACAAGGTGTCGGCGTTCGGGTCCGACGCGCAGCCCTCTTGAGCGTCATGCCCCGCCAGGTCGATACGCGAAAAACCGCCAAGGCGTTGCGCAAATTGCGCAAGCTTCGCGACGTTGCCGCGCAAACCGAACCGGAGACCGGTGCGGATGCGGCGACCCCGGACCGTCAATTATCCGAGTGGGAGGCGGAATTTCTCGATAGCGTCGAGACCCGGCTTGAGACGCACGGCTCCGCCTTCGCGGATCCTGAGAAGGGCGCGCTGAACGAGCCGCTCTCCGCTCTTCAGGCGCAGAAACTCAAAGAGATCGACCGGAAGACGCGCGGGAAAGGCCCAAAGTCTCTAGCCCATGGGGCTGCGCCCCGCCGATCAAGCCATGGGCTTAAGTGCAAGAGCTGGTCCCGCAAACGCCCGCCACCGCGCGGCGCCGAGCTGGAAATTGTCGAGGACGTGATAGACGTCGCTCCGGAAACGCCGCGCCCGATCGCGCCCACGCGTCGCCCTCGTCTGCGCGTGCTCGACGGTGGCCGCGCATCCGAACCCGACGAAGAGACGCGATGACGCCTGAGCAAGCGCGCGCTTGGGCGGCCTTCCTTGCGAACACCGGCCGAACCGGTTCGCCCTTTGAGATCGATTGTTTCGGCGACACCCCGGCGCTGGCCGACGAACTCGGGGCCTTGGTTCTTGCGGGAACCAAACAAGCCACCTGCGCGCTGGTTCGCGAGTATACCGCTCGAGGGCTTGATCCGCCGCAACCGGGCGCGCTGTCTCTAATCCTGTACGGACGCGCTGCACCGCTTTGCGTCGTCGAGACGACCCACGTCGCCATCGCGCCCGTGAGCGCCGTTGACGCTGCATTCGCCTGGGATGAGGGTGAGGGCGACCGCACGCTGGCGAGCTGGCTCGCCGATCACCGGGCGTACTTCGAGCGCGTCGCAGCGCGCCTGAATTTCACCTATACAGACGCTGAGCCCGCCGTGTTCGAACGGTTTCAGGTGGTTTGGAGGGCGGCGCCTTAAGCGGCGGCGGGAGCGAGCCCACGACGGTCCGCCTCCGCGCGGACGGTGGCGATCCAGCCCTCGGGTACGATACGGGCCGCGGAGATCACCTCTAAATCCAAGTCCTTATAGACATTTTTATCGCTGCGCGCTTGATAGGCGAATACTTCCACATCACGCTCGCGCACCAAGGACTCCACAAGCGGCCGGTAAAGCGCGACCAGCCCGCTGACCCATTGGTTCGGCAGGGCCCATTTGCCCTTCGGCGCCAACTGGAAAACGTCAAGCAGCCGGATCACGTCCTTCGCGGCGTAATAGGTCTCCCCGGTCACCCAACGGTTGACCGTGAACAGCCGGGTCGGCTCGCCGGCCGCGTCCAGGCTCACCGCGATCAAGTGAGCCAACGCCTTGTCGCCCAACGGTTGGTTATCGACTTGAATATCCACCGGATCGCCAATGTCGTCTGGGAAGCCCTTGACCCGCACAAATGTGTGGAAATGGCCATGTTCGTCGTCGAGCTTGACGCCGCGATGGATCACCCCGCCATCGTCATGGCAGTGGTAGAAAAATTGGGCGTGGGTCTTTTTGTCGATGGAATCGCCTTTGGGGTAATGATCCCAAACATAGAATTGCTCAGCCTCGCCTAGAAGCGCGCTCGCCACATTCTCGTCGATCGCGTCGAGCCCACCGCAAGCGGTCTCGTAATCGTGTGCGCCTTGGAGCATGGTGCGCAGGCGCGCGTCGGACACATCGGCCCAATTGATGGCGGCTTCTTCTTCGGTCATGGCGTCCCGGGAGGCTCCGCGAAAAGATCAACCTATCTGTACAAACATGCGATCAGACACACGCGCAAAAAACGCGCAACGGGCGTGCTTGGCAAGCGACCAAAAGCCTCACCCGCGAACGGAAACGGCTCCCAGGTCGCCCCGGGAGCCGTTCGAACCGTTAAGTCGCGTAAGGACTTAGGCCGGGTCGCAAGGCGAGCACGCGTGGCAAGCGTCGCAGGCATGGCAAGCGTCGCAAGCGTGGCAGGCGTCGCAAGCGTAGCACGCGCCACAAGCGTCGCAGGCATGGCACGCATCACAAGCGTGGCAGGCGCCGCACGCGCCGCAGGGCGCGCATTGAGCCAGAGCGATAGCCGGAGCGCCGGCGAGAGCGGTAGCGACGGCGACGGCTTTGACGGCCGCACGAGCGTTGATTTTAGCCATGAGTAAACATCCCTTATTGGATCCCCGCCGCCAAAAGCCGCGGGCTGTTAGATCTCACGCCCCTTGCGCCGACGGAGGACCCCGACCGACGTTTCGCGACGCGGCCATCAGATCGCATGAGCATCGGGGCAAGAATGTGACACGCTTGCGGCGTTATCCGGCGCGGGCGGCGTCGACCTCAAGATCGTGCTCACGCACTTTGCGGTAAAGCGTCGATCGACCGATGCCTAGTCGGCGCGCGATCTCGGACATGCGCCCGGCATAGGTTTCGATGGCAAATTGGATGAGATCGCGCTCAATGGCCTCAAGGGTGCGCAAGTGCCCCTTTTCATCAAGCAAATCAATGCCTTTTTCGAGATCCATCGCCGCGTCGAGCGCCACCGCCGCACCCAATTCAAGGGCCGGGTCGGGGCGGGTGGCGGATGCGGCGCCCGCCGATACCGCGGGGCCGTCAAATCGCGGTTCGATGCCGGAAAATTGAGGAAAATCCGCCGGCGACAGGCGCTCGCGATCGCACAAAACGACCGCGCGAAACACAGCGTTCTCCAACTGGCGGACATTGCCGGGCCAGTCAAAGGCGCTCAAAACGTTCAAGGTCTCTACAGACGCGCCCAGAACGCCTTTGCCTTCTTGGGCGTTGAACCGCGCAACAAAGTGATTCACCAAGGCCGGAACGTCGGCCAATCGCTCACGCAGCGGCGGAATGTCGATGGGAAAGACGTTGAGCCGGTAATAGAGGTCCTCTCGGAAGGCGCCCGCGGCGACGAGATCGGCGAGGTTCTTGTTCGTCGCCGAAATGATCCGCACATCAACCTTGACCGGCCGACGACCGCCCACGGGGTCGACTTCGCGTTCCTGCAAAACGCGCAAAAGCTTAACCTGCATATCGAGCGGCAATTCGCCGACTTCGTCGAGGAACAAGGTCCCGCCATCGGCTTCGACGAACTTACCCAAGTGGCGGTCAACCGCGCCGGTGAACGCGCCTTTCTCATGGCCGAACAGAATGGATTCCATGAGGTTTTCCGGGATCGCGCCACAGTTGACCGCCACGAACGGTTTGCCCGCGCGTTTCGATCCGCCCTGGATCGCCCGCGCGATGACTTCCTTACCCACCCCGCTTTCGCCGAGCAGCAAGACTGGAATGTCGGATTGAGCGACACGCTGGCCCAACGCCTTGACCGAGCGCATGGCCGGCGCGTCCGCGATCAAATCGTCAAAGGACAAAGCGCCGGTCTGGGTTTTTTTCAGGCGATCAACCTCGCCGGATAGATCGCGCATTTTCAACGCGTTACGCATCGAGATCACGATGCGCTCGGGACTGGCGGGTTTGACGAAGAAGTCGTTGGCGCCCGCTTGCATGGCTTGGACAACGGTGTCGATACCGCCCTGAGCGGTCAACACGATCACCGGCAAGTCCGAGCGGCGTTTGCGAATCAGCCCCAGCGTCTCCAGTCCGGACAAGCCAGGCATGCCCAGATCGAGCAACACGACTTCCACGCGGCCTCCGCCGGGCGCCTCGAGCCGATCCAAGGCCTGTTCGCCGCTGTCTGCTTGAACGGCCAAAAAGCCTTCGCGCTCAACGACCGCCTGGACCAACCGCCGCTGCGCCGGGTCGTCGTCTACAATCAAGACCGACTTCGCCATACCCTCACACCCGTCCGTTTTCAGCCCCGTTAGACTTGAGGCCGGTTTGAATGGCGATCACAATGCCGCCTAGGGAATGAAGAACCGGTTTAAGCGACCCGTTTTGAAACGCTTGGGGCTCGCGGAGGACCCGCTTTCTCCATATTGGAACCGCAACGGACACGGGCTGCGACGCGATGACGGATACCCCCTCCGCCTATAAGGGTTTGACCGACCCGCGCCTGGCCCGAGACCTCACGGCGGCCGGGGCGTTGGCGCAAACCGTGCGCACATTAGCGGTGATTGGCGCGCGGCTCGGCGAGATGGTTGTCCGAGCGAACGCGTTGGAGGACCGTCTGACCGCTTTCGAGACCTTCGCCGAGACGCTCAACCCACCGCGCCGCGCCTATCTGCGCCGGAAAACGGCGGCCTTGCGCGCGGTCGCCGCCGCAGCCCTAGGTCATGACCTCATAAACGCCGACCGTCAGGGTCGCGGCGAATAGGGTCGTCGACCAGGCGCAAGCGTGCAGGAAACCTCTCTGGTTTTCAAACGCTTGCAACGCAGTCGACGGCGCTAAGCGCCCGATCCTTCGGACGCGCAAACGGCGTTGAGGGGCGGCGTCGAGCGCCTCAACCGGGGGCGAACCCCGCTTATCGACTCTCTCCTGGCCCCTCTTAGCCGTTTACGCGCCCTGACGATCGCCCTTTATGAGGTCATGACCTAGACCGGGAGCCCCAAGCGCCCGACGCGCCAGGCCCGCGGCTGCGTTTGCGGCGCGCAGGCGCGGTTTAACTCGCCGGTTTGATCCGCACCAGCCCCTTCTGGCTTTCCAACCGCATGCGCCAAGAGCCGAAGCCGGATTTCATGATTTCAATGGTTTGCCCCGTGATATCCCGCCGACGCGGCGCCGAACCGCCCGCATCGACAAACACCAAGCCCTCGGCGATCCGCAGCGCGAAGTCCGAGCCGACGCCGCGCTGATAAGCGGTCACCGTGGTGGTGAACGGCAAAGGCATGGTGTCATAGGTCAAAGCCTTGGGCTTGGCTGGCTCCGGCCCGGCGGGGACATTGCGCGGGGCGGCGGAGGCCACGGTTTCGGTCTGGGCGGGCGCGGTTTCCGGCGCGGGGACGGCGGGCGGCGGGGCTAAGGCGGCGGCGCGTTTGGCGACCGCGGCGTCGAAACAGCTTAGCCTCTGGGTGTCATTGTTAATCTCCGCGCACACGTCGAACGCGTCCTGGGCGCTTGCGCCCGCGCTCCAAACGATCCCCAAGGCGATAATCGCCCCGATCCGCCGATCGCCCATGCGCCTGCCCCTCCCTATTGCAGCAAAGACCGCGCTTAGGTGAGCGCGCAGCGCCGCCCGGGTCAACGCCCTAGCACCAACGCTTCGGGGGTCTACATTGGTCGTACCGCAACCGAGATGTTCACTATGGCTGATCCTCAATCCTCCGCCTCCTCCACCGATCGTGAACGCGATCGCTTGACGGGTCGCGCCGCGCGTGTGGCCAAAGTCGGTGCGGGGTTGTCCGGCGCAGCGGTGGCCGCGGGCGCCAATCGCCTGTTTGGCAAGGACGAGGGTTCGGCGAAAACCGCCCAAGCGCTCAAAGCGGCGCTGGGCGGCATTAAGGGCCCTTTGATGAAGGCGGCCCAAATGATCGCCACCATCCCCGACGCCCTGCCCCCGGAGTTCGCCGAAGAGCTCGCGCAATTACAAACCAACGCCCCGCCCATGGGTCGGCCCTTTGTGCGTCGGCGCATGAAGGCGGAGTTAGGTCCCGATTGGCGCGCGCGGTTTGATCATTTCGACGAAGAGGCCTGCGCCGCCGCCTCGCTCGGCCAGGTTCATAAAGCGCGCCATCCCGACGGCCGCGCCTTGGCCTCCAAGCTGCAATACCCAGACATGGCGAGCGCGGTGGAGGCGGACCTCGCCCAGCTCAAAGTCTTGTTTAACATTTTCAAGCGCATGGACGGCTCGATCGATCCCACCCGCATGGGCGAGGAGATCGGCGAACGGCTACGCGAAGAGCTCGATTACGCCCGCGAGGCCAAGCACATGGCGCTCTACAAAGCCATGCTGGCGGAGCTCGACGCCATCCGCACGCCCCAGCCCGTGCCCGAATTATCCTCCCAGCGCCTTCTAAGCATGACCTGGCTGGAGGGGCGCAAAATCATCGATTTCGTCGACCACGATTTGGACACCCGCAACACGATCGCCACCAATTTGTTCCAAGCCTGGTGGCGGCCCATGGGGCGGTATGGGGTGATCCATGGCGACCCCCATCTGGGCAATTACACCGTGGCCAAGGATGGCCGGGCGCTGAACCTTTTGGACTTCGGCTGTGTAAGGATTTTTCCCGCCCAATTCGTCGACGGCGTGGTGTCGCTTTACCGCGCGCTGATGGCGGAGGATCGCGATGCTCAAGTGGCGGCCTATGAGCTTTGGGGCTTTCACGGTCTCTCGAACGATCTCATCGACACGCTGAACCTGTGGGCGCGGTTCATCTATGGCCCGCTCATGGATGATCGGGTGCGGCCCATTGCCGATGGGATCAGCCCGGGCCAATACGGTCGCAAGGAGGCGTTCACCGTGCGTCAACGGCTCAAGGAGCATGGCCCCGTCACAATCCCCGCGGAGTTCGTGTTCATGGACCGCGCGGCGATCGGTCTGGGGGCCGCCTTCCTGCACTTAGGCGCTGAGCTGAATTTCCGCGCGCTGTTTGAGGCGGAGATTGACGGCTTTGAACGCCAACGACTTGCGGATCGCCAAGCTGAGGCCATGACCGCCGTCGGGTTAGCGCCCCAACGCGACGTTGACGCGAACGCAGACGCCGCCTAGCGATGGGCGATGACACAAGCCGACGACCCGGTTTTGGAGCCTGAAGGCCCCACGGCCAGCGCAAACGCCCAGCCGACCTTCGATAATCCGAAGGGGCGGCCAGAGCGCACCTATCCGCTCGCCGCGTTCGGCGGCGATAAACCGCCCGCGCCGGACTGGTTCACAGCGGCCCTCGAGCGCCTAGGCGCATCGGAAACCGGCCGCGTCGCAGTGGACGGCGCAGAAATCGCCTGGCGCGCGGTCGGCCCACGCGGCGCACAGCCCGTGGTGTTGATCCATGGCGGGGTGGCGCACCAGGGCTGGTGGGACCCGATCGTCGGTTTTCTCGCCCAAGACGGCCTGCGCGTGGTCACCCTTGATCTGTCGGGCATGGGGGACAGCGGCTGGCGCGAGCAATACCTCATGAACGTTTATGCCGAAGAAGTCCGCGCCGTGGCCCAGGCGGCGGGCGCGTTCGATGCCGAAACCGCGCCGATACTGGTGGGGCATTCCTTCGGCGGCTTTGTGGCGTTCGCCGCGGCTCGTGCGTTCGGCGACCGGTTGAGCGGTGTGGTGGTGCTCGACAGCCCTGTGCGCCCGTTCGACCCCGATCGCCGGCCCAGCCCGCCTCGACGCGGCGGACGCAGCTATGCGAACCCGGTCGAGGCGCTCAGTCGGTTCCGGCTCTTGCCCGATCAGCCTTGCGAAAATCTGTTCCTGGTGGACCACATTGCGCGCGCCTCCTTACGTGCGGACCCCTCGGCGGGACCCGATGGCGTAACGTGGAAGTTCGACCCCGAGCTTTGGATTAAGATGGCGTTCGATCCGATCCGACCGGACGCCTTAGCCGCGAGCCTGCAATGCCCGCTGGCGCTGATGCGGGGGGCGCGCTCGGATTTGGTCACGGACGCGGTCTGGAGCTTTATGGGCGAAACATTCCGCGCGGACACGCCCCAGGTGTCTATCCCCGACGCGCGCCACCATGTGCTTTTGGATCAGCCCTTGGCGTTGACCAGCGCTTTGCGAGCGCTGCTGAGCGGCTGGCCAAAACGTTAACGCGCGATCGGCTTGCGGGGCGCCCGTGGCCATGCTAGCGCCGCAGCCGGATTAAGAACGGGACGAGATCATGGCGGGAGACGACAACTACGTGCGCGGCGAAATGAACATTTCTGAGCAATCGCGAACGTTTTCAGGCTTTATGACCGCAACGAAATGGGCGAGCTTGGCGGTGGTCGCCTTGGTGTTTTTCCTCACCTTAGTGTTCGCCGTGCCCGTGCCGCTCTTGGGCGCTATTCCCGCAACGGCCGTGTTGGTCGCGATCGGGTTTTTCGTTTTGCGCTCCTAACCCGCCGAATAGCCCAAAACGCGTCCGACCCGGGCGCCGTTGCGTGTGAGACAACCGAGGAGGCGCGCGCGCCATGAAAATCGCCGTTCTGACCGAACGCCGCGACGGGGAGTCCCGGGTTGCGGCCACACCGGACACGGTGAAAAAATTCGTCGCCGCGGGCCATACGGTCGCGGTTGAGACCGGCGCAGGCGCGAACGCGTTCTATGCGGATGCGCTTTATCAAGACGCAGGCGCGCGGATCGCCGCGGATATGACGGACGCGCTTTCGGGCGCAGAGCTGGTGCTCAAAGTTCGCCGGCCGACCGACGAGGAACTCGCCGCCACGCCACGGGGGGCGAGCGTGGTGGGTCTTGTGGCGCCCTTCGCCGAGCCGGATTTGGTGGCGCGCTACGCCGAGGCCGGCGTGGATGTCTTCTCCATGGAGTTCACCCCGCGCATCACCCGCGCCCAGTCCATGGACGCGTTGAGCTCCCAAGCCAATCTCGCAGGCTACCGCGCGATTATCGAGGCCGCGCAGACCTATGGCCGGGTCATGCCGATGATGATGACCGCCGCCGGCACCGTCGCGCCGGCAAAAGTGTTCGTCATGGGCGCGGGCGTGGCGGGCTTGCAAGCCATCGCCACCGCGCGGCGGATGGGGGCGGTGGTCTCGGCCACCGACGTGCGCCCCGCAGCGAAGGAGCAAGTCCAGTCCTTGGCGGCGAAATTCATCGCGGTGGAGGATGAGGAATTCAAAGCGGCCGAGACCGCGGGCGGCTACGCCAAGGAAATGTCCGACGCCTACAAAGCCAAACAAGCCGAACTGATCGCCAGCCATATCGCCAAGCAGGACATTGTGGTGACCACCGCACTGATCCCCGGCCGTCCGGCGCCGACATTGGTCACCCAAGCCATGGTGGAGAGCATGAAGCCCGGCTCCGTAGTGGTCGACCTGGCCGCCGAAGCAGGGGGCAATTGCGAACTCACCCAACCCGGCGTCATCGCCCTCCAGAATGGGGTAAAGCTCTACGGCTATGTGATCCTTCCCGGCATGTTGGCCGCGGACGCTTCGGCGCTTTACGCGAAGAACTTGCTGGCGCTGTCCCCGTTGCTGACCGGCGAAGACGGCGGTCTGGCGCCCCATTGGGACGATGAAATCATCACCGCCATGGCGCTGACCCGGGACGGTGCGATCGTCCACGACGCCTTTAAACCGAAGGAGGGCTAGCCCCATGGACATGGTCGATCCGACGATTTTCCGCCTGTCGATTTTCGTGCTCGCCGTGTTTGTGGGCTATTACGTGGTGTGGTCTGTGACCCCGGCCTTGCACACGCCGTTGATGGCGGTGACCAACGCGATCTCCTCGGTCATTGTGGTGGGCGCGCTGTTAGCGGCCGGTTCCGTCGCAGTGGAGGGCGCCGGGCTCGGCCCCAGCCAAGGCTTCGGCCTAATCGCCACCTTCCTGGCGGCGGTGAATATTGCGGGCGGCTTCCTCGTCACCCGCCGCATGCTCGCCATGTACAAGAAAAAGCAGAAATAGGGGGCCGTGTTGTCTCGCGCCCCGACCGAATTGCTGGCTCAGATCAAAGCGCAAAGCGCGGAGCTTGAAGCCCGGTATGGGCTTAAAATGCTTGGCCTGGTCGGTTCGCACGCGCGGGGAACAGCCGGCCCACACAGTGATGTGGATATCCTCGTCGACGTGGTCGGCGAACCCAATTATCTCGACATCGCCCAGGCGGAGTTAGCGCAGGGCAACGCCATTGGCCGCTCTATTGATTTGCTTATCGCCCGCGCCCTGCCAGAGGAGCGCCGTGAGGCTATGGAGCGCAGTCTTGTCGCGTTTTCATGAAACCCGAGGACCGATTTCGACTCGAAGATATGGCGGCATTTGCCCGCGACGCTATCGAACCGCTAGGCAATGCGAATGCAAGCACCTTAGCAGGGGATCGCATGCGCCTCTACGCAGTGTCGCGGGCTGTCGTGGCGATGCGCAATCGCCTTATCCACGGTTATCGCGATTTGGACCCACAGATTCTCACCTCAACCGTGCGTCGCGATGCGCCCGCGCTGCTTAAAGCGCTGGAAGACCTACTCGGAGAGCCTTCGTCATGACCGCTGATCTCGCCGCCCTCCTCTATCTCGCGTCCGGGGTGTTGTTCATCCTGGCGCTGCGCGGGCTGTCGAGCCCGGAAACGTCGCAAAAGGGCCTGCGCAACGGCATGATCGGCATGGCGATCGCCGTGGTGGTGACCCTACTGCTGCTGTTCGGCGAGGACGGCGGGGCCAGCCAAGCCGGGCTGGCGGGCATTGTGATTGTCGGCCTTGCCGGCGGTGTGGTGGGCGGCCAGATCGCTCAGCGGATCCAAATGACCCAAATGCCCCAGCTTGTGGCCGCGTTCCACTCGCTGGTGGGTCTGGCGGCGGTGTTTGTCGCCGCAGCCGCGCTTTACGCGCCGGACGCGTTTGGCATTGAAAAGCTTATCGACGGCGAGACCGGTCTTAAAGCGTTGTCGCTGGTGGAGCTCTCGCTGGGCTCCGCCATCGGCGCGCTTACCTTTTCGGGCTCGGTGATCGCATTCGCAAAATTGAACGGCAACATGTCCGGCGCGCCCATCCTGTTGCCGTCGCGCCATCTGATCAATATCGGTCTCGGCCTGGGGACCTTGGCGTTGGTTGTACTTTTGATCCAGTCCCACGGGATTGGGTCGGACGCACAAACGCTGTTCTGGATGCTCACGGCGCTGGCGCTGGCGCTCGGTGTTCTGCTGATCATCCCCATCGGCGGGGCCGATATGCCGGTCGTGGTCTCCATGCTCAACTCGTATTCTGGTTGGGCCGCGGCGGCCTTAGGCTTCACCCTGGAGAACACCGCGCTTTTGATCACCGGCGCGCTCGTCGGGTCCTCAGGCGCGATCCTGAGCTACATCATGTGTAAGGGCATGAACCGGTCCTTCATTTCGGTGATCTTGGGCGGCTTTGGCGGGGAGACGGCGGCGGCGGCCGACGGCCCGCAAGGCACGGTTAAGCGCGGCTCGGCCGAGGATGCGGGCTTCATCATGAAGAACGCGTCCAAAGTGCTCATCGTGCCGGGCTATGGCATGGCGGTCGCTCAAGCCCAGCACAGCCTGCGCGAAATGGCGGACATTCTGAAGGCGGAAGGGGTTGAAGTGAAATACGCCATCCATCCCGTCGCCGGCCGCATGCCCGGGCATATGAACGTGCTGCTCGCTGAAGCCAACGTCCCCTATGACGAGGTTTTTGAGCTCGAAGACATCAATTCAGAGTTCGCCACCGCCGACGTCACCTTCGTCATCGGCGCCAATGACGTGACCAACCCGGCGGCCGAAGATGATCCGAACTCACCGATCTACGGTATGCCGGTGCTGCAAGTGTGGAAGTCGGGCACGGTGATGTTCGTCAAGCGCTCGCTAGGGTCAGGCTATGCGGGTATCGAGAACCCGCTATTCTTCCGGGACAACACGCTGATGCTGCTCGGCGACGGCAAGAAAACGGCCGAAGAGATCGTCAAAGCGCTCGGTTAAGCGCGGACTCTCCGTCTTGATCGGGGTTCGGCGAACGCTCTCGGGGTTAGCGGCGCTCATCGCGGCCACGCCCGCTTTCGCCGCCCTCGACGTCGCGCGGCTAGACAGGCGGCTTGAGCGGCTGGTGGCGACGCGCGAGGACGTCATCGGCCTCGCCGTGGGTGTCGTCGACGCGGGCGAAACGGTCTTGATCAAGGGATACGGTCTAACCGCCCGCGCCGGGGAAGCGGTCACCGAAGCGACGGTGTTCCGTTGGGCTTCGGTCAGCAAAGGGGCCGCCGCAACCCTGGCGGTGCTGATAGCGGAAGACGGCCGATTGAGCCTAGACGCCCCGGTCCGGGATTTCATGACCACGCTGCGCCTGCCAAGAGCGGGCGCGCGCGTGCGCGACGTGCTCAGCCACCGCTTAGGGATCGTCAACAACGCCTATGATTTGCGTCTGGAGGACGGCCGCGCCCCCGCCGCCATTCGGCGCTCACTCGGGACGCTGGAGCCGATTTGCGCGCCCGGAACCTGCCATGGCTACCAAAACGTCGCCTTTGACGCGATGGCGGAAATCTTGAGCGAAGCGGCGCGCGCGCCCTATGACGCGGTGTTGCGGACCCGGCTTTTCGAACCGTTAGCGATGAGTTCCGCCGGCCTGGGCGCGGCGGCCTTAAGCGCAGCTCCGTCCGTCGCGCGACCGCATCATCGCCCGCGCGGGGCCGAAGCTTACGCGGAAATCCCCCTGGCGTCGGTTTATGACGGTTTGCCGGCCGCGGCCGGTTTGGTCAGCGACATCACCGATTTCACGGCGTATCTGCGCGCGCAAATGGGCTTACGGCCAGAGGTGTTGTCGACCCAAACACTTGAGACCTTACACACGCCGGTGGTGTCGACTACGCGCGAGCAATTGCGGTTGCAGCGGCGGTATCCGCGCTTAGAGCGAGCGGAATACGCGTTGGGTTGGCGGGTTTACGCCTATGCTGGACGAACCTTGGTGGGCCATCGCGGCGGCGTGGACGGCTATCGCGCCTTGATTTTGTTCGATCCGGCTTTGCGCTCGGGTGTCGTCGCGCTGTGGAACTCCACCTCCGGACGACCCATGGGGCTGCAGTTTGAGGTGATGGACGCGATTTATGACCTCGCGCCCATCGACCATTTGCAGCTCGACCCAGAGCAGGCCGACATCAACCCGTGATCGGCAATGACGCCATTACGCGTTCGGAACGATGTAGATTTCCACCCGCCGGTTCTGCGCCCGCCCAAAGTCCGTGGTGTTATCGGCGATTGGGAACCCTTCCCCATACCCCACGGCGCGCAACCGGCCGCCGGCGACCCCTTGGCCCACCAAATAATCATAGACCGACGCCGCCCGGCGTTCGGACAATTGCTGGTTAGCGTCCTCGGAGCCGACGCTGTCCGTGTGTCCGCCGATTTCAACAAACGTCTGGTCAAACTCTTTCAGCACGGTGGTGACGCCCGCAAGCGTGTTCACCGCAGACGCGTTCAGCGTGGCTTGGTTGGTCGGGAAGGTGATCGCGTCGCGCATGTTCAGAACGATCGTGTCGCCGTCGCGCGTGACATTGACCCCCTGGCCCGCCAATTCTTGGCGCAATCTGGCTTCTTGGCGGTCCTGATAGACGCCGACCCCTGTGCCAAGCGCTGTGCCGGCCGCAGCTCCGATCCATGCGCCCTTGCCTGGGCGGCCGCCGAACACTTGGCCCAACAACGCGCCGGTCGCGGCGCCGCCTACCGCGCCCACGCCCGCGCCCCGCGCCGTGCGGCTGATTTGGCGTTCACCGGTGAACGGATCGGTGGTGCAGGCGGTAAGCGTAAGCGCTATCGCGCTGAGCAAAAGAAGCGTGCGTTTCATGATAAATCTTTCCTGGTGACCCGCGCATCCCCGAGCGAGTGTAGGAAACGCACTAAACGCACTTTGGGTCCGAAATATGGAGGCCCGCGGGCGCGTCGAAACGAAACAAAAACCGAAAGCGTTCCGGTTTGCCAGCGCTTTGGGAAAGCCGTAGGATTGATCACGATTATGCGAGGGGAATACCGAATGTATCGCAGGCTCACCGCGGCCGCGGTTTTGGCGGTCGTGTGCGGCGCGCCCGGCGCGGGCGCGCAAATTGGCACGGTCGACTTCGACGCGTTTGAGATCGCCGGTGGCGTCGCCAGTCATGATCTACCGATTGGCGGGGGTGATTTGGAGGACGGCCCGGACATTGTGGGCCAAGTCTATTTTCCCCTTCCTGAGATCGCACGCTATATCGGCCGACCGCGTTTCTTCGTCGGTGGCAACCTGAACACGTCGGGGGACACGAGCTTTGGTGGGTTCGGCTTATCCTGGCGCTGGGACGTCTTACCAGAGTCGCTGTCACGTAAGATCTATATACAAGGCGATTTCGGCTATACTTTGCACACGGGCGAAATCAGTATTCCGGACGCGATGCCGGGCGATCCGCCGGATGTCGTGGCTGAGCTGAATTTTTTGAACGAAAACACCATTGAATTCGGGTCGCGTGATTTGTTCCGCTCCGCCTTCGCGGTAGGCTGGCGGCTGAATGAGCGGATTGCGCTTGAGGGCTTTATCGAGCACCTCAGCCATGGCCAGATCATTGGCGGACCGGAAAACGACGCGCTGAACAATGCGGGCGGGCGGATCGCGTTTCAATTCGGCCGATAGCCCCCGGTTCAACGCGAAATCATCAAGGAGCGAACGCGGTTGGCGAACGTCGTCGTGATCGGAGCCCAATGGGGCGACGAGGGAAAAGGAAAAATCGTCGATTGGCTGTCCTTGCGCGCCGACGTGGTGGTGCGCTTTCAGGGCGGACATAACGCGGGGCACACGCTCGTCATCGATGGGACGACTTATAAGCTCTCGCTTCTGCCGTCGGGGATCGTACGGAAGAACACCCGCTCGGTCATTGGCAACGGCGTGGTGGTCGACCCGTGGGCTCTGATGGAGGAGATTGATCGGCTGCGCAGCCAAGGCGTTAAAGCGACACCGGAAAATTTGGTGGTGGCGGAGAACGTAGCCCTCATCCTGCCGGTCCACCGCGAGCTGGACGCCATGCGGGAAAACCGCGACGACGGCATGGCCATCGGCACCACCCGGCGCGGCATCGGCCCGGCTTACGAGGATAAGGTCGCCCGCCGCGCCATCCGGCTCATCGACCTCGCGGACGAGGCGGGTCTCGAGAGCCGTGTTGACGATCTCTTACACCATCACAACGCCCTGCGCCGAGGCCTGGGCCAACCCGAATGTGATCGCGCGGCGTTGCTCAGCCAATTGCGCGAGATCGCGCCGAAAGCGCTCGCTTACGCCGGACCGGCCTGGAAAGCGCTCGACGAGGCGCAAAAAGCGGGCAAGCGTATCCTGTTCGAAGGCGCTCAGGGCGCGCTTTTGGATGTCGACCACGGCACCTATCCTTACGTCACCTCCTCGAACACGGTGGCGGGACAAGCCTGCGCCGGCTCGGGCGTCGGCCCCGGCGCCGTCAATTACGTGCTCGGCATCGCGAAGGCTTACACCACGCGGGTGGGCCTGGGCCCGTTCCCGACCGAACTCGACAATGAAGTGGGGCGGCGTATCGGTGAACGGGGTGCGGAGTTCGGCACCGTCACAGGACGCCAACGCCGCTGTGGCTGGTTCGATGCGGTCGCAGTTCGCCAGACCGTCGCGCTATCGGGCATTGACGGGGTCGCGCTGACCAAGCTCGACGTGCTGGACGGCTTTGAGGAACTCAAGGTCTGCGTGGCCTATAAAATCGGGCCAAAGCGGTATCACCGCCTACCTGCGGATCGCCGAGCCCAGGCGCAGATCGAGCCGGTTTATGAGACGATGGAAGGGTGGAGCAAATCCACCCAAGGCGCACGCTCCTGGGCGGATCTGCCCGCCACGGCCGTGAAATATGTCCCCCGGATCGAGGAATTGATCGGCTGTCCGGTCGCTTTACTCTCCACCAGCCCCGAGCGCGAAGACGTTATCCTGATGCGCGACCCCTATAAGGGGTGAGGATGTCGGTCGCGTCGGCGTCGCTGCGTGCGACCGCCTGGGCGGCGCGCACCGCGCTTTTAAGTCCCCGCCGTACGATAAACGGACTTAAGCACAGGCTGGGGTCCGCGCCTTGACCCGCATGCGCGATGGCGGCCAGAAGCCGGGCCTCATCGGCTGTGGTTTCCGAACAGCAGACCGGTAAAATATCGATCGGCCGACGGCCATAGACGCTGAGCGCGCGCATGAGCACATCCAGCGCGCAGGCCGCCGCGGCGGGCGTCTCCGCGCAGGCGGCCGCCCGCGCATCCCCGCCTCGGGCCGCGGCGAACACCCAAGCACGGACGCTGCGTAAGGTGGCGCGGGGATCGAGCCGGCGCGCGCGCGCCTCCGACCGGGTGAAAGGACGTTCAATCATAAGGTTTGTTCACCGTCTTCGGTGCGCGCCGAGTTCGGCGCGGCCCCCGGTCCGGTGGGCAGATCCGGAGCGGGGACCGCGCGGGCGCCGCCCTAGTTGGGGCGGCAAGGACGCTGGCCCGCTGACCGCGCTGGGC
Source organism: Maricaulaceae bacterium (assembly GCA_050331475.1). Classification (GTDB taxonomy): domain Bacteria; phylum Pseudomonadota; class Alphaproteobacteria; order Caulobacterales; family Maricaulaceae; genus JBHJGU01. The sequence continues at coordinate 10,658 of JBHJGU010000032.1, read as the reverse complement.
AGAGCGCGGCGTTGGGGTTCGGAGAGCGCAGGCCAACGTCATACCGAAAGGCTTACCCTAGGTGAGAACGACTTGCAAGACGTTATGCGAATAATTTTCACTAGCGATCATTGGGACCTCAGACCCGCCCCGATAGCGCGCTCAACGGCGTTGAAAGCCTCAGAAAGCTGTGAAGATCAGCCTTGCCACCGCGGGCAAAAGCGCGGTTGAGGCTTTTCCCAGCGCGGTTTTCGAAGTTTTCTTGACACCACCGATGCAACGGGGTCCGTTGCGTCAAACGCAAGTCGAGGGCGAGCATGCGCAAAGGCGCGGTGGATCGGCAAAAGGTGATCGACGCCACAGACGCGTTGATTTCCGAAGGCGGCTTGGAGACGGCCAAGGCGAGAGCCATCGCGGACAAGGTGGGCGTGGCCACGGGCTCGCTTTATTATGCGTTCGGCGATCTAAACGGGTTGCTTTGCGAAGTCGGCAAGCGGGTTTATGACGCTTTCTACGCCCTGGCGTCTGACGCGCTCGATCAGGCCTGCGCGCGTGGTGACGACGTGCGCGCTCAACTCATGACCTTGGCGGACGCTTATATCCGGTTTGTGCAAGAGAATAAGACCCGGTGGGGCGCGGTCATGGCGTTTAACGCCCGGCCGATCGCGTTTCCGGAGGATTATCTGCGCCGCCAGTCGGACCTTTACCGGTTGATCGAACGCGCACTGCAGGCGGGGCCGTGTGAGCGCTCGCCTGAGCTGAACCGGAGGGCGGCGCGGGTGCTGTTCGCCACCGTTCACGGGGTGATCATCACCGGGCTGGAGCGGATGGACCGCGCCTCGGTGCGCGAGGAGAGCTGGGCGCGCATCGCGCTGGCGGTGGACGCCATGTTGGGCCATTTGGAGCGCGAGTGCGCACAAGCCTAAACCATGACCGGGGTTGCGCGGCCCCCGCCCAGCGCGTTAAGTGACGATTAAACCGAGGGGCGCCGGGGGACCGGCGGAGATCGCGCTAAGGTCGGTGATGACCCGGAAGTATGCTTCCGCCCGTGCGAGCACCCTTTGAACCTGATCCGGGGTAGGCGAAGGCCGAGCCGGCGGAGGGACGGGCGGAAACATGACGGGAACGGCCGCGGCCTTAGCTGCGTCTCAATCGGGAGCGTCATCTGCGGTCCAAGCCGTGGAGCGCTCCTGCGTGAAACTTTTCACTTACGCCACCAGCCCCTATGGCGCGAAAGTCTATTTCTACTGCCTCTACAAAAACATCGCGTTTGACACGGTCTATGTGGATCCCGTCCGCAAGGGCGAGATCAAACCGTTCGGGTTTCGCCAAGTGCCAGTGCTGAGCATCGGCGAGACCGCACGGATTGAGTCGACCGACTTAGGCTGTTGGCTGGACGATGTGTTCCCCGAGCCCCCGCTCTTGCCCAGCGACCGCGCCGCGCGCGGCCGGGTGTTGGAAATCGTCCGCTGGGTCGATGACGAGCTGATCCACTATACGTTCCGCTCGATTTTCGACTCCGAAACCGCCACAAGCTGGCTCACCCGCGGCTGGCGGCTGGGCGCGATTGTCAAGGCGACCTCCGGCGTACCGAGCTGGACAACGCCGTTATGGCCGATTTTGCTGCGCCGGGCGGGCTTTATCCGACGCATCGTGGCCAGCCGCCCGCGCGAAGAGCCGATGGCCTGGGTCCGCGCCCGCCATGTGCAAGAATTCCTGAGCTATTTGGGAGAGGGCCCGTTCCTCGCGGCGCAGCCCCGCCCCACGCTGGCCGACCTCTCCGTTTACGCCCGGCTGTGGCTCACGGCCGTCACCGGCGGGCTCGCCTTTGACGCCTTTATGGCCAAGCCAGCCGTGCGCGCCTGGATCGCCCGGGTGGAGGCCCAATTGCCCCGCGCGCCGACGCTGATCCCAGAGCGCTTTCGCCGCAACCGCTATCCGCTAGCCGCAACCCCGCTAGCCGCCGCCTAAAGGAGCCCCGCCATGAACAAGCCCGCCGATCCCAAAGCCTTTAAAGGCGCCGCTGTGACCACCGGCCCGCTGCCCGCGTCGACCAAGGTGTTCACCCATCCGCAGGGCCGCGAGGACATCGCCGTGCCCCATCGGGAGATCGAGCTGCACCCCTCCGCGCTCGAGCCGCCGGTGCGGGTCTATGACACCTCGGGACCGTATTCCGACCCCGCCCAAACCATTGATGTGGAACAAGGCCTGCCCCGCATCCGCGCGCCTTGGATCGGCCGGCGCGGGGTGGAGGCTTATGACGGCCGCCATGTGAAGCCCGAGGATAACGGCTTCGTCGCGGGCGATCGGCTGGTGCGGGAGTATCCCAATCTGCCCCGCCCTGTGCGTGGCCAAGACGGCGCGCCGATCACCCAATACGAGTTTGCGCGCGCAGGCGTCATTACCGAGGAGATGATCTACGTCGCCGAGCGGGAGAATCTCGGCCGTCGCCAAGCGCTGGCGGACGCGGGCGACACCCTGGCCCAGGGCGAAAGCTTCGGCGCGGAGGTGCCCGCCTTCGTCACCCCGGAATTCGTGCGCGACGAGATCGCCCGCGGCCGCGCGATCATCCCGGCGAACATCAATCATCCGGAATTGGAGCCGATGATTATCGGCCGCAATTTCTTGGTGAAGATCAACGCCAATATTGGCAATTCGGCCGTCACCTCCAGCGTGGAGGACGAAGTCGAAAAAATGGTCTGGGCGACCCGCTGGGGCGCAGACACCATCATGGATCTTTCCACGGGCCGGAACATCCACAACATTCGCGAATGGATCTTACGCAATTCGGCTGTGCCCGTGGGCACCGTGCCGATTTACCAGGCGCTGGAGAAAGTGGGCGGCGATCCAGCCAAACTCGACTGGGATGTCTACAAAGACACCCTGATTCAGCAATGCGAGCAAGGGGTGGATTATTTCACCATCCACGCCGGGGTGCGGTTGGCCTATGTGCCGCTGACGGCGAAGCGGGTGACCGGCATCGTGTCGCGCGGCGGCTCCATCATGGCGAAATGGTGCCTCGCCCACCACAAAGAGAGCTTCCTATATGAGCGGTTCGACGAGATCTGCGATCTCATGCGCCGCTATGACGTCTCCTTCAGCTTGGGCGACGGTCTGCGCCCCGGCTCGATCGCGGACGCCAACGACGCCGCGCAATTCGCGGAGCTGGAGACCCTGGGCGAGCTGACGCAAATCGCGTGGGGCAAGGGTTGCCAGGTCATGATCGAGGGTCCGGGCCACGTGCCCATGCACAAGATCAAGATCAATATGGACAAACAGCTGAAAGAATGCGGCGAGGCGCCGTTCTACACCCTCGGCCCGCTGACCACCGACATTGCGCCGGGCTATGACCACATTACTTCAGGCATCGGCGCGGCGATGATCGGTTGGTTCGGCTGCGCCATGCTGTGCTATGTCACGCCGAAGGAGCATTTGGGCCTGCCCGACCGGGACGACGTGAAGGCCGGGGTGATCACCTATAAAATCGCCGCCCACGCCGCAGATCTCGCCAAGGGGCATCCGGCCGCGCAAATCCGCGACGACGCGCTCTCCCGCGCCCGGTTCGAGTTCCGCTGGGAGGACAGTTCAACCTCGCGCTCGACCCCGAAACCGCGCGGGACTTCCACGACCAAACCCTGCCCAAAGAGGCCCACAAGGTGGCGCATTTCTGCTCCATGTGCGGGCCAAAATTCTGCTCCATGAAGATCACCCAAGACGTGCGCGATTATGCGGCGACGTTGAATGATCCGGACATGCGGGGCGCGGCCGACGAAGACGCCTTAAGCGAAGCCGATGCCGAAGCGGGTATGGCCGAACGCGCCGAAGCTTTCAAAGCGCTGGGTGGAGAGATCTATCTCGACCCCGAAACCCAGAAAAAGGCAAACGCAGTGTTGTAGGAAAGCCTGAAACAAGGGTTCTTAATGGATATCGGCCTGGTCATATCCGAGTTCGCACCAATCCCTGTGGGGGTTGTGATCGCGGCTACTGCATACTTTTTTACCAAACGACGGGAGCGTGAGGCTGAATGGCGTCAGGTTAAACTTAAACACTATGAGGAGTTTATACAATCCTTAACCACAATTATTATAGACAAAATGAACATTGAAAATAAAGTCGCATTTTGCAGAGCCACTAATAATCTTATGCTGTTTGCACCGCAGGATGTTTTAAATGCTTTGCATGAATATCAAGATTGTTCGCGGGTATGCTACAAAGGTACACAGCAAGATCACGATGAGAAGCTCAAAAATCTTATGTTACTGATAAGGAAAGATATTGGCGTAACTCCACGTGACAAAGCCGATACATTTTCGACACGTCTTTGGGCACCACCACCGTAAATTCTTCAGGAAGCGATACTTACGATTTGATAAAACTGTGTACCGTGTCGGTGTCGTTTATTTATCAGACTTAACCCCCCAATGACATGGCACAGAAAGCCAAAGAGTTTAAAGCGCTGGACGGGGAGATCTATCTCGACCCCGAAACCCAGAAAAAGGCGAGTGCGGTGTTGTAGGGGGCGCGTTGGCCTCGCGCTCAGGGCGTCTCCCCAAACCGCTCGCCTTCGCCTCGTCGATCAAGTCATTAAGGTTTGGCAAAGGCGCTCCAGCGCCACCCGGTTTGTCGACGCCGCCGTGCTCGTCTCGCCGAACGCCAGAACGGTAGCGCTTTCTTTTCAGCACCGTCCGCCATCCCCAGTTAGCGACTCAACACCTCTTCTTCCAATCGCAACAACAGTTGGCGACTACCCCCATCAAGGCGAGCAATCAGCATCAAAACGAAAACGAGCAATATCCACCCGAACGGCCATAAAATACCGGCGCGATACAATGTCAAAAAAACGACTACACCGATGATGCTCAACCATGTACGCCGCTTTGTGTCGACAACTTTTAGCTTTGTTTTACATGAAGGACAGCGTATTTTCTTTCCCCATAATGGATTAAGCCAATGCCAAAATTTCGTTTCCTAGTGACAGGCGGGGCAGGTCGCCATCGGATACTTTTCGTTTAACCAATTAATAACCTGCTTCATAGGTTCGCCCCTCGACCGCACAACCATAGATTAACGTAGAAAAAAAGCATTCGAATAGGGGCGCGGAAATTTGATAAGAAATCAAAGTTACGCGCACTCGCAGATAAAATTTGCTAAGCCTGTTTAAACGACAACCGCAACGATCCAGTCGGCTTTAAGCGCCAGCCGCCGGCTCGTGGTTCTTCACTACTCAAGCCCACCGGAGACCGCGTCCACCCGTGCCCCCCGCCGTAACGATCCTGCTGTCGACCTATAACCGGGCGGAAATGCTGTCTCGGGTGATCCGGACCGTGCGCGCGCAAACGCGCGAGGACTGGTTGCTCTGGGTGATCGGGGATCATTGCACCGACGACACCGAAGCGCGGGTCGCCGCGTTCGACGATCCTCGGATCACCATGATCAATCTGCCCGAACGGTTCGGTGAACAAGCGGGGCCGAACTCCGTAGGCATGGCGCTCGCGGAAACCGAGTTCGTCGCGTTCCTGAACCATGACGACTACTGGTTGCCCAACCATTTGGAGACGGCGCTTAGGGCGCTTGAAACCACGGATGCAGACATGGTTTGGACGCGGGCGGCGGCGTTCCAGAACCGCGGGCCGCGCACTGACCGCGCGTTTTTCACCACCGTCTCGCCTTTGAACCGTACCCTCGCCGACGCGTATTGCGGGACCTCGCGCTATTTGGAGCCCACCAGCACCTGGGTGGCGCGGCGGAGCCTTTTGAACCGCGTGGGCCCGTTCCGGTTGTCCAACGCTGCAACGCTCCGCCCGTTAAGAGACTACGTGAAACGCCTATTGGACGCGGGGTGCGTGCTACACGCTGACCCGGTGGTGACGGTCTTAAACGATTGGATGACCGTGTTGGCGGCGAAAAACGAGACCGCGCCGCCCATCTACGCGCTCTCGGGCGAGTTTGCGGAAACCTGGTTGCAGCAGATCGAGGCCGGCGATGTGACGGGCCTGTTAGAGGATATCGAACAGGACGTCTGGCTCGCCACGCATCTGGGGATGGCGCTCGATCTGAGCGCGGAGCTGTTTCCGATGTCGCGCCATTGGGGGGACGCTTATGAAACCACGGGCCTGGACGCCGTCGAGTTGGCGTTCATCGCCAGTGGGCGAAAAGCGGGTCGCCCGCTGGAGGAGCTGACCCGACGGCTAAGCGGAGACGCCGTCTTCCAACCGCCCGACCTTGACGCCGTGATCGCCGCGGTGAGGGCGCGGTTATGAGCGCGTCCATCGAAACGGTGCGCGCGTGGCTCGACGCGGCGCGCGCCGCCAGCCAACTCCAGATCGAGACGATCGGCTTGAGCGATTGTGCGCCCTGGACGTTACGCGAGGGCGGCTTACACCATGCATCCGGTCGGTTCTTCGCGATCCGCGGGGTCCGGGCGGTCCCCCACAGTGACGGACACGCGCCCGTCTATCTACCCCTGATCGACCAACCAGAAGTCGCCTGGCAGGGCTTTATCGTCCGCCCCCGCGGCGCGGGCGATGTTGAATGGCTGCTGCAGGCGAAAACCGAGCCGGGCAATGTGGGCGGCACTCAGATTGCGCCGTCCATCCAAGCGACCCGCAGCAATTATAAGCGGGTGCATCAAGGCCAGCCGACGCCGTTTTTACACGAGTTTGAGACCTCAAAGGCGCGCTTCTCCGATGCGCCGCATTCCGAACAGGGGACCCGGTTTCTTTGGAAACTCAACCGAAACAGCATTATCGCCGTTCCCCCCGATTGGACACCGCCCGCAGACGGCGAACTGCGCTGGATCTGGGCGAGCGCACAGGCCGTGCGCGAGGCCTTAGCCGCGGACTCGTTTATCAACACCGACGCGCGCTCGGTCATCGCCAGCGCGCCTTGGAGCTTATTGTGCGCGGGCGCGCCCTTGTTTCGGTCGGCCGCTCTGATGCGGTCCTTCGCGCGCGCGCATACGTTTGGGCCGGCGCTTCCGCCCAAATACTTTAATCAACTCGCTCAAGGGCCTGACGCGACGGTTCGCTGCGATTTTGTCCCGCTTGACGCCCTACCGGGCTGGTGCTGGAGCGAAAACGGCCTCGCGCCGGAGTCCCACGGCGTTGGCGTCGGGTTCATCGACGTTTCCGCAGCCGATCGCGAAGTGGCCCGTTGGCGTCAGCCTATCATCACCGACACGCAAACCAGTGAATGCGTCTTGCTGGTGCGACCGAACAAGGACGAAGGCGTCGAAGTGCTCCTGCGACCGTGTTCGGAGCCCGGCTTCGGCGTTCGCCGGGAATTCGGACCATCGTATTACAGCGGACGGGCCAACGCAGAGGCCGTCGAACATCTCGTTCGCTCAAAGACGACCCAATGTGTGGTCGAAATCACCCAAAGCGACGAGGGCGCCCGGTTCTTTAAATGCATGGCGCGATACCGGGTCTTATGGGCGCCCGAGGCCGAAGCGGCGCCCCGCTTCGAAAAGGGCGGGATTTGGGTGTCCTTGCGCTTGCTGCAATTGTTCACCCTGCGCGCCGCCTCGACGACGAACGAATTGCGCACCTTGGTGTCGCTGCTTTTGAGCGCGCAGGCGGACCGGTTTTTTGCGGATTTGGAAGTTTAGCGAGCGAGCGTTTGCGCGGTTCAGCGCCGGCGATGACGCGCGCGTCTGGGGCGCGGTCGCGGGCTTTGCCGTCATCGCTGCGACCATGGGAGTGACGCGCGGGGTCGATAGGTATGGCCAGGCGCTCTAAAGCGCGCGCATTGATGGAGCCCCGCGAACGTTCCGATCAATCCACCGATCCGCCCCGTCAACGCATTGACCGTCTTGAGAGAAAAGCACTAGGATAATATATAATGATGGTTTCTGCCAGACGGCCCAAGCCGTTTAAGGGGACTGTAATGAGCCAATTAAGGGGACTGTAATGAGCCAAAAAGAATTCCCCAATATTGTCTCATACCCCCATATTTGCGGTGGAAAGCCAACAATTAAAGGCACGCGTATGCGTTCGAGCGACGTGGTGGATTTGCTGAAATCGGGACTATCCCACCAAGACATTCTGTCGGACTACCCATATCTGACCGCCGATGCGCTACGCGATGTCGAACGCCAGCAAAAGATACACACCCAGAACTGGCCCTCCCAGGCCCTCCCAAGCGGCTGGTTAAGCGGCGCCAGTTCTGATTGATGCGCAGTCACCCCCGCGGCGAACAACAAAGTTTCTTGAACACGGCGATCAAGATGAATACGCGCCGCACATGCGCGGAGCTCGCGCCGTCTGGCGACCGCGCTCAGGCCTCCACCCGCTCCCCCGCCCAATCATAGACCTGGCCTGAGGCTTCGGGGCCCAGCGCGTTGATCACAGAAAGCAGGCGGTCAGCGGAATAATCGGGGGTGAACAACTTGCCCTCGGGCACGTTGCCTTGAAACGGTTCGGAAAGCGCGCTGTCCACCGTGCCGGGATGCAGGCCCAGCACAACCGCGGTTTTGTTTTTACGCGCCAATTCAATGGAAAAATTCTTCAGCACCATGTTGAGCGCCGCCTTCGACGCCCGATAGGCGTGCCAGCCGCCCAACCGATTGTCCGAGATTGAGCCCACCCGGGCGGACAAAGCGGCGAACACCGCTTTGCGGTCCTTTCGAAGCCGATCCAACGTATATTTCGCGACGATTGCGGGACCGATCGTGTTGACCGCGTAGACCTGGGCCATCGCCTTAGCGTCGAGCATGCGCCAGGACTTCTCCGGCGCGAAGTCCGCGCCATGGAGCACCCCGCTCGCCGTCACCACCAAATCGAGCCGATCGGGCAGGGCCTCCGCGGCGGCGGCGACGCTCGCGGCCTCGGTAATGTCGACATCGGCGCGGGCCTCCACCCCAAACGGCGGATCGATCGGTTGGCGCGACCAGGAGTAGACCCGCCCCACGCGCGCGTCCCCCGCCAACTGCCTGATGAAGGCTGAACCTAGCCCACCGCTAGCCCCCACCACCAGGATTTGCGCGTCCGGTCCAAAAGAAGAGAGTCGCGTGTCCATGGCGGCCGGAGGTAGCCGCGCGCGCCCGTCGGTCAAGCGGCGCGCCCCTGGGCGATCTCATAAAGCGCGATCGCGGCGGCGGTGGCGACGTTCAGGCTGTCCGCGCCCGCCGCCATAGGGATGGCGCGCCCCTCACACCGGGCGAGGACATCGGCTGGCAAGCCTGTCCCCTCCGCCCCCAGCAGCAGCGCCAACCGATCAGGTACCGGCGCGCCTCGGATCGGGATGGCGGCCTGCGGCGTTAGGGCCCAAGGGACGTAGCCCGCGGCTTCTAACCCGTCGAGCAGCGCCTCGGGCCCCTGTCCAACCCGCGCCATGGGCAAGCTCAGAACCGTTCCGGCGGACACACGGATCGCTTTGCGGTAAAGCGGGTCGCAGCATTGCGCGTCCAGTACTAGTGCGCCCGCCCCGAAACACGCCGCATGGCGCGCAATGGCGCCGACATTATCCGCATCCGACAAGCCGACCAGCGCCACGATGGGTCGCCCAAGCGGTGTGCGCGCGCAGAGTTCGCCCAGCGTTGGGTCAGCCCCGCGCAGCCCCGCCGCCAACACGCCCCGATGCACCGGAAACCCCGCGACCGCGTCCATCACGGATTGCGCACAGACATAGACCGGCACGCCGGCTGCTGCGGCCTGGGCGAGCAGATCGGGCTTTGCGCGCGCCTGGCTTTCAGACAACAGAACACTTTCCGCGGTGTGAAGCGGGCTTTGAAACAGGCGCGCCACCACCCGCGCGCTCTCGGCGATGAACCGGCCGTGGCGGCCGATCAGGTCGCGCTCGCGAACCGACCGATAAACTGCGATCCGCGGATCGTCGGGGGTGGTAATTGGGATCAGAGCCACGCGACACCTTTTATAAAAGCGGGCTTTCGCTCGCAGGCTCACGCTGTTTTGGACGATTTCGCCGACGCCGTGAATGCGCGTCATTTTCTTTAATGTTTTCTTGTATTTATTCTCTATTAGGCATCGTTTTGACCCATCGGTAAATTTTACCGAGCCTATTTGGGCAATTTTTGCCGCTTCACGATACAGCCGCGATTGTCACGAAAGAGTGGGGTTTGCACTCAGCGCGTTAGCCCGAATTGCAGCGCCTCGCCCAGCTGGGGCGCTCACCTGGCGCCCCGCTTGCTCCTTTCCGCGTCGACGTCGCCGAACGCGGCGTTCCTGGAAAAACCAGTCGAAAAGGGGCGCAGTATGGCGCTGAGTTCTGTAAACCCAAACGTCGCGGGGCTGACCCAGCTCCAGACGATCGACCCCGCCGCCGGGGTGCAACCGGCGGCCGAGCCCGCGGTTCCCGCGGCGCCGAGCCCGGCGCAACCTGCCGAGCAACCAACCGCCGTCACCCTCGACGTCGCCGCCCAACCGCCGCAAGCCGCCGCGGCCGCGCAGCAAGAGACCGTGACGACGGCTCAAACCGAGGCGGACGTCAACGCCGCCACGGCGCAGGACACAGCCACCCTGGTGGGCGACCTGCAGGCCACCGCGGCCGCGGCCGCCAACCCGAACGCGACCGAAGACGACTTCGCCGCGCTTGAGGCCCAGTTCGCGGACACCGCCGCCCAGCTGACCGAGACCGTTGGGCCGGCCCCCGCCGAGCCGCCGGCGCCCGCAGCCCAAACGGCCCCAACCCCGGACGCGGCCCAGCCCGCGCCAGCCGCTGAC
>JBHJGU010000031.1:0-13454 GCA_050331475.1 Maricaulaceae bacterium | reverse complement strand
GGGCCGCAGGCGGGCTCAGCCGCATGCCCTCGAATTGTTTGCGCAGCGCCTCGCGCCTGGCGTCGGCGGATTGCGCCCCCGCAACGCCGGCGAATACGATAAAGGCGATCCCCGCCCAAAACTTGCGGCCCGTCATGGCGTCCTCCGAAGGTGTTAACCGGCCCATTAAACGGTCTCGGCTCGCCAATCCGTCGCTTTTGCGCGCGATTAAACCGCGGCCACCTCGTCAAGGAAGGTTTGGGTCACCCCGCGCAGGGTCTGAGCGGTTTTAGAGACGGCATCGGCCGCGGTCTGGGTCTGTTCGGCGGCGTCGGAGGATTGGGCGACAACCGCGCCAAGCCGGACCACATTGTCGCGCGCCGAGGCCGTGCTTTGGGAGGCGTCTTGAGCGGATTGGGTGATCGAACGGGTGACGGCGTCTTGCTCTTCGACTGCGCCCGCAATCGCGCTCGCCGCGGTGGTGACCGCCTCGATCATTTCCAAAATCGCGTCAAAGCCTTCCGCGGCCGAGGCGGCGGTGGTCTGGATGTCCGTGATGCGCTCCGTGATGGACTGGGTCGCGTCCGCGGTCTGCCCGGCGAGGGTCTTTACCTCTTGCGCCACCACGGCGAAGCCCTTGCCGGCGTCGCCAGCGCGTGCAGCTTCTATGGTTGCGTTCAGGGCGAGCAAATTCGTCTGCTCGGTGATCTCCCGGATCAAAGTGGAGACGGTTTCGACCCCCCGGATCGACCCGCGTAAATGCTCGAACCGGCTTCGGGTCGTGTGCGCCTGACCCGTGGCGGCGTTCGCGGTCTCTCGCGCCTCCCCCGCCCGCGCGGCGATTTCCTCGATCGAGCGGGACATGTCTTGAACCGCCTCGGCGACGGCGCGAACTTGGGCGGCGACGTTTTGGGTGGAGTCCCGCGCGCCGCCGGCGTCGTCTCGCGCGGTTTGGGCCGCGCCGGTCAGACGTTCCGCCATCGTCTCCAGTCCCGCGCGCTGCTCAGATAGCGCATCCAGCGTCGCGCTTGCCTCGCTGCGGAAATCCGCGATCAGCTTTTCGGTGCGCTCCCGTCGGCGGGCCTGCTCGGCGACCAGGTCTTCGACATTCGCCAAGCGTGCGCGTTCGATCGACCGGGTGCGCAGAACTTCGAGCGCCTGGGCCAGCGGCGCGAACTCGTCACGCCGCGCTTGCCCGGCGACTTCCGCCTGTAAATCGCCGTCCGCCAGGCGCAAGGCCTCCCCCGACAAGCCGGTGATCGCGCGGAGGATCGACCGGCCGGTCCAAATCAGGATCGCGGCGGCGAGACCGACCGCCATTGCGATCGCCAGAAGTGTGGCGAAGAGTGAACGCGCCTTAAGTCGGTCACTGTTGGCTTTAAAGGTCTCAGCTTTCGCGTCCGCGAAGGCGCGCAAGGCGTCGACCGACTGAAAGATCTTCGCCAAATGCTCGGCGCCGCGCGCGCGGGTAATGTCGGCCGCCGCCGCACGATCACCGGACCGCGTTGACGCGATGACCTCGCCGCGGATCGGGCGCCATTCGACGATCCGACGATAGGCGGTCTCCACCATTTGGGGATCGCCGAGAAACCGTTCGCGAATGAGGTCGAAGCGGCGAAGGATTTCGGCCTCCTGCTCGGCGACGGCCGTCACCGCAGCGTTTAATTGTTCGGCGTCGCGCGACAGCGCGACATCCTTCATCGAGCGGTGAAGGGCCACCACCCCAGTTTGGACATCGCGCACCGCCGTGCCCACCGCATAGGGGTGGCGGTAGAGTTTTTCGGTTTGCCGCGCGAGTTGGGTCTCCGTGTAAAGCGCGAACCCGCCCAAGGCGACGACCGCGAACACCGCCGCAGCGATCGCCAAACCCAGGCGCGCTTTGACCGAACTCAATGACAGTCCAACCGGTTTACGAGACACGATGCGCTCTGCAGCCATGGGACGCCTTCCACTCATCCTGCGGACATTGACCGCGTGCAGAGTGGCCGACCCCGGATTGATAAAGCTTGAAGCGACTCGGCTGAGCGGCGTTTCGGGCGCCCACAACCTCAACCTGTCGGATCAATCCACCGTGAGGTCGAACGCCCCTGGTCAGGATTTGCCGGCGGAACAGTCATATAAAGAAATGTTTATATGTAAGCTTGCCTCTGTGCGTCCGCCGCCTTATGACCGGGCGGCAAGAGGCGCACGCGCCCCCTGATCAGATTTAAGGACAGCCCCATGGCCGATCACGCCGTTAAAGATCTCTCCCTCGCCGATTTCGGCCGCAAGGAAATCACCATCGCTGAGACCGAAATGCCCGGCTTGATGGCGACGCGCGAGGAGTTCGCCGTCGATCAACCGCTCAAGGGCGCGCGGATCACCGGCTCGCTGCATATGACGATTCAGACCGCGGTTTTGATCGAAACGCTTACGGCGTTGGGCGCGGAGGTTCGGTGGGCGTCGTGCAATATCTACTCGACCCAAGACCACGCCGCGGCCGCCATCGCTGCGACCGGGGTTCCGGTGTTCGCTCACAAGGGCGAAACGCTGGAGGAGTATTGGGATTTCATCGACCAAACTTTTCAATGGCCTGACGAGCCGGCGAACATGATCCTCGACGATGGCGGGGACGCGACCATGTACATCTTGCTCGGCGCGAAAGCCGAGCAAGACGCCTCTGTGCTCGCCAATCCGGGCAATGAAGAAGAAACCATCCTGTTTGAGCAAATCCGCAAGCGTATGGGCCAAACGCCCGGCTTCTTTGCGCGCGCAAAGGCCGCGATCAAAGGGGTGTCGGAAGAAACCACCACCGGCGTTTTGCGACTTTACCAGCTTGAAAAGCGCGGCGAGCTGCCCTTCCCGGCGATCAACGTCAATGACAGCGTGACCAAGTCGAAGTTCGACAACAAATACGGCTGTAAAGAATCTCTCGTCGACGGCATTCGCCGGGCGACCGATGTGATGATTGCGGGCAAAGTGGCGTGCATCGCTGGGTATGGCGATGTGGGCAAAGGCTCGGCGCAATCCTTACGCGGCGCGGGTGCCCGAGTGCTGGTCACCGAAATCGACCCGATCTGCGCGCTGCAGGCGGCCATGGACGGCTTCGAGGTGGTGACCATGGAGGAAGCCGCCCCGCGGGCGGACATCTTCGTCACCGCCACGGGGAACAAAGACGTCCTAACGGTGGACCACATGCGCGCCATGAAAGACATGGCGATCGTAGGCAATATCGGCCACTTCGACAATGAAATCCAAGTCGAAGCGCTGAAGAACTACAAATGGGATAACATTAAAGACCAAGTGGATATGGTCGAGTTCCCGGACGGCAAGCGCATGATCTTGCTCTCCCAGGGGCGGCTCTTGAACTTGGGCAACGCAACCGGTCACCCGTCGTTCGTCATGTCGGCGAGCTTCACCAACCAAGTGCTGGCGCAGATCGAGTTATGGCTACGCGGCGATCAATACGAGAACAAGGTTTTCACCCTGCCTAAGCATTTGGACGAGAAAGTCGCCGCCCTGCATTTGGCGAAAATCGGCGTCGAACTCTCGCGGCTGTCGGAGGAGCAAGCCTCCTATATCGGCGTCAGCCAGGACGGACCTTACAAGCCCGAGCATTACCGTTATTAAACAAGGCCTTCACCGCCGTTAGGGAACCGCCGGGCCGCGCGCTCGGCGGTTTTCGTTTGGGAGTCATCGACCCCACACTCGCGGCCTCGAAGGTCATTGAGACGAATGAGCACAGCTTATTCGCATTCTCATTGACGCCGCGAACGCCTCGCACTAACAGTCGCATCGTTTCTAGAGGAAGACGCGCGGGGGGCTGTAAGGTGCGAGGGTTTTCTACATCGGTGAGCGCGCTGGCGCTGTCTCTAGCGCTGAGCCCGAGTGTCGCCTATGGCCAGGACGCCGGAGCGCCTGAGGTGTTCGCAGACGTCGATATGGAGACCATCCTCGTCACCGCCCGGCGCACGGAAGAAGATCTCCAGGACGTCCCTCAAAGCATCGCGGTTCTGACAGCGGAAGAGATCGAACGGTCGAATTTTGGTAATGTGCGTGATTATTTAGTGCGCCTGCCGAATATCAGTTTCACCGAAGGCTCAAGCCCGGTGGACACGAACATCTCCATCCGCGGCATCAGCAATTTCATCGCCACCGGCGCCAGCGGGCCGACCACGGCGATCTATGTGGACGAAGTGATCGTCAACCCCACCGGCGGCACGATCGGCATTGATCCGAATTTGTTCGATCTGGAGCGAATCGAAGCGGTATTCGGCCCCCAAGGCACCACTTTTGGTCGCGGCGCCATTGGCGGGGTGATCAATCTGGTCACCCAAAAGCCGACGGAGGAATTCTCCGCCTCGCTGTCTGTGGAGGGGGGCAGCTTCCCCGACGGCGAAGTGCGCGGGGTGATCAACGGCTCGCTAACCGGGGATGACAAACTCACCGCCCGTCTTGTCGCCTTTGGGGCGATCAGCGACGGCTTTGTGGAGTTCGCCGCCCCGGAACTGGGCTCGGTGGGCTCGGAAAGCTACGGTGCGCGGTTGAGCCTACGCTCGCAAGCGACCGAGAAGCTCGTGCTCGACCTCTCCGGCTCCTTCGACCGGACCAATTTTGACGGCACGAACACCGCTTCGGTGGACAGTATTTTGGGCGGCGAGCAATTGCTCAGCCTAGCCGATTTCCAAGGCCCCAACCAAGCGGACCGGTCCTTGATCACGGCGCGCGGAACCTATGACACCGGGTTTGGCGATTTCATCGCCACCACCTCGTATTTTCTCGCCAGCAATGATGTGGCCTCCGACAGCGATTTCACACCGCTCGATTTCTTCGTCACCACCGGTGAGACGGTTGAAGACTCCGTCGCTCAAGAATTCCGCTTCCAAAGCATCGATTTCGACGCGCCCATCTTAGGACGGACATCGTTTGTGGTGGGCGCGAATTTCAGCTTCAACGATTTCGATTCCACCTTCGTTCTCGCGCCCGGGGATGACGCGTTTTTCATTCTGACCGCAGGGCTACCCGGTGGGCCGTTCCCCAATGACGGCAGTACGGTGACGACCGTGTTCGACCAGGAAGTGTTCAATGTGGGCGTGTTCGGGGATGTGCGCTTTCGGCCAATTCCGAAGCTCGAACTCTCGGCCGGCGCCCGGTTTAACCGAGATAACGTGGAGGTTTCGGGCGAGAATATCAGCTTCGGCGTCGCCGCCTTCGTTGCCCCGCCGATCCCAGCGTTTTTCGGCGAGGAGGATTTCTCCGCCGTCACGCCCAAGGGCTCAATTCTCTATGAATGGACGGACACAGTCTCCACCTATTTCAGCGTGTCCACCGGATTCCGCGCGGGCGGGTTTAACAGCGCGGCCGGCGCCGTGGGCGTCCCGTTCGACGAAGAGAACGCCATTTCTTATGAAGGCGGGGTGAAATCGACCTGGTTTGGCGGCCGGCTGGTGTTCAACGCCAACGGCTTCTTTGTCGATTACGACGATCTGCAAGTGGTCGCCGTCGACGTTATTGGCGGCGTGGCGACGAGCTTCACCACCAATGCCGCGTCCGCGCGCAGCATCGGCACAGAAATCACCCTCGACGCCAATCCGTTTGACGGCTTCACGTTGAATGCGGGCTATGGCTTCACCCAAGCGATCTTCACCGACTTTGCGGACAGTCCATTCGGCGACCTAACCGGCGCGACCCTGCCCAACGCGCCCGCGCACACCTTCAGCCTCGTGGGTGATTACGAGCGGTCGCTGAGCTATCTGCAAGGCCAGGGCTTTATCCGCGCCGAATAAAATATTCAACGCAGCTTCCAGAATCTGATCAATCCAGCGCCCACATTCTCCTTCTCCGGCTTTGACGTCCTGACCTTCCGAACGGGCATTCGCGCCCGGTCTTTCGAGTTCGAAGCCTTTGTGGAAAACGCGCTGAACGCGTTTTTCGCCACCGGGTCGACCTCGCTGGTGGCCGCGGGGCTAGCGGGCGTGGCGCCGTCTAACGATGTGGGTGAAACCCGACGCGCCGGCGCCCGGCTCACCTATCGCTTCTAGGACGCGGACGCCATGAACCCTGTGATCCTAGGCTTTTTGAGCTTGGCCATGGCCGGGTTAGGGGTTTTGGGGCTTTGGCGGGCCTGGGCGTCGAACGGTCCCGCGCACGGCCTGAGCGTCGGTCTCGGATGGGGCGGGGTGCTGGGGGCGCTCGCGCTCATGGGTCTGGCGGCGGGCTTTGAAGTGGGGTTAGCGTTCGCCGCCGCAGCCGTGATGACGATGGGTCTGATCGGGGTGGGGTTCAGCGCCCGTTGGGCCAAGGCCGGAGTGAGAGCGGAACGCGAGACCCGCCTTGACCCAGCGGTCCGTGCGCCCCGATGGACCCGGGCTGCCCTGCGCGGATTGATCGCCGGCCCGCTGGCGGCCTTCGCCGCCTTGGCGGTGGGGCTGATGATCGCGACGCGCGCACCGCTCTCTGACATTGACCGCATCGCCTTAGGCGGACTGTTCATCCCGCTGGGTTGGGCGGCCGGCATGGCTTGGGCGCTGGCGGACCCGCGGTTAATCCGAGCCGGCGTTGGGCTATTGGGCCTCAGCGTCGTTTTCGGCGTCGGGGTCTTGGTGTAGGAGGCGGCATGACCCAGTCCATCTGGCCCAAGGTATCCGCACCGTTCGTACGCGCCCTGTTGTCGGCCCATTCCAGCCTGGGCCTCGCTGTGGCGGCGTTGCTCTATCTGGTTTGCCTAACCGGCGCGATCTTAGTGTTCGACCATGAGCTAAGCCGGTGGGAGCAACCCCAAGGCCCTTTCGTCAACACCGTTAGCCCGCAACAAACCGAAGCCGCGGTGGCCTTGGCCTATGAGCGCTCCCTGGCGCTGGGGGTGCAAAAGGACGTGTTCGTCTGGCCGCCGAAGAACGACACGCGCCGGCTGATCATCGAAGCGTTCGATTTTCCCAACGGCGTGTCGGAGAAATGGGCGATCGACCCGAGCGGGGACACGATCGAGCCTTACAAGACCCCGGTGGTCGATCTCCTGACCGAGCTGCATGTTCGCCTCCATTTGCCCCAGACCTTGGGTATTTCATTGGTGGGCGCGTTGGGGATCGCGCTTTTGGCCTCGGTGATCTCCGGCCTCTTGGCGCATCCGCGCGTGTTCAAAGACGCCTTCGCGCTGCGCCTGGGCGGGGCGAAACGGCTGCAAGACGCGGATTTGCATAATCGGTTGAGCGTTTGGGGTGCGCCGTTTCACATCGTCATCGCGCTGACTGGCGCATTGCTGGGCCTGTCCACGGTCATTCTGGGCGCCTTGGCGCTTGTGGTGTTTGACGGCGACATCGGGGCCGCACGGTCCGCCATCGCTGGGCCGGTCTTCGAACCCGACCGGACGGCCGCGCCCTTGCCGCCGATCGCCGCGCCTCTGCAGAGCCTGCTAGAGGCGCATCCGGACGCGCGCTTTGACCGGCTGCGCGTGGCGGAAATCGGCACCCAAGGCCAAAACCTTTTGATTATTCTCGACCGTCCCGGCCATTTGACGAATGGCGAGCGCTATATGCTCGATGGGACGGGCGCTTTGGTCTCGCAAACCGGCTTTGCGGAGGGAAGCTTCGGCCAGCAAGTGCTCGGCGCTTTGCCGGCCTTGCACATTGGGTGGTATGGCGGCGCGCCGCTTAAAGTGGCCTATGCCCTGCTCGGCCTCGCGTTAACCGTCATCGTCGCCAGCTCGGTCTCGATCTGGGCGGCGCGACGACGCGATCAGGGTCGACCCGCGCCGATCCGCGAACGGCTCTGGATCGGTTGGGTATGGGGCCAACCGCTCGCGTTCTCAGGGACCGCCTTGGTCGGGCTCTTCGCCCCCGTCGCATCGCTCCCATTGCTCTATCTCGGCTTATCCGCGCTGAGCCTTTGCGCGTCCGCGCTTTGGCGCGATCGGGTTCGGATGTCCCGGCGGCTGCGCGCCGCCACCGCCTTGGCGTTCGCTCTTCTCACTGTCGCCCATGCCGCAACTTGGCTGGGCCGGATCGCCGATCCCATGGCCTGGGCGATAAACGGCGCGCTGCTCGTGATTGCAGGTTTGATCGGCGGCTCCGTGATCTTGGGCGGCCGAAGAGCGCGCACCGGGAACGCGGCGCTCGCTTCACCGGCTGCGTGAACTGGCCCATCCGGTCGCTCGCCTTCCTCCCGCCCGGTTTCCCCGTTTGAGTGAACGCGAAGACCGGAGGACGCAAAATGCCCCCAAGGATCGCCATCATCGCGCTGATCGCCAGCGTATCGGCCGCAGGCTTGGCTCAAACGGCGGGGTCAGAGTTACCGGCCATTTTTGAGCCGTCCTCGGTTTCGAGTGACGGTGTGCTCGGCGTGGAGCGGCTCACAGACCGGAACGCGTTAGCCATCTGGGACCGGCTCAATCGGGAGCGACTGGCCGTGGTGGCGGGGTGTGAAGACCCCGGCGCGCCGGCCTTCACCGGTGATAACGCCCACATCCTCGCGCCCTGCGCCCAGGGCGTGGTGCAATGGATCAATACCGCCTCTTTCGACGTGGTCGACGAAACCTCGGGCTTCGAGGCGCCGCCGCAAAGCGTGTTGCTCGCGCGCGACCGACGACACGCCTATGTCGAGACCGGGGACGGCGTCGCTGAGCTCGACTTGAAGACGCGCGCGATCACGCGTGTTTTTCCCAAGACTGAGGACGCGCACGGCGTCGCGCAAACCGCCGATGGAAGCATCCTGGTCAACGGCGAACGGATTGCGCGACCGCAAACCGCCCTCTCCGCAGACGCACCGAAAACGGAGGTCGTGGTGTTCGGTATGATCCACCGCGGTCATCGAACGTCTGATCGCTACAGTCTCGGTTTTCTCGACCGGCTGTTCCGCGCCGTTGACCCGGATGCGGCGGCCATCGAAGTCCCGCCCAATCGCATAGACCGGGCCTGGACGAGCTTTCTGGAAACCGGCGAGATTCAAGAGCGCCGGGCGGCGGTGTTCCCCGAATACACCGACGTTCTGTTTCCACTGGCGAAGGAACGCGGCCTTGAACTTTTCGGCGCCGCCGGCTGGACCGCGCCCATGAACACTTACCGGCGCGCCGCTCTGGCCCGACTGCGCGCAGACCCCGCCCGCGCGGAGGATTGGGCCGCCTACCAAGCGGGCCTCGCAAGCCTGCGCGAAGCGACCGCGGGCCGAAGCGACGATCCGTTTTTCCTCCATTCGGAGGCGTACGACCAAGCGGCGAAAGCCGGCTACGCGCCGTACGCCCGGGTTTTTGCGCACGATTTGGGACCGGGCGATTGGGAGACCATCAACGCCGCCCATTACGCGGGCGTGGCCGCCGCGTTGGACGCGCTGAAAGGTCAGGGCAAACGGCTGATGGTCACCTTCGGCGCGGCTCACAAATATTGGCTGCTCGAGGCGTTGGCCAAGCGGGAGGACGTCATCCTCCTCGACCCGACGCCGTTCTTAGAGGCGGCGGCGACGTAACGGCGCTATGGCGCGGTTTGCGGTGAGTTAACGAGCCGTTAAGCTCGACCGCGGTTTGTGTCGTTAACGAACTCCGGCGGGCGTGGAGACATGGCGGCGTTTTTGGAAGTCGCAACCTTCTTTATCACGGTGAGCGCCATGGCTTTCGCCGTGGCTGCGTTGGTATGGGCGTGGCGGATCACCGAGCGAGCCCGCGGCGCATCGCGAAAATGGCGCGCCCGCGCGGAACGGCTTGAAGCGCGCCTCGCGCGGGCGGATTCGATTTTCGGCGCGCATCCGGGCTTGGTGCTGGTCTGGGACGACGACGCGCGCGTCAGCGCCGGCGATTGGGGCCAACCGCGGATTTACGGCGCGCCTTTGGCCTTGGCCAGCTTGATGCAATTCTGCGAAACCCCTGACGGTCCGGAGCCCGGCAAGCGACTGCTGGACGCCATTGGCGATTTCGAGGCGCGCGACGCCGCGGGCCAGGACACCACGCTGCGGGAACGGCTGACCCGCTTGCGCACCGAGGGCCTGCCCTTCTCGCTCACCGTGATTGGGCCGTCGGGTCGCTTCTTGGAAGCCGACGGTCGGCCGGCGGGCGCATCGGTGGTGCTTTGGCTGTCGGATTCCACGGTGAAGGGGCTCGAAGAGTCCGGCGCCCGCGGGCGGGTGGAGGCCGCGAAACAATTGGCCGGCCAAGACCCCTTGGCGGTCTTTGATCTTCTGGGAAAAGCGCCCTTCCCGGTCTGGCGGTTGAGCGCAAACCTCAAACTGCTGTGGGCGAATGAAGCCTATCTGGAAGCGGTCGAAGCGCGCGCCTTGGAAGAAGCGGTGCGCAAGAACCTACATTTCGACGGGGAAACTGAAACCCAAGCCCGAGTGGCGCGCGACGAACGCGCTCGCGCGGAGGCCGTGCGTTGGGTGGTCGCCCAAGGCCAGCGCCGCGCGTTCCGCATCATCACCTTCCCGGTGTCCGGTGGGGTCGCAGGCATGGCGCTCGACGTCACACAGGTCGAAGACTTGGCCGATGAGTTAAATCGCCGCCAGCACGCCCATGACGAGACCCTGGATCATCTGGCCGACGCGGTGGCGATTTTCGACAGCCAAGCCAAGCTCATCTTCCATAACACCGCCTTCACCAAACTCTTCGGTTTGGACGAAGGCTGGCTTGACGAGGGTCCCAATCACGGTGCGGTGCTTGACCGATTGCGCGACCTACGGCGGTTGCCCGAACAAACCGACTATGCGGGCTGGAAGCGCAAGGAGCTGGCGCGCTACGCCTCCGAAGAGACGATGGAGGATGAGCTTTGGCCGCTGCCCGACGGGCGCACCTTGCGGCTCGCGCGCCTGCGCCATCCTTTCGGCGGGCTGTTGCTGATTTTCGAGGACATGACCGACCAGATCACACTGCGCGCGCAATACAACACATTGATTAATGTCCAACGCGCGACCCTGGATAAGCTGAATGAAGGCGTTGCGGTGTTCGGCACCGACGGGCGATTGCGCTTAGCCAACACGGCCTTTGCTTCGCTGTGGCGCTTAGACCGTGAGGCGCTGGCCGAAGGGGCCGCGTTTGACGATCTGCTCACCCAATGCTTGCCGCTTTACCCTGACGAGGCGTTTTGGGGACAGATCAAAGCGCGATTGACCGACACCGACCCGGCCGCGCGCGAGCAAGTCTCCGAGGAGATCCGGCGCACCGACGACACGATCCTGACCTATCTGTCCCGGCCCCTGCCCGACGGCGCCACCGTGATCGCGTGGAACGACGTCACCGACAGCCGGCGCATTCAAAAAGCCCTGCAAGACCGCGCCGAAGCGCTTGAAGAGGCCGATCAGGCCAAAACAAGCTTTATGGAGCGGGTATCCCTGCATTTACGGGCGCCGTTGACGACGATCCGGGGGTACTCCGAGTTCTTGACCGCGCCCGTGGGCGATCCGCTCAGCGCCCGCCAACGCGAGCAAGTGGGCGCGATCCATGACGCCTCGCTGCAACTCTCGAAACTGATCGACGACATTCTGGATATGTCCGCCATTGAGGCGGGCAAACTCGAGCTCGAATTGGGCGACGTCGCCTTAGCGGAGCTGTTGGAAAGCGTGGCCGGGCTGGCCGCCACCTCCACCCAGGACACCCAAGTCAGTCTCACCATTGATTGCGATCCCGAGATCCCCGTGATCCGGGGCGATCACCGCCGGCTGCGCCAAGCGCTGAGCAATTTGGTCTCCAACGCGTTGCGGCATACCCCGGCGGGCGGATCGGTCACGCTGGGCGCCCGGGTGGAGGAGACGGAGACGCGGCTTTGGGTCGCCGACGACGGGCCGGGCATGAGCCGGGAAGACCAGACCCGGGCCTTCGACCGGTTTGAATCCGGCGCACGCGGCGGTCCGGGGCTTGGGCTGACCTTGGTGCGGGCGTTTGCGCAGTTACACGGCGGATGGGTTGAGCTGGAAAGCGCGCCGGACGCGGGCACCCAGGTGACTATTCATTTGCCGCTGGAGCCGTCGCTTAGAGCCGCGCATCCGGAACTGAGCCTCGGCGGGCTCGACATTCCGCCCCCGGTGCTCGCCGCGGGCGAATAGTTTTGAACGAACCACGGCTAGCCCGAAAATTGCGTCTCTATTAACATCGTCTTAATTTGAACCAGAACGCGGACCCGAAGTCCGGCTTGGATCAGAAACGGTGTGGGGACGGATGATGACGGTAACTTGGCGAGCAGGCGCGTCGGCGCTCACCCTGATCGCGGTGGCGCACTTGGCGCAGGCCGAACCGCTGAAAGTCAGCCTGCCCGGGGACGGCGCGCCGCCGAGCGCGGGCGCTGAGGCGTGCCTGGCCCGGGTCCAAATCGGTCGTAGCCAGGAGCTCGTCTCCCGCGAAGTGGTGGTGCGTCCAGGCTATGAGCGCGTCAGCGCCTCGCCGGCCGAATTCGTATCGACGCGCGACGAGATCGTCATTGAGGACGGCCGGACGGAATACCTCGTCACGCCGGCGGAGTATGACACCGTGACCGAACGGGTTTTAGTCCGCCCGGCCTACCAGAAATTTGTCATTAAGGACCCGGAATTTCGAACCTACACCGAAACGGTGGCCGCCGGCGCGCCCATTGCGGAATGGGCGCCGGAAACCACCGCCTCAGCGGCGGCTTTGGACCCCACAACAGGGCGGGTGTTTTTCCGCACGCAATTACCCAGCGGACAAGCGGTTGTGGATCGCCAGGCCTTAGTGACCGCCGCGGATGTGGAGGTCATTGAGGTCCCCGCTGCGTATGAGGACATTGAGCGCCGGGTTCTCGTGCGCCCCGCCTCGGTCACAGAGCGGGTGGTGCCTCCGACCACCCGCAGCGTGGAAACCCAAAGCTTAGTCGCCCCCGCAGAGCTGTCCCGAAATTGGACGCCACCTGTGACCCAGACCGTGCAAACGCCGGTGGCCAGCGGACCGGAGCGGTTCGCCTGGGTGTCGGTGGTCTGCGCGGATGAGGCGAGCGAGGCCTTCGTTGCGGCCTTGCAAAGCCGCCTCTTGGGCGTAGGCCATGATCCCGGTCCCATTGACGGCGTCTATGGGCCGCGCACCCGTGCGGCGCTGCGCGCCTATCAGCGGGCCGCAGGGCTCGGCCCGGTCGGCTTCTTAACGCGCGAAACCGCGCGCCGCCTGGGCGTCAACCCCGCGGACGCGCCCGCTTCGCCCTCGCGCGCCTTCGCGTTAGGCGAGCCCGCGCGGGTCGTCGCTGCGCCGCGCGCACTGGAGGCGGCGGAGGCCTTAGCCCACGCCATCGCCGCGGACGGCGTGATTCGCATCACCGAAATTGACCCGATCGAGCCATTGGCGGGCGGGCCCTTGATCGCCGCCTCGGCCGCATCCGCGGGACCGCTGGCCCAAGCGGCGCGCGAAAGCTTCGCCGCCCCGATCGAGCGTGAGGATGCGCCGGACCTCGCATTTGCTGCGTTAGCGATCGAGAACCCGCCGCCCCCAGCGCCCGACGACTCACTGGATGCGCCAAGCGCGCTTAATCCGCCGGCGGCGCCCGTTGCGCCGACGCCGCCGGTCGCGCCCGCTCCAGTCC
>JBHJGU010000030.1:0-15058 GCA_050331475.1 Maricaulaceae bacterium | reverse complement strand
CTATCGGTGTCGGGATCCCTGGATGGCTTTATCCAACAATTCATCCGATTCTGTGATCGACTTGAGGTTGAGCATGCGTATGGCGGCTTGGGCTTTATCGTTCCCTCCAGCGTTGGCGGGATGGATGCGGCCACTTACATTGCCGGCGAAACAGCCATGCGCCTGCCAGGGTTTGATATCGACCATCTGACCGGGGTGGGCATTCGCTGTAAGCATGGCATCAAGTGCGTCAACTTCCTCACCGCGGTTTCTGATCGCTGGCTTGAGAAATTGGGCGGCGGCCAGGCGGTCCTTGATCAGGCCGGAGACCTGGTCCGCGCGTATCGCTACAGCACGGGTTATGTGTTCCGGGCGGGCGAGACGCCCGACACGGGCGAGCAAGGCCCGCCGCCGGCCTATGTCGCCCTGGGCCGAGCGCTCAAGCCGATCCGCGCGCCCTATCCCGACCGACTGATCAGCCGGCCGGATCTACCCGATGGCGAGGCCCTGACCCAGCAATGGCTCGCCCGCTTTGACGGCGCGCCGTGACCTCGGGAGACAGGCTGTGACTGTTCTAACGTCTGAGACGGTGGCTCGGTTGAGCGCTGCGCCTTTACTAATGTTCGAGGGCAGCAATGATCCGGCCTTGCTCGCCGGTTTGACCATGAGTTTCTACTTCAACCGGCCTGATAACGCCCAGCGGCGTCAAGCCATCTTGGCTTGCATCCGAGAGTATCTGGATCAAGCGAAAGGTCAGTTGCGCTATTATGCGATTAATCTGGAAAAGCGCAATCGCACGCTTAAGGACGGCCAGACGGTTGACGAGGTCGCTTTGGCGAAACTGTTGGATACCGATCGCACTCTCGAGTTCGAAGCGAGCGGTGATGTGGACGGCAGCGCCAGCCATCCCTGGTCGATTGCGGCTCTGGCGCACAACGCCCCGGTTCGGCCCAGCTATCTGGGGTATCTTTGGCTGACCTATCCCCTATCAGTGTCGGGGTCCCTGGATGGCTTTATCAAACAATTCATTAGCTTCTGTGATCGGCTTGAGGTCGAGCATGCTTATGGCGGCCTGGGCTTTATCGTTCCCTCCAGCGTTGGTGGGATGAATGCGGCCGCTAAAATTGCCGGCGAAACAGCCATGCGCCTGCCGGGTTTTGATCTCGACCATCTAACCGGGGTGAGCATTTACTGTGAGCATGGCATCAAGTGCGTCAACTTCCTCACCGCGGTTTCCGATCACTGGCTTGAGAAGGTCGGTGGCGGCCAAGCGGTCCTTGATCAGGCTGGGGACCTGGTCAGTATGTATCGCTACAGCAAGGGTTACGTGTTCCGGGCGGGCGCGGCGCCGGACACCGGCGAGCAGGGCCCGCCGCCGGCCTATGTCGCCCTGGGCCGAGCGCTCAAGCCGATCCGCGCACCCTATCCCGCCAGACTGCTGAGCCGGCCGGACCTGCCCGATGGAGAGGCCTTGACCCAAGACTGGCTCGCCCGCTTTGACGGCGCGCCGTGACCTCGCGAGACGGCGTTCAGCCTTTTCGGGTTTAGGATGTAATCGCCGTACTTCAGCCGAGAGCCGACACGGACGAGCAACCGTCCGAAATTTCATACCGAGGGGAACCCAACCATGAGCTTAGACGGTCAATACGATCCGGAGAACATTTTCGCCAAAATGCTGCGCGGTGACGTGCCTTGCCATCGCGTCTACGAAGACGACGCGGTCTTGGCGTTCTTAGACCTCTATCCCCAGTCCAAAGGCCACACACTGGTGATCCCGAAAGCGCCGGCGCGCAACCTGCTGGACGCCGAGGCGGACACTCTCGCCACGCTGTTCCCGCGGGTGCAGAACGTGGCCAAGGCGGTGCGCGCGGCGCTGAACCCCGACGGCTTGGTGATCACACAGTTTAACGGCGCCTCGGGCGGACAAACGGTTTTTCACCTGCACGTCCACATTATCCCGCGCTATGACGGCCAGACGACCGCCGAGCACGGCGCAGGCCTTCACGGCGACCATGAGGCGTTAGCGGCAATCGCGGTCGACATCGCCGCCCACCTCAAGGGCTAAGCGCGAGCAGGTTAGCCCACCAATTCAGGTTCTTTTTCCGGCTCATCCGGTCCGCCAGCATCGCCTTTGGGCTTACGCGGCGGGGCGGCTTCGATGTCGAAGGCCAGCTCGTCGGGATCGGTGTCGTTCACATCGATCTTCACCAACCCACCTTTTTTCAGCTTGCCGAACAGAATTTCGTCAGCGAGCGGCTTTTTGATCCGTTCCTGGATCACCCGACCCAGGGGACGGGCGCCAAAAACCTCGTCGTAACCGCGTTCGCCCAACCATTCGACCGCCGCGGGGCTGACCTCAAAGGTGACGTTCCGGTCGCCTAGCTGCGCCTCAAGTTGGAGGATGAATTTCTCCACCACCTTGGAGATCGTGTCCCGGCTGAGCGGCTGGAAGCTGATCGTCGCATCTAAGCGGTTGCGGAACTCCGGCGCGAACAGCTTTTCGAGCGCGGCGCCCTGCTCATCCGCCTTCAGACCGCGGCCAAAGCCAATGGCTTGCTTAGCGCTGTCCGCAGCCCCCGCATTTGTCGTCATGATCAAGATCACGTTGCGGAAATCGACTTTCTTGCCGTTGGCGTCGGTCAGCGAGCCATTGTCCATGACCTGCAACAAGATGTTGAAAATGTCCGGATGGGCTTTCTCGATCTCGTCGAGCAGCAGCACGCAATGGGGGTGTTGGTCGACCGCGTCGGTCAGCTGCCCGCCTTGGTCATACCCCACATAACCCGGAGGCGCGCCCAGAAGCCGGCTGACCGTGTGCCGCTCCATATATTCGGACATATCGAAACGGGTCAGTTCGACGCCCAACACGGACGCGAGTTGGCGGGCGACTTCGGTTTTGCCCACCCCCGTCGGCCCGGCGAAGATATAACACCCGATCGGCTTGTTCGCCTCGCGCAGTCCCGCCCGCGCCAGCTTGATCGCGGCGGCCAGTTGGGTGATCGCCTGGTCCTGACCATAGACCACGCGCGCGAGATCCTGTTCGAGCGATTTGAGCACCGCCTCGTCGGACTTCGACACCGACTTGGATGGAATACGGGCCATTTTCGCAATCACCGACTCGACGTCTTTCACCGCGACGGTCTTTTTGCGCTTACTCTCCGGCAGCAGCATTTGGCTCGCGCCGACCTCGTCAATCACGTCAATCGCTTTGTCGGGCAATTTCCGATCGCCAATGTATTTCGCCGACAAATCCACCGCCGCCTTAATGGCGTCATTGGTGTACTTCACCTTGTGGAAGTCTTCGAAGTACGGCTTGAGGCCCTGCAGAATTTTAATGGCGTCAGGAACGGAGGGTTCATTGACGTCAATCTTCTGAAACCGACGTGCAAGCGCCCGGTCTTTTTCAAAGTGTTGGCGGAACTCTTTATAGGTGGTCGAGCCCATGCACCGCAGTGCGCCGGACTGCAGCGCCGGCTTTAAGAGGTTGGAGGCGTCCATGGCCCCGCCCGAGGTCGCGCCGGCGCCGATGACCGTGTGGATCTCGTCAATGAACAGCACCGCGTTGTCCAAGCCCTCAAGCTCTTTAATCACCGCTTTGATGCGTTCCTCGAAATCACCCCGATATCGGGTACCCGCCAATAACGCGCCCATATCGAGCGAATAAATAGTTGCGTCGGCCAGCACTTCAGGCACATCGGCCTCAACGATTTTCCGCGCCAAACCATCCGCGATGGCGGTCTTGCCCACACCAGGATCGCCGACCAAGAGCGGGTTGTTCTTCCGCCGCCGGCACAGAATCTGAATGCAGCGTTCCACCTCCGCGATGCGCCCGATCAGCGGGTCCACCCCGCCTTCAGCGGCTTTTTCGTTGAGATTGACGCAATAGGCCTGCAGAGCCTCGGCCGCGGGCTTCACCTCGGCCTCCTCCGCATCATCAAGCGAGCCACGCACGGTGCGCGCTTCCGAGGCGCCAGGCTTCTTCGCAATGCCGTGGGAGATGTAATTGACCGCGTCGTAACGGGTCATGTCCTGCTCTTGGAGGAAATACGCCGCATGGCTTTCGCGTTCCGAGAATAAGGCGACCAGGACGTTGGCGCCGGTCACCTCCTCCCGCCCGGAGGACTGCACATGGATCACGGCGCGCTGAATCACGCGTTGGAAGGCTGCGGTCGGTTTGGCGTCCTCAGCCTCGCCAACGGCTAAGTGCGCCAGTTCGTCGCGAACATATGCGGTGAGCGTTTTTCGCAGCGCGTCGAGGTCGACATTGCACGCGGTCATGACTGCAGCGGCGTCGGTGTCGTCGATTAACGCCAGCAGCAAATGCTCCAGCGTGGCGAATTCATGCCCCGGCTCATTGGCGTAAGCGACGGCGCGGTGGAGGGATTCTTCAAGATTGCGTGAGAAAGACGGCAAGGTCGATCACTCTTTTTCCATCATACACTGAAGAGGATGTTGCGCGCGGCGCGCCGCGTCAATCACCTGGGCGACTTTTGTCTCGGCCACTTCGTACGGATAAGTGCCGCACACGCCCACGCCCATGTTGTGCACATGCAGCATGATGCGGGTGGCTTCTTCCTTCGACTTTTTAAAAATGCGTTGCAAAATCGCGACGACGAACTCCATGGGCGTGTAGTCGTCGTTCAACAACAACACGCGGTACATGGAGGGTTTTTTCGTTTTCGGCCGGGTCTTGACCGCCACGCCGGTCCCCTCGTCCGGCGGGGTAGGCCGTTTCGGCGTCTCACTCATAATCACTTCGTCCGTAACGCGCTTTGGAAACGCCTAAGATATGGACCTCACGCGCGAATGAAAGGCGTGACATGCGCGCGGGCGCCTTGCGCGCCCAAACCGCACCCTCAACACGAAAAAGCCCGGCGGTTTGCGAACCGCCGGGCCTGTCCGATTTAACGCCATACAAACCCTTAGCGTTGGGTCTGCATGAACTCGATGACCGAGGTGAACCGATCATTGATTGGCGCCACGCTGTCTTTCATGGTCGCCGACATCAGGTCGGACATTTTTTTGACTTCGCCGAGATACGCGTCCATCGCGGATTTGGTGTATTCGGACTGAAGCTCGACAATCTCTTGGAAGGATTTTGCTGAGGCGAGCGCTTTCGCCGCGGCAACACTGTCTTCCATGGCTTGCTTGGAATAATTGGTCAGGTTGGAGGTGACCGCCTCGAGCCCTTTGCCGGTTGCGGTGAAGGACGCGATCACAGCTTCCAGATTTTCTTTACCCAGGTTATTAAAGTCGCCGAACGCGGCCATTGACTTCTCGAAGCCTTCTTTGAACGCTTCCTGGTTGGCGAAACCCCATTGTTCGATGGTTTCTTTCACAGCATCCGTTTGATCAGCCATTGTTGTCTCCATTGCGCCGATGACGTCTCCCGCGGCCCGCGCTAAGGGCCGCCGTGTTCGATCGCCGCTCGACCCCCGGTCCAAACCGCTTCCCGAACACCTCCCGAAAATACGCGTTATGTTGCACTGCGTCAAGGTATATGTTGCGGTGCACAATAAACGCGCCGCGGGGCGCATCGAGCCCGGATTAATTGGTCGCAGGGTCGACCAGTGTGCGGAGCGCGCGGATTTCGAGACGGTGAAGCGCTGTTTACCCCGCAGCAACGGCCGATAGGTTAGCGTCAAGTTTCCAAATTAACGACCCTTAGGATCGTTCATGCGTGTGGGACGTTTTGTATTAACGATACTGGCCGGGTTCGCCGTGGCGACGGCGGCGCAGGCGGACCGGGTCAAATACGCTTCGTTCGTGATCGACGCCGACAGCGGAGACGTGCTTCATGCGCGCCGCGCTGATGAATTGCGCTACCCCGCCTCGATCACCAAAGTCATGACGCTCTACATGCTGTTCGACGCGATTGAGGCGGAGAAAATCGCACTCGACGATCCGATCCAATTCAGCCGATCGGCGGCGGCCCAACCTCCCTCAAAACTCGGCATACCTGCAGGCGGATCAATCACTGTGGAGCAAGCGATCGGCGCGTTGGTGGTTAAAAGCGCCAATGATGTCGCCTACGCGGTGGGTGAAACGTTGGCGGGCAGCGAGACAGCCTTCGCCGACGGCATGACCCGGCGGGCCCGGGCGCTGGGCATGACGCGGACCCGGTTTAAAAACGCCTCCGGCTTGCCGAACCCGGACCAAGTGACGACTGCGCGGGACATCGCCCGGCTCACCGCGGCGATCCGCCGGGATTTCCCCGAACACTACAAGCGTTTCTCCATGCGCGAATTCCGTTTTAAGGGCCGGACCTACACCAACCACAACAAGCTGCTCGGACGCGTTGAAGGCGTCGACGGGGTGAAGACGGGCTACATCAACGCCTCGGGATTTAATTTGGCGGCCTCCGCGAAGCGCGACGGTCACCGTATCGACGCGGTGGTGTTTGGCGGGCGCACCGGCGCGAGCCGGAACGCGCATATGACCGAGCTTATTGAGGCGGCGTTCAAACGCATTGCTGAGCGCGGGTTGGTTCTGGCGCGCGCGCCCTCCCCGCGACTGAAGCCAGGTGCTGCGGACGATCCGCTCGGCGCGGTTCTGATCGCCGCGGCGACGCCCGCCGAGGCTCCAACACCTGGGCCAAGCGCGGATGACAGCCAAGCGGTCCAGCAGATTCTCGCCAGTTTGAGCGACGCCCTGGGCGCGGCGGCGCAGGCGGAGGGTCCCAGCCCTGTGGTCATCCCGCCCACAGGCGCCCCCGCGGTGGAGGCGGACGCGCCACATCAGGCGCGGCCCCAACCGCTGCGCCGGTCTGGCGGGCCGAGCACGGCCGCAGCGACCGAATGGGCGGTGCAAATCGGCGCGTTCCGGGACGCCGAACAAGCCGATGCGCTCTTAATGGCCATTGCAGACATGCAGATTGCTGGGCTGGAGCGCGCCGAACCGATCGTACAAAACGCCGAACAAGGCGCAGGCGATGGCTTGTACCGGGCGCGGTTCGCCGGGTTGAGCCGAAGCCAAGCCCGTGCCGCGTGCCAGACCCTCACCTCCCGGGGGTCAGCCTGCTTGGCGGTGCCGAGCGCGCGCTCGGACAGTTAAACCGCCCGACGCCGCCTTATTCGAATTCCACCAGCACATCGTCCGCGGCGACGCTGTCGCCTGGCTTAACGGCCACAGCCTTCACCACGCCGTCGACTTCCGCACGGATGACGTTTTCCATCTTCATCGCCTCAACGACGAGGAGCGGTGCGCCGGCTTTCACCGTCTGACCGGGTTCTGCTTCGACGGAGACGATCAGGCCCGGCATGGGGCTTTCGATCACTTTGGCGCCGCCCACATCTTCACGTTTGGGCAGGCGCGCGGCGAGTTCCGCACCCCGCGCTGAGAGCACGCGCACCGGCCAGCTCACCCCGCGATGGCGCAGCTGGTAGCCACCCAGTCTCGCGGCGATGTGCACCGCCATCCGCTGGCCATCCAAGGTTCCGCTCAGCAATCGCGCGCCCGGTCGCCAATCGCTGACCAAGCCGTGCTCGTGTCCGTCCAGCGTCACCACCGCGCCAGCATGGGTCAAATTAACGCCGACGGGAACGATTGCTTGGGGCGTCATCACCACCCAGTCCCGGCGGTCGCGGCCAGGGGCGTTGGTAATGCGGCCAGAGGTCTCCGCCTCTCGACGCGCGGCGATAGCGCGCGCGTAGGCCGCCGCCGCCAGCAACAACCGGCGTTGACCCTCGGTCGGCTCGGCGCCGGAAAAGCCCTCGGGGAACTCTTCCTGGATGTATGCGGTGGTCAGCCGGCCTTCGCGATAACGCTGCTGGTCAAGCACGGTGGAGAGGAACGCGAGATTAGGCGTCGGCCCCTCGATCTCGTATTCGTCCAGAGCCTGGGCCAGCGCGTCGATCGCCGCAATCCGGTCTGGGCCATAACCGATGAGCTTGGCGATCATGGGGTCGTAGAACATCGACACCTCGTCGCCCTCGCGCACGCCTGAATCAAGCCGGACGCCCTTGCCGCCCTCTAGGGGGCCCTCTTCAGGGGGGCGATGCCGGGTCAGCCGGCCAATGGAGGGCAAGAAACCCCGATAAGGGTCTTCGGCATACACCCGGGCCTCCATGGCCCAGCCCTCGCGTTTGACGTCCGCCTGGCTGAAGCTTAACGGCTCACCCGCCGCAACCCGGATCATCTGCTCCACCAGATCGAGCCCTGTGATTAACTCGGTGACCGGGTGCTCCACCTGCAGCCGGGTGTTCATCTCAAGGAAGTAGAAATTCCGGTCCGGATCGACGACGAACTCCACCGTGCCTGCGCTGTCATAGTCCACCGCTTTGGCCAGCGCGACCGATTGGGAGCCCATGGCCGCGCGAGTTTCCTCATCAAGGAACGGGCTGGGCGCTTCCTCCAAGACCTTTTGGTTGCGCCGCTGGATGGAGCACTCGCGCTCGTTCAAGTGCAACACCGTCCCGTGCTTGTCGCCCAGCACCTGGATCTCGATATGGCGCGGTTCACGGACGAATTTCTCCAGAAAAATCCGCTCATCGCCAAACGCGCCGCGCGCTTCGTTACGCGCCGCTTGGAAGCCCTCGCGCGCTTCCTCCGCGCTCCAGGCCACACGCATGCCTTTGCCCCCGCCTCCGGCGGACGCTTTGATCATCACCGGAAAGCCGATGGACTCCGCGATCGCGACCGCCTCCTCGGCGGTTTCAATCAAATCCATATGCCCAGGAATGGTGTTCACCCCGGCTTGGGCCGCGAGCCGCTTGGAGGTGATCTTATCGCCCATCGCCTCAATAGCCCCGGCGTTGGGGCCGATCCACGCTACGCCCTCTGCCGCTAAAGCCTGAGGGAAGGCCGGATTTTCTGAAAGAAAGCCAAAGCCCGGATGCACGGCTTGAGCGCCGGTCTGTTTCACGGCCGCCAAAATCTTGTCGATCACCAGATAGCTCTGGCTGGCGGGGGGCGGGCCGATGAACACCGCCTCGTCCGCCATTTCCACCGCGAGGCTGTCCGCATCCGCTTCGGAGTAAACAAGCGCGGTTTTTATCCCTAGCTTACGCGCGGTTTTTATGACCCGAACCGCGATTTCCCCCCGATTGGCGATCAGAATTTTGTCGAACACGG
Organism: Maricaulaceae bacterium; assembly: GCA_050331475.1. Lineage (GTDB taxonomy): Bacteria > Pseudomonadota > Alphaproteobacteria > Caulobacterales > Maricaulaceae > JBHJGU01. The sequence goes on along the minus strand of JBHJGU010000030.1, from coordinate 6,007 downwards.
CGCACCTCTGGATGTTTTGTTCCTCTTAGACCGTGTGCGCGCGAACGCAAAGGCTCAGCGCCCGCGCGCCCGCAAACCCGTGATTGGTGTTTGATCGCCCTCGCCCTCATGGTCGCGCCCGCGCCACAATTCGGGTGGACACCCGGTTTGCGATTTCTCGCGCCCTCAAAAAGGAGCCGACAGCCATGTTTCGTACTTTCGCTCGTCCCCTCGCCGCCGCCCTCGTCTTTGGAGGCCTCGCCATGACCGCTCAAGCCGCCACTGATGATCAATCGGTAAACACCCTGATCACTAAGCCCAGCCCCCATTCCGTTGCTGAGACGGTGGCGAAAATGAAAGCCGCGCTGGAAGGCGCTGGCATCACCATTTTTGGCGAAGTCGACCACGCCAAAGGCGCGGCGTCGGTCGATCTGGAACTCGACGACGCGGTGGTGTTGATGTTCGGCAATCCGCGGATCGGCACGCCGTTGATGCAGTCCAACATCCGCGCCGGTCTGGATTTGCCGCTCAAGGCGCTGATCTATTCGAAAGGCGGGATCACGTATGTCGCCTATCTCGACCCGGCCGAGTTGAAAGCGCGCTATGGTCTTGATGGCGTCGACCCGGTGATCGCACGGATCACCGGCGCGCTGAATAACTTCTCCAACGCCGCGATCACCGAATAAGTCAAAGCCGAACGGCACGACGAGAGCGCCCCTCGGATTTCCACAGTCCGAGGGGCGTTTCGCTTTATAACGCTGGGGTTAAGGCCCCTGTCGCGTCGCCTCTAACTGTCGACCCGGTAGATATAGACATCTCGGATGCCCCAGCCGCTGTAATGGCCGTGCAGGGCGTTATAGACATCGGTTGCGAATTGGGCGGCGCCTCCGCCGCCTGCGACATACTGGCCGTCATTGACGTCGAGAAACCGGAACACGCCCGCATTGCTTCGACGCACAGCGACTGTGTGGCCCCAATTCTGGCTTGCGGCCGGCTCATTGGGATCGACGCCGAACATGACGATGACAATACCGGAATCATTCGCCAACCCCGTGATGTGGGCGGCCAATTGGTTGATTCCGCCAACATGGTTGTGGGCAAAAGTGTATCCCAGTCGGGTCGCCTCGGACTGTACGTAATCGCGCGAGGGCGGTTCGGCGATCGCCAGATACCGACCGTAATTCACCCCGCCCCAAAGCCCGCGCAGCGCCTCATCCCACCTTAACGCATAGGCGCGTTGGTGCGATACGCCTCGCCAATACTCAGTTTGGACATTAAACGCCTGGTTTTGCAGAGCGCCTAGCACCCAGTTGGTCGACATGGCATGGCAAACGCCGCCATGGGACTGAACGTCCTCGACGTTATGGACCAGCCACCCCCCTTGATCCATGGCGAATTTCCGCTGCATGCGACCCTTCCTCATTTCCCGTCATGCGCAGAGTATGCCTCATCTCTTTCACGCGCATGTGACGACGCGCACCGCCCTCGGCGCAATCCGCCTATGACGCGTCCCGCTTAAGCGCCACCATGTGTCCGGCAATGGTGACCAAAAAGGCCGTCGACCAACCAATCAGCAAAAAGCCCGCTGCGCTTTCAATGGCGCCCAAAAGCCGCCAGGGCGGCCCGAGCACCACGTCGCCATAACCGACGGTGGAAAAGCTGGACGCGGAAAAATACAGCGACGCCTCAAAGGTCTCGAACAAATCCAAGGCGCTATAGGCGATCGCGAACAGCCAAATCTGCACTCCGTGAAGCGCCAACAACGCCAAGACGACGATCAAAATTCGCGCCGCCTCAATGCGTTGGGGCACCTCACCATGGAAGCGGCGTAAATCCCAATCCCGCAATCGCGCAATGCCGACCAGACCCGCGAAATGAATTGCGACGACGGCGACGACTAGGATGGCGGATAATAAAAGCGCGGCGACCATGGCGGGGTTATGCGGGGATTCCCCACGAAGCCGGAGTCCCGCGCCCGGCCCGTCGCCTTGCCCCTGCGGTTAGTCTTGAGCAGATTGATACTGCGGCCTGAGCCATACGGTCCCGCCTGACGGTGCGTTTCGCATCGGACAGTGGAGGAGACGCCGCCCTCCCAGGCCGCGCTTTCCCTAATGGCGCCCCCTGATCGGATCGACGTTGGCAAACCGTTTCAGACCCGCCCGATGTGCGCCTGGCTCTAATCTTCCGTTTATCGCCAAAGCCTTATTTTGCGAATGGTTATTATTCCGAGTTGACAGTCCGTCAGGGTTTCGGCATCACGTCGGCGTGTTATGCGAACGCCTCCTACACGCATGCGCGAGAAGCAGAGCGGCGGGGGCGCTGTTTCAGGGGGATCCGTATGAGATTGAGCTTGTTCGCCGGCGCGGCGTTAGGTGCGATGCTTTGGGCCGGGCCGGCGGGAGCGCAAACGTCCGACAGCGCCCAGCGCACCCGCGATCCGCAGGCCGAGACTATTGTTGTGGTGGGAACGCGCACGCCGCGGATCGCCTTTGAAACGCCGCTCTCGCTCGACGTCATCGAACGGGAGGATATTCAATTGCTCCAACCATTTGGCTTCCAAGAGGTGTTTGAAGAGACCCCGGGGGTGGAGATCCAGGGTGGGCCACGACGGATCGCCGGGGAGCCGACGATCCGCGGATTTTCCGACAATCAAATCATTCTGCGGGTGGACGGCGCGCGGCGGAATTTCGACCTCGCCCACCGGGGCCGGTTTCTGCTTGATCCCGATCTGGTCAAGCGGATCGAAGTGTTGCGCGGCGCTGCGTCCACCGTGTTCGGGTCGGGCGGCTTGGGCGGTGTGATCGATGTGGAGACCGTGGATGGACGCGATATGCTCGGCCCGGACGCCGCGTTCGGCGGTCGGGTCAAAGCGGGCTATCAGACCAATGGCCAGGAGCCGTTCGTCAGCGGGTCGCTCTTTGGCGTCCAAGGCAAATTCGACGCGCTGGCGCAATTCCTCTACCGCGAGACGTTTGAAGACCTTGAGGATGGCGACGGCGCACCGATCATCGACAGTCAGGACCGGATTTTCGACGGTCTGTTGAAGGTGGGTTTTGAGCCCGCCCCCGATCACCGCATCGAAGCGTTTCTGAACATCTTCGACAGCGCGGGCGAAAACCCCACCAATGCGGAGGCGGAATCGAGCCCCACCACGGTGGTCGACCGCGACACCCGGGTCTATGACACACGGCTGAGCTACACCGCCAATCCGGGCGGCTCGCGCTGGGTCGATCTGTCTGTGGTGGGCTATTACACCCGACTTGATGTGGCCGAGGACCGGTTCTTCGACGGCCGGTTTGACGACTCGAATTTCGAGACCCTAGGCGTTGACGCGAACAATACGGTGCGGCTGGTGGAAACCGAGGCCACCAGCGTGCGCGTAACCGTGGGCGCGGAAGTGTTTGAGGATCGCCAATCGGGCACGCGCGATGGCGAGGATCGGCTGCAATTCCCCGACGCGTCCCGGTTCTTCGCGGCCGGCTATGGCCAGGCGGAGATCGATCTGTTCTCCGGGCTCGTAGACGTGCTCGCCGGTGTCCGGTTTGACCATTTCGACTTGGACGCGGAGGGCGCGTTCCCCGACCGGTCGGAGGGGGAATTGTCGCCGCGGGTGTCGGTCGGGCTCAAGCCTCTGGACGGGCTCTACATTTGGGGCAGTTGGTCCGAAGCGTTCCGCGCGCCGAGCCTCACCCAATTGTTCGTGGACGGTAACCATTTCGTCGTCGATTTGGGGCCGGACCCCACGACCGGGGTCAGCCAGCTTGTGGTCAATGACTTCATCCCCAACCCGTTTTTAGAGCCCGAGGACGCGACCACGTTCGAGGCGGGCGCGCGCTATCGCGTCGACGGCCTGGCGTTCGGAACCGACCGGCTGGAAGTGTCAGGCGGCTATTTCAACGCGGACGTGGAGGATTTCATCGACCAGCAGGTGATCTTTATCTCAGGCCCGCCCAGCTTCACCCCGCCGTTTGGACCCTTGGTGTTCCCCGGGGTGACGATCAACTCCAACGAAAACGTGGTGATTGAGGGTTTTGAGGGTGATCTCGCCTATGACGCGGATCGGATCAGCGTCAGCTTGAGCGGGCATTTGGTGGACAGTGAAGTCGCCGCCACGGGCGCTGGGCTCGGCTCGCTGTTGCTGAACCGGATCGCGGCGCGGGTTGAGGGTCGGTTCCCGAAATGGGGTTTGACGGTGGGCGGCAAGGTGGTGGCCACGTTTGACCGAACCGACGTGCCCGCCGGCGTCAATCCCGGCGAGGGGTATCGCACACTCGATCTGTTTGCGGCCTGGAGGCCTGAAGCGGGCCCGCTCGCGGGGACCGCCTTCGCGCTCGGGCTCGACAATGTCACGGACTCGACCTTTGCGATTTTCCCCTCAGAGCTGAACCAGCCAGGGAGAAGTTTGCGATTTTCCGTAACGCGGAGTTTTGGCGGCTGACGGGGTCCCGACATTCGGCGCCGTGCGCGGATGGCGTCAATCGCCCTCGCCCAGCAATGTGGCCCGCGCACGGTTGATCGCCGCGGCGAGCCCTGTCGAGCCACCCTGGTCAGGGTGGGCGAGCTTCATCAAACGGCGATAGGCGGCTTGGATTTCATCGCGCGTCGCATCCGCTTTGACGCCCAACAGAGCGCGCGCGTCCGCGTCGGTCATGGCGCCGGCAGGCGGCGGCCCCTCCGGCGGGGCGTCGTCCCGCGCCGCCTCGTCGCCAAAGCGCCGCCGGACATAGGCTTCCAGGATCGCCGCGCCGTCGGCGTCGTCCCCCGCGGCCATGGCCCAGAGCGCCCGCACCTCCGCGAGGCTAAGGTCAGACAGCCGATCGCCTTTGCGCGGTCCGCGCCGCACCTCGCCGTCCATGGCGCCGGTGTCGTGGTCCAAGGTCATCGCGACGCTGGGCGTGTCGATCTGGGACGTGGCGCCGGGCGGTTTCGGCCCTGCCCCGCGACCGACCAATTGCGGCCAGATGATCCCGGCCCCGGCCAGCGCCATGGGTCCGCCAATCATGGCGAGCCCGCGCAAGCTCAACACCACCCCGACCAGCATCAGGATTGAGCCCCCGATCGGTCGGATCGTCCGCGCGATCACCGCCGCAGGCGCTGAAGCGAAGGCGCGCGCCCCAAGGATGAGAAAAACCAGCAGGCCCAGACCCAGCAGTAAGAAACTCATGACGCCCCCGCCCCGCCTGGCCCGCCAATCAGAAGCGCCGCATTTAACGCGGCGCCGCCGGCGCGACCAAACGCCCGCAGCCCCCCGGCGCCGCCCGAGGCATAGGCGGCCACCGCGCCTAACAAGGCCCGCAGCCGATCCGCCGCCCCGGCGTTGAATTGCGCGTAAGCCCCATCGGTTAACCGGGCGACGTCTTTAAAAACCGCACGCGCTGCCGGGTCCGCGCCCTCTTGGAACATGAACGCCTTCACCCCGCGCAAGCCAAGCCGACCGGCTTGGTCGGCGATGGTGTCTCGGCTTTCCTCACAGGCGTCGCCAATGAAGACCAGGCTTGGAGCGCGGCCGGTGCGCGCCGCTTTCTCCGCATGGGCGAGAATTCGGCCGATCTGGGTGCGCCCAGCGAGGCAGCGCACAGCGCGCATGCTCGCGCCCAGCCCCGCCGCATTGCGCCGCCAGCCGCTGGCTTTGCACTCCCGAAAGCCGCGATAGAAGACCAATTGCACCGCAAGACCGCCCGTTTGGGCGGCGACCTCGAACATCTCCGACTGCAGCCCCATGGCCAGGTCCCAGGTCGGCTCCCGGCTCGCCGTCGCGTCAAGGGCGAACACCAACCGACCGCCCGCACCCGTATCCTCCACGCTTGTGGGCGGAGTGCGCTCGGCGGTTTGCAAAAACGCCTGCGCTTGGGCGCTGATTGAGCGGGATGATCGGTCGGGCGGTTTCGCCATAGGGGCTCCAAAGCTTGATGGAGAAGCTAGAAGCGGAGGGCCGCCCCTTCAAGGCCGGGTAATTTCAAGACTATGAGCAAATCGCGAACCTCTTGACGGGCGGCGACATGGGTCATGGTGAAGGCCGTGGTGGAGC